>CAJMOI010000090.1 GCA_905215105.1 uncultured bacterium
CGTTCGGGTCATTAAAATCGAGGGCTCCGTGGAGCTTGCGCCTTTGCTGGGGCTTTCCGATGCCATCGTGGATATTGTAGAGACAGGCTCCACTTTGAAGGAAAACGGGCTGGAAGTAAAGGAGACGGTAGCGGATATTTCCGCCCGGCTGATCGTGAACACTGCCAGCATGAAGCTGCGCAAGCAGGAGATTGAAGCTCTTTCTGCAAAAATGGAAGAGGCCATTCAAACAAAATAAAATGCTGTAATGCTTGTTAGTAAGGAGGTATTCCTGTGATTCAAACCGTAACCGGCAGCGCGGAAGTCTGCCGTGGATTTATTGAAAAGCTGAAAGAGCGTATTGGAGAAAACGACCGGAAAGTAGACGGCATTGTGGCCGAAATCATCGAAACCGTGCGGAAAAACGGCGATGCTGCGGTGCGTGCCTATACGGAAAAGTTTGACGGCAAAGCTCCGGAAAAGACGGAGATTTCCAAAGAAGAGCTGAAAGAGCTGGCATCCCAGTGCGACCCCAAGTTCCTTTCCGCGCTGGAAAAAGCCGCCGCCAATATCCGGGACTTCCACCAGCGGCAAAAGCAGCAGAGCTGGCTCACCACCCAGAAAAACGGCGTGATGATGGGCCAGCGGGTGCGCGGCCTGCATCGTGTGGGTATCTATGTACCCGGCGGCACGGCAGCTTATCCGTCCTCTGTGCTGATGAACGCCATCCCCGCCAAAATCGCCGAGGTAGGGGAGATCATCATGGTGACGCCTCCTGCCAAAAACGGCAAGCCCAACCCGGACATTATGGCAGCCGCGCTGGTGGCCGGTGTGGACAGGGTGTTCCTCATGGGCGGCGCACAGGCAGTGGCAGCGCTGGCCTTTGGCACCGAAACGGTTCCCAAGGTGGACAAGATTGTGGGCCCGGGCAATATCTTTGTAGCCACGGCGAAAAAGCAGCTGTACGGCACGGTGGATATCGATATGATTGCAGGCCCCAGTGAGATTCTGATTGTCGCTGACGAAACGGCAAAGCCCGCCTATCTGGCGGCAGATTTGATGTCTCAGGCAGAACATGACCGGATGGCTTCCTCCATCCTCATCACCACCAGCGAACAGCTGGCGGCGGAAACGGTGCAGGAATTGGAAAAGCAAATGGCCACCCTGTCCCGAAAGGACATTATCGACGAAGCCCTCACGAATTTTGGCGCGATTATTGTTTGCGAAACCATGGACGAAGCGGTGGAGTTTGCCAACGACCTTGCTCCGGAGCATTTGGAAGTTTGCTGTGAGAACCCCATGGAGTATGTGGGGCGGATGGACAACGCCGGTTCGGTGTTTTTGGGCAACTATTCCCCCGAACCGCTGGGCGACTATTTTGCAGGCCCGAACCATGTGCTTCCCACCAGCGGTACGGCGCGGTTTTTCTCGCCCCTGTCGGTGGACAGCTTTGTGAAGAAATCCAGCTTTATCTATTACACCAAACCGGCTCTGAAAGAAGCGGCGGAGGACATTATCTGTCTGGCCGAAACCGAGGGTCTGACCGCCCATGCCAATTCCATTCAGGTGCGGAAAAAGGACTTTTAAAGCGGCGCGGAGCGGTATACGGTTTCCAAAGGGGATTATCCCCTTTGGCGAGGGGTGTTGTTTGCCAGTGGCAAACGTTGAACACCGACCGAGCCGGCAGGCGAGAACTGGGGCGAGGAGCCCCCAAAAAGCGAAGCGTAAGCGAGCTCGTAAAAGGATAACTGTTTACGCAAAACAACAAGAGCTGCCAAGGGCAGCGCGAGCAAACAGAGCGCTGAACCCCAAAATACGCATAACCAAACCCGTGCCAACCTCAAGAGCAACGAAGAAGCGCACAATTTGTAATATATTTGAAACGAGGGAAGACCATGTACCAGCTCAACGAGAAAATCCGCAATCTAAAGCCCTATGACCCCATTTCCGGGGAATATGCCGTCCGGCTGGACGCCAACGAGTCCTTTTTTGGCCTGCCGGAGGATCTTCGGCAGGAGTTTGCTCACATTGCATCGGAGCTGGTGCTGAACCGCTACCCCGACCCCCTTTCCACCGAGGTATGCAAAGCCTTTGCCGACTACTATCAGGTTCCCGTGGAGAACGTTACCGCCGGTAACGGCTCTGATGAGCTGATTTCCATTATCTGCAATTCCTTTCTGGAAAAGGGCGACGCTTTCCTGACACTGGAGCCGGATTTCTCCATGTACCGCTTTTATGGCGTTATTGCGGAAGGCGTGCCCGTCACCCTGCAAAAGCCGGAAAACCTGCGGATTGACGTGGATGAAGTCATCCGAGTGTGCCGGGAAAAGGACATCAAGCTGCTGATTTTCTCCAATCCCTGTAACCCCACTTCACTGGGACTGGGCCGGGAAGAAGTACGGCGGCTGATTACATCGATTGACGCGTTGGTGGTGCTGGACGAAGCCTATATGGACTTCTGGGATCAGAGCTTGCTGTCGGAGTTCGACCAGTATGATAACCTGCTGATTCTCCGCACCTGCTCCAAGGCCTTTGGCGGTGCTGCCCTGCGGCTGGGGTTTGCGGTGGGCGCACTGCCGCTGACCAACGCACTGAAAGCGGTGAAGTCTCCCTATAATCTGAACTCCTTTACTCAGGCGGCCGGAGCTGCGCTTCTTCGCCGGAAAGAGGAATCCAAAGCCGCGCTGGCCGAAATCCTCCTTTCCAAAAAGGAGCTGCTGGACGGCGTAAAGGCGCTGGCGGAAAGGTTCCCCGGCGAAATGGAAGTTTTTGAGAGTGACACCAATTTTGTGTTTATCCGCACCGGCAAGTATGCGGAGATTTTCCGGTATATGCTGGAAAAGGGCATCGCCATCCGGAAGTTTGCCGGGTATCTGCGAATTACCGCCGGAACCCGTGAGGAAAACCGGGCGGTGCTGGACGCGCTGCAAGAATTTTTCACCAGATAAAGAGGGGGCAGAGACATGGAACGCATTGCACAAGCGGCGAGAAAATCCAGGGAAACGGACATCAGCGTGACGGTTTCACTGGACGGCGGCTCGGTGGAGATTGAGACAGGCATCGGCTTTTTTGACCACATGCTCACAGCGCTGGCCGTTCACGGCGGCTTTGGCCTGAAGGTCCACACAGAGGGCGATTTGTATGTGGACTGTCACCATACCATTGAGGATACCGGCATTGTGCTGGGACAGGCTTTTGCCAAAGCGCTGGGGGATAAAGGCGGAATCTGCCGGTTCGGCAGCTTTTTCGTGCCTATGGACGAAGCTCTGGCCTTTGCGTCCGTTGATATCAGCGGGCGTCCGTTTCTGGTGTTCCAGGGGGAATTCCCGGAAGAGCGGGTGGGGGACTTTGACACCTGCATGACCGAGGAGTTTTTCCGGGCGCTGGCCTTTAACGCCGGAATGACGCTGCATCTGCGGGTGGAGTACGGCAAAAACTCCCATCACATGATCGAGGCCCTTTTCAAGGCGGCGGCCCATGCATTGCGGGAAGCAACAGCCCTCAGCGGCGGCGGGGTACTTTCCACCAAGGGAATTTTATGATATACTGAATACAGAAATTGCCAATTGAAAAGAGAAGAAAGAAAAGAAAATCTGCCAGTCCCACACGGTGGGAACGGATTCGGCGGCTGGACCGCCGGGAAAGGAAGACTGTATGGTTATTTTACCTGCCATTGACCTCCATGAAGGACAGTGTGTCCGATTGAATCAGGGTGATTATGCCACTGCACAGAAGGTTGCCGAGAATGCGGTGGAGACAGCCCGGCGTTTTGCCAATGCCGGAGCCCGCTGGCTCCATGTGGTGGATCTGGACGGCGCAAAAGCCGCAAAGCCCCTGAATGACAGCACCATTTTTGAAATTGTAAAGGATACCCAGATGCATGTGGAAGTGGGCGGCGGTATCCGGGACATGAACACCGTGGAGTATTACCTGCAAAACGGCGTGTCGAGAATCATTTTGGGCTCTGCCGCTTTGAGAAGTCCCGAATTTGTGAAAGAAGCCGTGCAGAAATACGGCAAGAAAATCGCCGTGGGCATTGACGCCCGGGACGGAAAAGTCGCCGCGGAAGGCTGGCTGGAGACCTCCGATGTGGACTATCTGGAAATGGCCAAGCGCATGGAGGATATCGGCGTCCGGTATCTGATTGTCACAGATATCTCCCGGGACGGGATGCTCAACGGCCCCAATCTGGTCATGCTGGATAAAATCAACAACGCGGTTTCCTGCAACATCATCGCCAGCGGCGGTGTGAGCAATCTGAAAGACATCATTGACCTCCATGAGCTGAACCTGTACGGAGCCATCTGTGGAAAGTCTCTGTATGCGGGTTCGCTGGATCTGAAAACCGCCGTGCTGGCTGCACACCGGATTTCCGGTAAGCACATGCACTCCGAAGAGGCCATGGACGATTTTGTGGAGCAGTATTTTCAGAAGGGCGACCTGATTCCCGCAGTGGTGCAGGAAGCCGCTACCGGTGAAATCCTCATGCTGGCCTATATGAACCGGGAGTCTTTGAAACGCACTTTTGCCACCGGCTACACCTGGTTCTACAGCCGCAGCCGCCAGACCCTCTGGAACAAGGGCGCAACCTCCGGCCATGTGCAGAAAGTGGTTTCCATTCACGCAGACTGTGACGACGACGCGCTGGTGGTGAAGGTCATCCAGACCGGAAACGCCTGCCACACCGGTTCCCACAGCTGTTTCTTTAAAAATATCTGGAATCAGTAACAGAAAGGAATGAGCCCCATGAACAACGCATTACAGGCTTTGTATGAAACCGTTGTCAGCCGCAAGGAAGAAAAGCAGGAGGGCTCCTATACCTGCTATCTTTTTGAAAAAGGGCTGGATAAAATTCTGAAAAAGTGCGGGGAAGAGTGCAGCGAGGTGATTATCGCCGCGAAGAACGGGGATAACAATGAAACTGTGCTGGAAATTTCCGACCTGCTGTATCATCTGATGGTGCTGATGGTCAACGAGGGCATCACTTTGGAAGAAGTGGAAGCAGAGTTGGCCAAGCGCAGCAATAAGACCGGCAACCTGAAAACCTTCCATCAGGTGGACAAAAACTCCTGACCCGTCCCTGTCATCTGCAAAGAAAATCCCCGAAGCCGTCCTGTCAAGGAACCGCTTCGGGGATTCTGTCTGTTCTGGTGGTTCTCAGCGGTGATACTTTTCGATGATATCCGCCACTGCATCGATGACGTACTGCACCTGTTCGTCGGTCATGGTGGGGTACAGGGGCAGGGAGATAATCCGGTCAAAGTGCTTTTCCGTGTTGGGGAAATCGCCTTCCTGATAGCCGAACCGGCTGCGGTAAGCGCTCATCAGGTGAACGGGGATAAAGTGAACGCTGGTGCCCACATTGCGCTCGTTCAGCTCCACGATGAACTGGTCCCGGTCAATGGTCAGCATCTCCGGACGAATCCGCATCACATACAGATGCCAGCAGTGGGTGGTGTACTCCGGCACTTCCGGCATATCCAGCGCATCCATTTTGCAGAAGGCTTCCTGATATCTGGCGGCAATAGACAGGCGTTTTTCCTGCATTTCTTCCAGACGTGCCAGCTGGTGCAGACCCAGCGCTGCCTGAATGTCGAACATATTGTACTTGAAGCCCGGCTCGACAATGTCGTATTTCCAGGTGCCGCCCTTGGCATAGCGGTTCCAGGCGTTGCGGCTCATGCCGTGGCTGGTGAGAATTCTGGCCCGCTCGGCAATGTCATCCCGGTCTGTTACCAGCATACCGCCTTCACCGGTGCACAGGTTCTTGGTGGCGTAAAAGCTGTAGGAAGCAGCGCCCCGCAGCTGGTTTCCAATGAGACGGCCTTTATAGCGGCTCCAAAGGGCATGAGCGGCGTCCTCGGAAACATACAGGCCGTGCTTGTCCGCGATTTCATAAATCCGATCCAGGTCGCACACCTGTCCGCTGTAATGTACCGGCACGATGGCCTTGGTTTTCGGGGTGATCTTCTTTTCGATTTCGTCCGGGTCAATACAGCCGGTGCGGTAATCGATGTCGGCAAAAACAGGAGTTGCGCCGGTGTGGATGATGGTGCTGGCCGTGGAAGCGAAGGTCATGGGGGTGGTGATGACTTCATCGCCGGGGCCGATGTCCTGACTGAGCAGGGACACATGAAGGGCAGCTGTGCAGGAGTTCACCGCAACGGCGTGTTTTGCCCCCAGATAGTCGGCAAACCGCTTTTCAAACTCGATGGTTTTGGGGCCTTTTGCCAGCCAGCCGGAACGCAGGGTATCGACTACCTCGTTGATTTCCGCGTCGGTAATGTCGGGCACATTATAGGGAATAAAGGTATCTCTTTTTTGAAACTGACTCATGAGAGCACCGTACCTTTCTGTTTTCAAATCTGATAGCATGATAGACCAAAATTATGAACATAATGTGAATGAATGGCCTTTGACTTTCCCGGTGGTTCAGGCTATAATCAGAAAAAAGAACCGGGCGCAATGACTGCGCCAAGCCATAAAGGAGATGCGTGCATGAAACGAATCCTGCCATTGATTTTTTCGGTTTTGCTGCTGTTGAGCGGATGCGGCGGAAATGAATCGGCCAGCCATTCCTATGAGCAGATTTCCCAGCAGGAAGCCAAAACCATGATGGATACCCAGGACGTAATTATTTTGGATGTGCGGGAACAGGAGGAGTACGACAGCGGCCATATTCCCGGCGCGGTACTGCTGCCGGTGGGAACCATCTCGGAGGAGACGGCCGCCGCCGTGATTCCGGAAAAGGACTCGGTGGTTCTGGTGTATTGCCGCAGCGGAAACCGGAGCAAAACCGCTTCCGCAGCGCTGGCGGAACTGGGATATACCGGTGTTTACGAGTTTGGAGGAATCAACACCTGGCCCTATGAAACGGAATGAGAAAAAGGAGGCTTTATCATGATTGTGACGGTGACTTTTAATCCGGCGCTGGATTATCTGGTGTATCTGCCCCGCTTTTTGCCCGACGAGCTGAATCGCACGGAAAAAGAGAGCATTGTTCCCGGCGGCAAAGGGCTGAATGTGTCGGTGGTGCTGGCCAATCTGGGGGTTCCCAGCCGTGCGCTGGCGTTTTCCGCCGGGTTTACGGGAAAAGAAATCCAGCGGCTGATGGAAAACGCAGGCTGCGAGACGGATTTTATCCCGGTAGAAGAGGGCTTTTCCCGCATCAATGTGAAGATCAAAGCGGGGAAGGAAGGGGAAATCAATGGACAGGGGCCGAAGCTGGAATCCCGCCATGTAGAGCAGCTGTTTCGCCGGTTGGAAACGCTGAAAGCAGGGGATTTTCTGGTGCTGGCCGGCAGTATTCCCGGTTCATTGCCGCCGGACCTGTACCAGCAGATTCTCCAGCGGGTAGAAAAGCAGGCGCTTCAGACCGTAGTGGACGCCTCGGGCGAACTGCTGCTGCGGGTGCTGCCCTATCATCCATTTCTCATTAAGCCCAACCATCTGGAGCTGGGGGAACTGTTTGGCCGAACCCTTCACACTACAGAGGAAATCTCCCAGTGTGCCCGGCAGTTGCAGGAAAAAGGCGCGCGGAATGTGCTGGTGTCCATGGCCGGAGACGGCGCATTTCTCCGGGCGGAGGACGGCCGGGAGTGGTTCCTGCCGGCCCCTTCCGGAAAAGTCATCAATTCCGTGGGCGCCGGAGATTCGATGGTAGCGGGTTTTCTGGCCGGATGGCTGAAAACCGGAGACTATGAAACTGCCCTTCGGCTGGGCGTTGCGGCGGGAAGTGCTTCCGCCTTTACCGAGTGGCTGGCAGACCGGCCAGCCATTGAAAAGCAGCTTGCCGCAGTGGAGAGCATGAATCAGGCCTGATAAAGAGAAAAAACAGAGCAGCCCCGCGTAGATTCTTTGTGAACCTGCTCGGGGCTGTTTGTCATTCAAAGGTTCCCTTTGCCACCTTTTTGCCCAGCAGTGCCGACTGGTTCCGGTTGACAAAAGAGCGGGTTCTGGCCCGCAGGAGCAGTTTGCGGCCTT
>CAJMOI010000091.1 GCA_905215105.1 uncultured bacterium
GGTACAGGGGAAGCGTTTCCAGCTTTCCTTTCGTGCAGACCCTTTTCCACAGTCAGGAGGACCTGAAAATGGAATCATTATTTACCCCGCAGGAGTGGGAAACCACGCAAATCCGTTGCCGTCAGGCGCTGGAACGCTGTCCGGCGCGCCGGGAAGAAATCGAGCAGCTTCTTTCGTCTCTGGAAGAAGAGGAGAGACAGGCCCTGTGCTTTGTAGTGGGCAGTATGCCTCTCAGTGACCTGATCTCCGCCGATCTTTCAGTGATTGCCGGAGAAGTACGCCACGCCCTTTGGACACGCCGTACCCTTCCCTATGGTGGGAGCATTCCCGCAGGGTTGTTCCGCAATTATGTCCTGTTTTACCGGGTAAATAATGAAGCCATTGAACCCCATCGGAAAGCCTTCTGTGACGAGCTGTTTCCCCGGATTCAAGGGAAAACCATGGAAGAAGCCGCACTGGAAGTCAATTACTGGTGTTATGAAAAGGCCACCTATCAGGCCACTGATGACCGCACCGCATCCCCTATGACGGTGCTTCGCCGGGGATATGGACGGTGCGGAGAGGAATCCACCCTGACGGTGGAGGCCATGCGCAGTGTGGGAATTCCGGCCCGGCAGTGCTATGCGCCCCGGTGGGCTCACTGTGACGATAACCACGCCTGGGTGGAAGTCTGGAACGGAGACGGATGGCATTATCTGGGGGCCTGTGAGCCGGAGCCGGTGTTGGATAAAGGCTGGTTTACTTCCGCCGCTTCCCGGGCAGTGCTGGTTCATTCTCGGGCCTTTTCTCCCATGGTTCCGGGAGAAGAAATGGTGGAACAGACGCCAATATATACTACAGTAAACAATATTTCTGTGTACGCGCCTGCCTGCCGTCTGCGGGTTCTGGTCACGCTGGGCGGAAAGCCCCTGTCCGGAGCCCGAGTGCGGTTTGAGCTGCTCAACTATGCAGAGCTGTATCCTCTTCATACGGCCGTGACGGGAGAGGACGGCACGGTGGAATTGCTGGCGGGAAAAGGCTCCCTGTATCTTCATGTCAGTCAGAATGGAAAATACTGCAACCGGCTGGTGGACTTGCGAAAGGAAAGCGCGGTGACGGTTTCCATGGACGAGGCCGTTTTTGCGGGAAATGGCGTGGAGGAATTCGAGATGGTCCCTCCGGAAGAGAGAATTCCCGAAACGGCGGCGGTTTCACCGGAACTGGAAGCTCTGCACGAGAAGCGCCTGCTTCACTGTGAAACGCTGCGGCGAGAGCGGGAGGCAGATTGGTATACCGAGGAAACCGCCAGGGCAGAGCTGCAAGGACGGGGCGGAGAAGAATTTGTCCGGGTACTTGTGTGCAGCCGGGGAAATTTCCCGGAGATAGCGGCTTTTCTGCATGACAGCCGTTTTTCCGACGAGGAAAAGTCCCAGCTGTTTTCTACCCTCAGAGAAAAGGATTTTGTGGACAGTACGGCGGCTGTGTTGGCGGAATATCTGGAATGTTCCAAGGAATACCGGCAGAAGGTTTCTCCCGCTCTGTATGCAGAAGGGGTTCTATCTCCAAGAATCCACAATGAAATGATTTTGCCTGTGCGCCGGAAAATTCAGCGCTTTTTTGCCGAAAAGGGAATTTCGTTCCCCAATGCCTGTGAAGTTGCCCTGTATCTAAAGCGGCATATTCGGCTGCTGGACGGTTTTGACTACAGCGATGTCGTGGCAGATCCCAGCGCTGTGCTGCAGTGCGGGGTCTGTGGTTCCCATTCTCTGAAGCTCACTTATGTGGCCGTGTGCCGGGCTTTGGGATTTCCGGCCCGGCTGAATCCTGCAACCGGTGTGCCGGAATACGGAGAAGGGGACCGATTCCTGTCTTTGCCGGCGGGAAAAGCGCTGACCGTCGATGCCGGGGAGGCGGGTTCTGGAGAAACCGGACTTCTGACACTGGTGAACAAAAGCGGTCGGGAGATGAACTATTTTGAACAGTATTCCGTGGCTCGTCTGCTGGACGGTGTGTACCAGTCTCTGACTCTGTGGGGAGACGTGCTGAAAGACCGGCAGACTCTGTCTGTGGAGGCCGGAGATTACCGTATTCTGACCAGCGCACGCCAGATTGACGGTTCGGTTTTGGTGCGGGCCTATTACCCCCGGGTAGAAGCAGGAGAGGAAACCGTGCTGCCCATCGCCCTGCGTCCCGACCGGATTTTGGAAAAGCTTCGGTTTGCTTCCCTGCCTTTGCCCGATTTGGAATCTATGGGAGAGAAAACGCAGTCTTTGTGGAGTGGACGGGCGTTTCTGCTGGCTTTTGTGGAACCGGGAAAAGAACCCACAGAGCATTTGCTGAATGAGTTGATTGCCCTGCGGGACCGGTATCAGCAGCGGAAAATTCCGGTGGCTTTTGTTCTGTTTGACAAAAAGGCCGCGGAAAATCCCCGGTTGCAGCAAGCCATAAACGTGCTTCCGGAAACCCGGCTGTTTTTCTGTGGAGACCGGGGAGAACTGCATTCCCTGCGGAGAGCGCTTCATGTGGGAGATGAGCGGCTGCCGCTGGCCATTGCAGTGGACCAATCCGGACGGGGATTGTTTGCCTTTGCCAATTATCATGTGGGGGCGGCGGGAACGCTGCTGGATATATTAAAAGCGGTATCGGACAAGGAAAAGGAGAAATGACCATGATTCAGTACGCTATTATCGGAACGGGAAAAATTGTGCGCACCTTTCTGGAAGCAGCCGCAAAAGTGCCGGAATTGAAGCTCTTTGCTGTTTATTCCCGCAGTCTGGAAAAAGCCCGGGCTTTTGGAGCGGAATACGGCGCAGAGCGGTTTTATGATTCGCTGGAAGCGTTGGCAGCTGACCCGGAGGTACAGGCGGTTTATATTGCCAGCCCCAACTGTTGCCACTGTGACCAGTCCATCCGAATGATGGAGGCGGGCAAGCATGTGCTGTGTGAAAAGCCTGTGGCCTCCAATCTGGCGGAATATGAAAAAATGCTGGAAACTGCCCGCCGCTGCGGCGTGATTTTCTTTGAAGCCATGCGCTCGGTGTTTACGCCGGAAATGGCCGTCCTGGAAGAAACTCTGCCCCTGCTGGGAAAACTTCGTCAGGCCAGCTTCCAGTTCTGTCAGTACTCCTCCCGGTATGACAATTACCGGAACGGAATCATCGAAAATGCCTTCAAGCCGGAGCTTTCCAACGGTTCCCTGATGGACCTGGGCGTGTACTGTGTCCATCCCATGGTGCGGCTGTTTGGCCTTCCCAAAACTCTCCACGCAGACCCGGTCTTTTTGCCCAATGGGGTGGATGGCGCCGGTTCTGTCATTGCCGGATATGGGGATATGCAGGTGCAGATGATGTATTCCAAAATTTGTGACAGCCACCTTCCCAGCGAAATTCAGGGCGAAAACGGCTCGTTGGTACTGGATAAAATCGCCCAGCCTCAGAAAATGACTCTGTATCTTCGGGGACAGGAGCCGAAGGAACTGCCGGTGGTGAAATGCTCCAATAATATGGAGTATGAGGCAGCGCGCTGGGCCCAGTGGATGGAGGGGACCGCGCCGCAGCAGGAGCTGTTCCGGGTGCAGGAAGACTCTCGAATGGAAATGCAGGTGCTGGACGAGATTCGCCGTCTGGCAGACATTCATTTCCCGGCGGATGAAACTTGAATGATAAGCAGAACCGCCTGCCTTACCGCAAAATGCGGCAGGGCAGGCGGCTTTTTTTATGGGAATAGAAGGGACATCTGTTTGACGGAGAGATAAGGGCTGCCGATGAGGGAAGCGCCCTGTTCCAGCGCCGTGAAAATCTCACTGGCCGTGCGGCAGGAAAACACACAGATCTTTAAAGAGCTGGCGGACAGTTCTAATGCAGTTTCCCTGTCATAAGCTTCCCACGGAATGGAAACCCAGCTGATTTTCTGCTTTTTGCAGAAGTTCGAGACGGACTTGACGGTGATGTTGTATTTTTCCCGGGTTTCCCGATGTGGATAATAGAACATCAGGGAAAAGGGGAGTCCTGTGTCCCGGAAACATTCCACATCATAGCGGGTCTGTAACCGGACCATGCAGAATTTCCAGCAGTCCGGAAAACGTTTGAAAAGGTCTCCCAGTATGGAGGCATACTGGGGAATCAGCTCTTTGGAAGGCTTGCCGATATCCAGAATCAGCCGCCGTTTTTTGCCCGGTTTCAGGGTTTCCAGCAGCGTTTCCAAATCGGTGACGGGATAGTGCCCGTCGTAATAGCGGCATTGCAGAAAGGCTTCATAGGGCATTCCGGTTTTGTCATAGGTTCCCGGAGAAATCCCCAGCTTTTCATAGGTCTTGTCCGACCAGCCATTGACACAAACTGCTTTTCCGTCAGTGGTTAGACGCACATCCGCTTCCAGATACTGAAACCCGCCGTCCAGCGTTTCCTGTAAGGTAACGGGGGAATTCATACCGGAATATTGCAGGCGATAGCCGCCCAGGGCCGGGGCCAGCAGCCTGTCTTTCCATTGATGGACAGGAGCGATGTCCCCTTTGGCCTTTTCAGCCGCTTTTCCATACCGCCGGACAAAACGTTTTAAAGGACGGTACACGCTGTTTCGGAAAAACCATCCTTTTTGCCGGACGCCCTGCTTCAAGCTACTTTCCAGACAGTCGGCAATTTCCCTGGCGGTAAAGTGTTCTGTGGTGAGAAAACGTTCCGGATAGCCGATAGATTTTCCCCAGAAGGTAAGTTTATCGTTCCATACCAGCCCGACACTGGGGATACCCAGAGAATAAGCGATGATATTAGCGTGCATCCGGCAGGCCACAACACCCCGGAAAGAAGCGATGGTTTCCACCAGTTCCCGGCTTTCGGTGGGGCGGGGCACCAGATAGCGGTCTTTTTCCGCGCTTTTTCCCATGGCGTCCAACACTTCCAGCGCGAAATCAAAATCCGATTTCAGGCCATTGACAAACAGCTTCCAGCCATATCCACGGCTTTCCAGTTCCCGGATGAGGGAGCACCACATGTCCAGCTGAAATTCCCGGGTAATCTGCGGGAAATCATGGTCTTCAAAAATCCGATGGCGGACAATTCCCAAACCAATGATGTTGGAATCAGCGGATTTTGAGATATCGTAAACAGTTTGCGTATAAACTGCCGGATCACAAACTTGATAACAGGGAGTATCCAGCCCTTCCAGATAACAGGTTTTCAGGGTGTCCAGATCATCCCGCACGGAAATCCCCTTGACACAGGGATAGCGGAGCGCTTTTTTCAGCATTTGACAGCGTTCATCGGTTTCGTCATAGCCTTCCACGCCTACACCGGAGAAATAAACCGGAATATTCCGTTCCTGTGCTTTTTCCAGTATGTGCGCAATGTAAAAATAAAATTTTTCCCGCTTGAATTTGATGATTCCGCCGCCGTCAAAAACAATCAGGTCCGCCGCAGAAATCATGGCATCGTCTTCGGAATAGAAATTATAATGGTGAATGACATATTGTTCCCGGGAGGAACGGGGAAGGGCGCGCTGTAACAAAGCATAGGTATTGTCTGCAATGACGGTGTCGCCAAAATTGCGGTTGACGATTTCCACCAGCAGAATGTTGATTTTAGAATGGATCGAATTCATAAAGGCGCAGCCCTCCTGACAGTAGTTAAAATTTTAAGATGATTTCTTTTATTATATCGAGACAAAAAAGAATTTTCAATCAGAAAAAGGCAAAGCATTGGTGTTTTTTTCGCAGTTTGCGTCACCTTTTGAAAGGAACATCGAGTATAACAAGTAGAGGGAAAAGGAGAGGTGAAAATGGAAGATCGAGGAATTGTTGTTCTGTTTTTAGAGCGGAAGGAAGAGGGAATTTCCGAAGCGAGAAAAAAATATGGCCGGTATTTACATGCTATTGCTGGAAGGTTTCTGAATAGCAGGGAGGACATACAGGACGCTGTCAACGACGCCATGTTGGGCGCGTGGAACTCCATTCCACCTCATCAGCCGGAAAGCCTTGGGGGATATCTGGCCAAGCTAATCCGAAGAATCTGCGTGGACAACCTTCGGAGAAATCACCGGAAAAAGCGCGGTGGCGGACAGGTGGAACTTTCCATGGAAGAGCTGTCAGACTGTCTTCCCGACAAACACGCAACGGAAGAACAGGTGGAATTCCAGTGTTTGAGCGAAAGTATCAACCGGTATCTCTGTTCCTTGCCGGAAACGCCCAGACAGGTATTTATCAGCCGGTATTTTTACACGGACTCCATTCGGGAAATTGCTTCCAATTTCCACATGAGCAGCGACAGTGTAAAGAGTATGCTGTACCGAACGAGAAAAGGACTCAAGGCGTATTTGGAAACGGAGGGATTTGCACTATGAAACAGGAAGATCTTTTTCAGGCGATGAGCGGCATTGAAGAATCTCTTTTACAGGAAACGGAAAGCAGGAGAGCACGGGGGAAAAAGCGGAGAAGACAAATACGGATATTATGCTGTCTGGCGATACTGGTGCTGGCAGGCACAGGAGCGTCGATTGCTTTTCTGAATTCCAATCCCCTTCCCGTTTCTCCATCGGAATCAGAAGTATCTGCCCCTCTGTCTCCTTCGCCTTCCGGATCTCCCGGGAAAGGGGTCACCATTCCTCAGGCAGAGCCGCCCGCCGGTTTTAATCCAGCTACTACCAGCTTTCTCTGTCCGTTTTTCTGGGTGGATGGAAGGCAATATGACAGCTTTGTTTCCGTCCCCTATTCGGAATCGCTGATAGGCAAACGGCTGGGGACCGTGGAAATGCGGGTGTATGATGTAGGGGAATTCCTCTCTCCTTCGGAACAGGAATCACTCTCCTATGAAAATGCCATCGGATGCGTTCAGGGGGATTTTTGCGAGATATCGGGATACAGTCCGGAATTTCTTCTCTGTATGCCGGGGCAGGAAAATCTGGACGAGGGCAAATTGCGATTGTTTTTCAGCGGATCGGGTCAGACCTTTTACACAGGAGAAGATTTGTTTCAGAAATTTCTTTCTGCCAGAGGCCGTGTAACCAGCGTACAGGCAGAAATGCAAAAAGAGTCCGAGTTTGAGGTGCAACGTTTTTCGGTGCCTATTGAGGAGGATTTCACACCGTTTCTGGAAGCGCTGTGCAGTGCTCCCGCAGTGCCGGAAACAAAAGTTTCTGGAGAATCCCTATTGGGAACACTGTCTGTCCAGTTGGAAGACGGTGTGGCCTTCCTGTTAGACCTGTATTCGAACAGCTATGTGACGTTTGCCGGAATTTCCGGTGTGGCGTTCCAAATGGACGATGAGCTTTTTGACCATTGGGCAGAGTTTTGTCAATAAAACAGAAACAGGGTGTGCCGATGCGAATGGTCGCAAAAGCACACCCTGTTTTTAGGTTCAGTATAAAATCGCGCCGTATTTGGCAGCCAAAGGAGACAGGACTTCTTCGTCCAATTCACAGTCGCTGTCGATAATCAGACGGCCGGGGAAGTACCGCAGTGCGGCTTCCAGCACAGGCAGACTGTTAGTTTGTACCGCAATGGGCTGACGGGTCATGGCAGCTTCTTTTGCCAGCCACTGGGCATCGTCGGGGGTTTCAATCCGAACCAGCGTGGCGTTGGCAATTTCATCGTCAATATCGATCAGATCTTCCGCCAAACCGCCATCGCAGTCCATAGGCTCACTGTAAATGATATCCTCTCCCAGGAAAAAGGCTTCCGATTCAATGGCCGCAGCATAGTTGTCCGCGTCCTCATAGAAGTCTCCCGGAATAGGGCGGTTTAAATCCAGTTTTCCCACAGCAGCCATCTGCTTGTCGGTCAGATGGACACCACCGATGAGGGGAATGCCGGCATCCAGCATCCGGGAACACTTTTCCGCGAAAGCATCCGGCGGAAGAGGTACGCCGTCTTCATCCTCAGCTTCCGGCAGTGCAATCAACGGAATACTGGCATGAGGCAGAACCTCTTCCAGCAGCTCCTGCATTTTTTCAGG
>CAJMOI010000092.1 GCA_905215105.1 uncultured bacterium
GGCGGGAGCCGCCCGCCTGTTTTGCGAAAGCAGTCACATAAGGAGGAGTCATTTTGTATATTGCAAGAACGAAAACCAACCGGATGACCAACCCTCTGGGCTTTGCTCTGGGAGACCCGTCCCTTTCCTGGACGGTGGAGGAAGCTTCCGGCAAAAAACAGCAGTGGGCCCGGGTGGAAGTGGCCGCGGACCCGATGTTTTCCAAGATCCTGTGGGATTCCGGAGAAGCAGACCTGTCTTCCATCGACTGCCCTCTTCCCCTGACCCTTTCCCCCAGAACCCGGTACTGGTGGCGGGTGACAGTGTGCGCCGACAACGGGGAAACCGCTGTCAGCAAGGCCGCATGGTTTGAAACAGGAAAAATGGATGAACCCTTCGCCGGGGAGTGGATTACTCCCAGTCTGGAAAAGGACGTCCATCCCCTGATGCGCCGGAGCTTTTCCCTGCCGGAAAAGCCGGTTTCCGCCCGGGTTTACGGCGTGGGACTGGGACTGTATGAGCTTTCCGTCAACGGCGAAAAGGCAGGCAACGAATTTCTGGCGCCGGGCTGCACCGCCTGTGACAAATGGGTGCAGCGCCAGACCTATGACGTGACGGAGCTTCTCCGCGCCGGGGAAAACACCCTTGGCGCCATGCTGGGCAACGGCTGGGTCAAGGGCCGGTTCGGCTTTGGCGGAGAACCCGGCAACTTTGAAACCTGTGACCCGGGCACGCCCCGGGAAGTGGTCATTGACCGGTTCCTGCTGCGGCTGGAGCTGCGAGTGACCTTTGCCGACGGCCGGGAGTGGGTACTGGGTACCGATGAAAGCTGGCAGTGTGCCCCTGCGCCGGTGCTGATGAGCAGCATCTATGACGGCGAACTGTACGACCAGCGCCGGGAACTGGCCGGATGGGATACCCCTGAAGGAGACGATCTGGACTGGCTGCCTGTGGAAAAAGCACCGATGAACCGGCCGGTGGCGGAGCCGGAGGACCGTCTGAGCCTGCCCGTGACCCGTCACGAAACCTTTACCCCCACCCTGCTCCACACGGAAAAAGGGGAATGGGTGCTGGATTTCGGTCAGGTCATCAGCGGCTGGGTGGAAATGGATGTGGATCTGCCCAAAGATGCCCTGCTCCGACTGCAATATGGCGAACTGTTGCAGGATGGGTGCTTCTATCGGGACAACCTGCGCAGCGCCCAGTGTGAATACCGGTTTGTTTCCGACGGAAGAGCGGCCCACATCCGGCCTCACTTCACCTTCTACGGCTTCCGCTATGTGAAAGTCACCGGCTGGCCCGGCGAAAAGCCTGACCCCAATGCTTTCACCGCCTGCGCCCTCTACTCCGATCTGGAAGAAATCGGCACGCTGGAAACCGGCAACGAGAAGGTCAACCGGCTGATTCTCAACGCCAGATGGAGCCAGAAGGACAACTTTGTGGACGTGCCCACCGACTGCCCCCAGCGGGATGAGCGCATGGGCTGGACCGGCGACGCGCAGATTTTCTGCTCCACTGCCGGATTTGTCATGGACTGCGCCGCTTTTTATGACAAGTTCTGCCGGGATATGTGGGAAGAACAGAAGGTAGCCGACGGCTGTGTGCCCCATGTGGCGCCGCTGCTGGTGGATCTGGGAGAAGGCGCCCGGGGTGCCTGCGGCTGGGCAGATGCCGGTGTCATTGTGCCCTGGAATGCATATCTGTACAACGGCGGTGTGGAAAAGCTGCGGCAGCATTTCCCGGCCATGAGAGCCTGGCTGGAATGGCTGCGGCGAGAGGATGCTTCCACCGGAAACACCCGGCTGCGTCAGGTGGTGCAGTTCCACTATGGTGACTGGCTGGCATTGGACGGCCCCCGCTATGGATTGGACCCGGAGGCCGTGATGGGCGGCACGGACATCACCTATCTGTGTTCCGTGTACTATTTCCGCTGCGCTCAAATTGTTTCCAAGGCGGCCGGTGTGCTGGGTGAAACCGAGCTGTGCCGGGAATATGACCGGCTGGCCGGAGAAATCCGAGAAGCCATTCAGCGGGAATACTTTACCGCTACAGGCCGCTGTGCCGCTGCAACCCAGACCGGTCTGGTGCTGGCGCTGCAATATGATCTGGTGCCTGAGGGCTTTGTGGAAAAGAACCTGCACGAATTGCAGGAGATGCTGAAAGGGACCAACATGCACCTGAAAACCGGTTTTCTGGGAACGCCGGTGCTGTGCCGCGCCCTTTCCAAACACGGAGACAGCCAGTCCGCCTATACGCTGCTCTTACAGGAAGACCTGCCCAGCTGGCTGTATGAGGTGAACATGGGCGCAACCACCATTTGGGAGCGGTGGAACTCGGTGCTGCCCGACGGAAAAATCAGCGGTACCGGCATGAACTCCATGAACCACTACGCCTATGGCTCCATTGTAGAATGGATGTATCGGGATATGTGCGGCCTGAATCCGGTAGAGGCCTGCCCGGGCTTTGCAAAGGTGGATCTGTCCCCCAAACCGGACGCCCGTCTCGGAAAAGCCTTTGCTTCCGTGAACACCCCTACGGGCCGGTATGAGAGCGGATGGGAAGCGGTGGAAAACGGCTTTGCCTATCGGTTTGCCGTGCCCTTTAACGGAGAAGCCCATCTGGTGCTGGAAAACGTGTCGCTGGACCGTCTGACCGTCAATGGCGTGGCGGCGGCGGAAGCCGGGATTTCGGCACAGCAGGAAGGGAACCGGGTCACGGCCATTCTTCCCGCTGGCAGCTATGTGATTCAGTAAAAAGAATTAGCCCTTTGAGATTTCACCACCTTCCGAGAGGCGTTATCGGGTGTTATTAAAGCCCCGGAAATCCTTGAAAATACGCCAATTTATCCATGTGAAGGCGTTATAGGCTGTTATCGAACATTACCGCATTTTTAGGGCCTCACGGACGCTCATGAGGGAAAAATTAAGGGCAAAACACAGGGAACGACAAGAGAATGAAGTGGCAAAGAGAACTGTCGTGATGTGTGCCAGGCTCCGCCGGAGCCTCCCCTGTGTGAAGCCGGACAACTGAATATAGCGGCTCTTGTGAGCCGATGGATTGACGGACATTAGTGTTTCTGCTGATGTCCGTTTTTCTATGCCCAAAATCAGATGCGAAGGAGGTTCCGGGCTGGGCCTCCTTTTTGCGTCTCAATGGAGGTGAGAAGCATTGAGCGACAAGCCCGCGTCACCTGCCAGGGGACGAAAGAAAACCGCCCCGCCTACCCAGCAGCCACCCCAGGAAGAAGTGGTGGTCCGCCTGCCGCTGACCGACCTTCACACATTCCCGGACCATCCTTTTCAGGTGCGGGACGATGAGGAAATGCGGGAGACAATCCAGAGCGTCAAAGAGTATGGCGTGATTGTCCCTGCCATCGTGCGGCCCCGCGAGGAAGGCGGCTATGAGATTGTAGCCGGACACCGGCGCAAATACGCCTGTGAGCAGGCCGGTCTGGACACGATGCCGGTTCTGATCCGCAACCTGGACCGGGACGCCGCCACCATCATCATGGTGGACAGCAACCTTCAGCGGGAGAACATCCTGCCCAGCGAAAGGGCCAAGGCATACAAGATGAAGCTGGAGGCCATCAAGCGGCAGGGCGCACGAAACGATTTGACTTCGCCGAAAATTTCGGCGAAGTTGAGAAGCGATGATGAGATCGGCCAGCAGATGGGTGTCAGCGGCGATACCGTCCGCAACTATATTTCCCTGACGAACCTGGTCCCGGAGCTGATGCAGATGGTAGACGAGAAAAAGATTGCCCTTTCCCCCGCCTATCAGATTGCGGCTCTCAAGCCGGAAGAGCAGCAGATGCTCGTCACTACGATAGACTATGAACAGGCCACCCCGTCACTCTCCCAGGCCCAGCGGATGAAGAAATTCAGCCAGGCCGGGCGGCTCAATGAGGACAGTATGCTGGCAATCATGTCCGAGGAAAAGAAGCCGGAGAAGTTCAGTCTGACCTTTGACGGGGAACGCATACGCAAGTATTTTCCAAAATCCTATACGCCCCTGCAAATGGAGAACACCATCATCAAGCTGCTTGAGGCATGGCAGAAGAAACGCCAGCGCAGCCAGGAGCGATAAAACTGAATACACACAACCCGCCGGACAATCCATTTGCCCGGCTTTTTCATTTTCACAAGGAGGTATCCATGTATATCAACACTTTCAAATACACACCGGCAGATGTGGACTGCAAACTTTGCACCGAGTATGTCAAGAAATTTGGCTGCACCGCCTGCGGCTGCCCTTGGATGGCCGAGCGCATCGAGGCGGGTGTTGTGGGCTATGCAGAGGTGGTCCGGCAGATGTTTCCCCACGACAAGCGCCTGATGGCCCGCCTGGAACCGCTGATCCGAGATTTCCCCGGTATGCTCTGGAAGGATGAGCGCCACCGGCAGCGCATGGAGGGTGTGAAAATCCACCTGGGCCACAGCAAGCGCCGGGACACGCCTGCTTTCTTTGCGGTCATGTTCCTGTTCACTTCCGATGAGGACATTTACCGCCGCGCCGGAAACTGCCTGTGCAGGCGGGGCGCAGAGTTCGACTATGCAAGGCTCCATGAGATTTCGCCCCACGATTACACCCTCTATATCGCTGCGCGGGGCATCTACACTAACGCAGGCGGCCTGACAACCCGTGACCTGGCGGATGCCGAAGTTGTAGACGCTGCGGCACTCCGCATGATCGTGAACGCCCTGCTTATCGCCCGGTATGGCTGTGCGGTCCTGGATATTCACGAAAGGGGGCGCAAGGCATGAAACCTCTGCATCTCCCGGTGGAAGGCCACGACCTGCTGGCTGTGGAACGGTTCAAGGACGATACCCGGCACATGGCGGAATTTCTCATCCTGTCCACCCACTGCCCCCTGGGGCGCAGGGGCCAGTATAAGCGGCTGTTTCTGACCGAGGACGAGTATGCCCGGATGCGGTCCCTGGAACGCCAGGGCCAGCTTCAGATCCGCCGCCACGCTGCAATCATCGAGGGGCATATCCTGCCCGACAAACCCAAAAAACGCCGCCATTGATGGCAGGCTCACCCATAGGAGGATTTAAGTATGGACGCTTATGAAGCATTGAAAGAAACCTTTGACGATCTGTTTCAGCAGGCGGTGGAGGAAGGCTGCTACACCGAGGACGAGGCCGCCGAGCTGGTGGAAAGCCTGGACATTTACAGTCTGTTGCAGGTGGTCCGCCACAATGCCACAACGGTGTATTCCTACATCACCCAGGGCAGGCAGGAACGGTCCTTCAACTACCGGGGCGAGGACCTGTTCCGCCAGAAAGCCACCCTGCTGTATGAGGAAACCGACCAGGTGACAATGGAGATCGTGGTGGCCACCCGCACCTTGGAGCTGTGGCTCCTGGAAGATATGTCCCTGGCCGTTGTCTCCTGCGTGAGTGTGAACTATGACCATGACGGTTACATCACGCAGTACCGCACCATCAAGGATACGCCGGTCATGGACAGTGAGCTGTGCCTGGACCTGGGCGAGCTTGTAGAGGACTTAAACGGGCTGTGCGGCCCGGTGTATGAACATACCCAGCCGGTCTATGAACCGTAACCAGTAAGGCGGCTGGCCCCAGGGCCGGGCCGCCCTTTTAGAATGGGAGTGATGAATATGGCAGTTTTTCGCGTAGAGCGCACACGGGACTATACCGTGATGAGCAACTACCACCTGAAAGATACCGGCCTGACCCTGAAAGCCAAGGGGCTTCTCTCCATGATGCTCTCCCTGCCGGATGAGTGGAATTACACCACGCGGGGCCTGGCCTCCATCTGCAAGGAAAGCGTGGAGACGATTGGCAAGACCCTCCGGGAGCTGGAAAGCGCGGGGTATCTGACCCGCAGGCAGCTCCGGGGCAAGAATGGCCGGATCACCGATACCGAGTACACCATCTTTGAGAAGCCGGTCAAGCCCCAGCCGGAACCGGCACCGCCAGATACGGCTTCACCAGGTACGGAAAACCCGGATATGGTAAATCCAGATATGGAAACACCAGATATGGCTGTACCAGATACGGAAAACCCGCCGCAATTAAATACTAAGAAATCAAATATCCAAAAATCAAATACTCATGGATCAAATACTCATTCATTCTTTCCTTCTGCACCTGCGGCGGCAGAGACGGACGGACAGACGGAAGTGATGGAGAAACGAGAAGAAATCAGGGATCAGATTGAGTACGAGCATATCTGTAATTCCCTGAACCGAGAACAGATAGACGAGTTCGTGGAAATCATGCTGGAAGTGGCGCTGACCAAAAGCCCCACCATCAAGATTGGGCGGGATGCGGAATACCCCACCGCTTTTGTTCAGCAGCGGTTTGCGAAGATCACCTGTTCCCATATCGAAAAAGTGCTGGACGGTATCCACGAAAACACTACCCGCGTCTGGAACACCAAGGCATATCTGATGGCGGCGCTGTTCAATGCGCCGTCCTCTCTGGACAACCACTACACGATGCTGGTCAATCACGACCTTTACGGAGGCGGCTCATAAGGGCCGCCTTTTCTGCACCCCGGACATGGGGAGAAAGGAGTTTCGCATGAAACGCCCGCTTGCGTATATCACCGCCCATTGGGGCGACAACGAGTTTGAGAACACCGAAAACGCCGCCAAATACTGCCGCCTGGTCTACGAGGCCGGATTTTCGCCGATCTGCCCGCTTCTGTTCCTGCCGCTGTTTTTGAAGGACAGCATCCCCCAGGAGCATAAGGACGGGATCGACATGGCACGCGACTATCTCCTCCGCGCTTCTGTGCTGGTGGTCTGTGGCGGTACGGTGGATGAGGCCATGAAGAATGACATTGCCGTGGCCGAGCGGCTGCGGATCACCGCCACCACTCTGGACGGTATTTTGACGGTTAAAGGCCAGGGCCGCGAGGATGGCGGCAAAAAGGGAGCCTGAACCATGCGGGGGAAATACCTGCTCCGCCGTCTGGTGGTTCCGCCTTAGACGGGGCCGCCGCTTTCATCCTGACAGAAGGGAGTGATTTTGATGCAGGAAGAAGTGGAAAACAGGACATTGACGCTGACGGTCAATGCCACCAAGTTCACCGGGCGGGTCCTGAAAGCGGCGCTTTCCAAGTACCTGGCCCACCGAAAGAACAAGAAGCTGCAAAACAGCCGGGACAGCCCGGACGGTGTGAAGCCATACGGCAGGGTCAGCATGGAGGACCTGAAAAAGCAGTACGGCGATATGAAGGAGATCGACCTGCAAGACAAGGGGCTTCGGAGTTTTGACCGGATTGCCCGCGAGTACAAGGTCCAGTATGCGGTCTATAAAACGGCAAAGGGCCAGTATCAGATTTTCTTCAAGGCTCCCAGTGAGGCGAGTATGAACGCCGCCTTCCAGAAGTATTCCAAGAACCGGCTGAAAAAGGAGCAGCGCCGGGAGTCAGTGCTGGGTAAGCTCAAGAAGTTCAAGGAGCTGGTGAAAGCCCCGGTCCCGAACCGTGAGAAACGGAGGGAACAGGAACGATGAGACAGCTCGATTTGAAAAAACTTCTGCTCCCCAACCTGCCCTATCTGCTGATCGGCCTCTATGCCACCAAGCTGGGCGAGGCATGGCGGCTGGCTCCGGGCGCGGACGCTTCGGCCAAGCTGCTGGGCCTGATGGATGGATTTGCCGCCGCCTTTCAGTCGGCGCTCCCCAGCTTTCACCCGGTTGACCTGCTGGTGGGCCTCTGCTGCGGGGCTGCCCTGCGGCTGGCTGTTTACTTCAAGGGCAAGAACGCCAAGAAGTACCGCAAGAACATGGAATACGGTTCGGCCCGCTGGAGTGCATAATCTTAAGTGTAAAGGAACTCTACATGGACGCACAGGAGGATAT
>CAJMOI010000093.1 GCA_905215105.1 uncultured bacterium
CCTGGCCCGGGCGATCCGGGAACAGATTGCGGCCGGAACTTACAAAATGGGCGACCGGCTTCCCTCTGAAAATGAGCTGTCCGAGGAGTTCAATTTCAGCCGCCAGACGGTCCGTCAGGCGCTGGGAATCCTGGAACGGGAAGGCTATCTGGTTCGACGCCGGGGCAGTGGAACCTATGTAGCCAAAGAAAGCCCCGGATTGAAAAAGAGCCGGACCATCGGGGTCATTACTACCTATATCACCGATTATATCTTTCCCGTCATCACCCGGGGTATCGAAGAAGTGCTTTCCTATGAAGGCTATCGCCTGACGCTGGGCGTGACCAAAAACCGGGTGGAAACCGAACATCAGCTGCTCCAGTCCATGCTGGAAAACGGTGTGGACGGGCTAATCGTAGAGGGCACCAAAACCGCTCTCCCCAATCCCAATATCGCGCTCTATCGGAAACTGGAAAGCATGGGCATTCCCTGTGTCTTTTTCAACGGCTATTATCGGGAACTTCCGGGCTGCGTCTATGTAGTAACCAACGACCGGGAATGCGGCAGTCAGGCTTCTTCTTTCCTGCTGGCCGCCGGTTGCCGTCACCTCGGAGGAATTTTTAAATCCGACGATATGCAGGGACATGAACGGTATGCCGGTTTTGCTGAGGGTCTGATGGAAGCCGGACGGGAAATTAATGACGACTCTGTATTGTGGTACACCACCGGCGACCGGGACTCTCTTTTTGAAGGGGACAACAGCGAGCGGGTTCTGCGCACTCTGAAACATTGTGACGGTGTGGTCTGTTATAATGACCAGATTGCATACCGCCTCATCGAGCTGTTCCGCCAAAGAGGAATTCGGGTACCGGAAGATGTCTGTGTGATTTCCTTTGACAATTCCAGCATTTCCCAATATTCCCCTGTTAAAATTACATCCTTCAATCATCCCAAAGAGCAGATGGGGCAGGAAGCCGCACAGAAAATTATCCATATGATTCAAGGCAGTCGGGAAACCCCACTGGTCATGCCCATGGCACTCATCTGCAAAGAATCCGTGAAAGAACGCCCCCATTCATCGGAAAACGACCAAGAGGATGATCCTTCCCAAACACCATAAATTGAATCTCACCAGGAGGTATTTATCATGCTTGAAAAACTCAAAGAACAGGTATGGAAAGCCAATTTACAGCTGCCCGCTCATGGACTGGTAGTCTTCACCTGGGGCAATGTCTCCGGAATCGACCGGGAATCCGGCCTTTTCGTCATTAAACCCTCCGGAGTGGAATACGACCAGCTTCGTCCCGAGGATATGGTAGTCATGGACCTGAACGGCAACAAAGTAGAGGGTGAGCTGAATCCCTCTTCTGATACGCCCACCCATCTGGAGCTGTACCGGAATTTCCCCACCATCGGCGGCGTGGTCCACACTCATTCCCGTTGGGCTACCATCTGGGCCCAGAGCGGCAGAAGTATTCCCGCTTATGGCACCACTCATGGCGACTATTTTTACGGCCCCATCCCCTGCACCCGAGCTATGACGCCCGAAGAAATCGGCGGCGAATATGAACTGGAAACCGGAAAAGTCATCGTTGAAACTTTCCAGGACAAAAAGCCCGAGGATATTCCGGCCGTACTGGTCAAATCTCACGGCCCCTTCACCTGGGGCAAGGACTGCTTTGAAGCCGTTCACAACTCTGTAGTGCTGGAAGAACTGGCTATGATGGCCTGGCACACAGAAAACACCTTTGGTGTCCAGATGCAGCCCATGCAGCAGGAACTGTTGGATAAGCACTTCCTGCGCAAGCACGGCGCAAACGCCTATTACGGACAGAAGAAGTAATTGTTTTTTCTATTCAGCAGGGAAATGCTGTGAGAATTTTGGATTTTTTTCACAGTTTTCCTTGCTGTTTTTTTGTTTCTGGTATATCATAGAGATAGAAGTTGGCGCACAGAAAAAGCGCCTGAAAGGAAGGTATCGTGAAATGAACATGCTGAAACTGGAACCTGCATTTAAGGACTATCTCTGGGGCGGCACTCGCCTGAAGACCGAATACAACAAGAAGAGCGATCTGGACATTGTGGCAGAGAGCTGGGAGCTTTCCACTCATCCCGCCGGACAGAGCGTGATCCGCGGCGGCGAATATGACGGCCTGACCCTGACAGAATACATCGAAAAGGCCGGACGTCAGGTACTGGGCAAAAACGGCGAAGCTTTTGAAAACTTCCCCGTGCTCATCAAGTTTATCGACGCCAAAAATCCCCTGTCCATTCAGGTACACCCCAGCGACGAATATGCACTGCGGGTAGAGCATGAATACGGCAAAACCGAAATGTGGTACATTCTGGACTGCGAGGAGGGTGCATCTCTGTACTTCGGCGTTAACCGTGAGATTTCCAAAGAGGAATTCCGGGCAAAGATCGAAGACAACACTCTGCTGGAAGTGCTGAACAAAGTTCCCGTTCATAAGGGCGACGTATTCTTCATCGAAGCCGGCACCATTCACGCTATCGGTGCAGGCATCATTATCTGCGAGATTCAGCAGAACTCCAACACTACTTACCGTGTATACGACTACGGCCGCCGGGACAAGGACGGAAACCTGCGGGAGCTCCATGTGGACAAGGCCATCGAAGTTTCCAAAATGACCCCCTCCGATACTTCCGCCCATACCTATGAGCCCAAGAAGCTGGAGGCCGCTGTCGAAACCCGTCTGGCAACCTGCAAATACTTTACCACCGACAAGTATGTCATTGACGGCGCACAGCCCTTTACCATTGATGAGACCAGCTTCCGCTCCTTCGTGATTGTTGACGGCGAAGGAACTATGGAAAGCGACGGCGAAACCCTGGCTGTCCGCAAGGGCGACAGTGTCTTTGTTCCCGCTGGAAACGGCACCGTCACGGTTACCGGTAACTGCACCGTGATCCTCACCACTGTTTAAAACCAAACCAGATTGTAAGGTAGTGTCAACAGTTTTTCGCAAATTTAGTTTGCAGTCTCTGAAATAAATGAAGTCAGCCAGCAATAGAGACATCCTCAAGGGCTGCCTCTAGGTGCTTCATGTTCATGTACTTCTTGTTGCCCCACTGGGTACCGGCCACATGGCGCAGCCGGGCACAGACTAGCATAAGGGCGGAATTGCCGTCCGGAAAACTCCCCACCACGCGAGTGCGGCGGCGGATTTCCCGGTTCAGTCGTTCAATGACATTGTTGGTGCGGATACGAGTCCAGTGTTCGCTGGGAAACTCGCAGTAGGTCAGCGTTTCTTCAATGCCGTCCTCCACCTTCTTGGCTGCTTCTTTCAGCTTCATGGAGCGTAGTTCTTCTACCACAGCTCTGGCTTTCTCACGAGCAGCTTTTTTGCTTTCCTGAGCGTGGATCGCTTTGAGCATCTTTGCCACCAGCTTTGCTTTGGAACGCGGTGTAACAGCAAACACATTCCGGTAAAAGTGGACTGTACACCGTTGGTATTTGGCCTCGGGAAACACTTCTCCCACGGCTTCCAGCATACCAAGGCACTTGTCACCAACCACCAATTTAACCCCATCCAGACCACGGCCGCGGAGCCACTGGAAAAAATTGACCCAACTGGCCTTGTCTTCTTTCATACCCTCAGCTGCGCCAAGAACCTCACGGTAGCCATCCTCGTTGACCGCAATGGCTACCAGAATGGCTACATTTTCAAACTCTCCACCCCAGTTACGGCGCAGATAGATTCCATCCACATAGACATACGGATACCGTCCTCCTTGCAAAGGGCGGTTCCGCCAATCCTCAATGTGGACATACGCTTTCTTGTTCAGCTCACTAATGGTGGATGGCGACACCTTGCTACCCCACAGAGCCTCGGTAATATCCTCCACGCGCCGGACGGATACGCCTGCCAGATACATCTCAATGAGAGCTTCTTCCACGCTGCTTTCACGGCGGCGATACCGCTCAATGATGGCGGTTTCAAAAGAGATCCCCTTGAGCTTGGGCACCTTGAGTGTGACGTCTCCGGAAGTGGTTGCGAGATTACGAGTGTAGTGGCCGCTGCGGTAGCCTTGGCGCTGCTCATTACGCTCATACCGAGCAGCTTGGGTCAGCTTGTTGGCCTCTGCCTCTAGCAGCTCGTTGAGCGTCTCCTCTACACTACCTCGTACGAGTTCCTTGAGTTGCCCCTTGATAACTTCCTCGTTTAGCTGTACAATCTTTTCAGGCATGGTTTGCTATCTCCTTTCGAATGGTGTGTCGCAACTTCATTCTACCAGAGATCTGCAAACCATGTCTCTTTTTATCCATTTTTAATTTGCGAAACTTATTTTACCTTATCGGCTTGGGGGCAGCGCCCTCAACAAGCGTTTGTGGCGAAATGGATAGCCACAAGCATTGCTTGCCACAATTATGCTCCCTTTCAAATAAAAAAGCTAACGATGGGAGACTGTTGGCTCCCACCGTTAGCTCTCCGAGTTCAAACGACCAATCAATCCAATCAACATTATCAGATCGTCGTCAGACAGTTTCCTCATTCCATCAAGAGCCTTCTTGATGAGTTGAGGGTTGTTTTCTTGTGCATCAAAAAATTGAAATGGGGTAATCTCCATATATTCGCAGATGTTGAGAAACTGCTTCATAGACGGCAATGCACGGCCAGAAGAAATGGCTTGAACATAGTTTTTGTTTTGGCCCAAATCCATGCTCATCTGGTATTCCGACACACCCTTTTTCAAACGCAATTCTGTAATCCGATTGCGAATAAACTCCTCATCCATACAAATCACCTCTCTGCTACTTTTAGGATAGCAGAAAGCGAATGTTGATATTCCACATTGTATATGGTATAATTTTGATTAAATATGCTTTTTGTCAACATTATTTGCACGATTTTTGCTTTGTATATGTAATCAAGGCCAAAACGGGGAGGGATTTTATGAATCCGCGTGCTTGCGCCATTACTGGCCATCGTCCAACAAGATTTTGCTTCGGTTATAACGAAAATCATCCGCTGTGTAAAGAAATAAAAGAGCGCCTTTTTGAGCAGTTTCAAATGCTACACGACAGAGAAAATGTTCAAACATTTTTTGTGGGCGGCGCTCTTGGTGTAGATATGTGGGCCGGTGAGCAGCTGCTGGCGCTGAAAGAAAAATCCGGGTATGAGAACATTGAAATTATTGTTGCGATTCCCTTCGTTGGCCATGACTCTAAATGGCCAGAGCAAAGTCAAAAAAGGCTGAAAAGTCTGATTCAAAAAGCGACAAACTGCATTGTAGTTTCTCAGGAAGCAAACACCGCCAGTTATAAAAAACGCAACTACTATATGGTGGATCATGCTGATTTTCTTGTGGGGGTATTTGACAATGCAAAACAGATGCGATCTGGTACAGCTCAGACTGTAAACTATGCTCTCCGCCAAGGAAAACAAATCATCTTGATTCACCCTGACACTGCCGATACTGCATATCTCAGATGAATAACAAATTCACAAAAAGTTAATCGGCAGAACTTACAAAACATTTCCAATGACAAGCGCCTTATGATATAATAAAATATAAAATTATGCCTATAAAGGAGGTGCCACTATGGGCAGAGTCCTTGGACAACCACCAACTGTTCTTAGATATGAAAAAACCATTTTAGCTGTCGAAGAAACCACATCAGCTGGTAGATGTGGCTCCTCTCTTGCGGCCTTTTTATGTCCTGCGTTCGTCTGCCCTTGTGGCAGTGCGGCGCAGGGCATTTTTTATTGTTCGGAAAGAGGTGGCCTGATATGAGTTTACCAAAACGAAATAGTGCGGACGGGCGCTGTTACTGGATGAAGCCCGAGGTGCAGGAGGAACTGCAACCGCTCTTTGACCAGTGCATCCAGGATGCCATTGACGGGAGAATCACGCGGCTTGATTCTCTCTGGCCTCCGGTAGTGGTCAGCAGCGAAGGCGCGCCCTTTGAGGTGTGGCAACTGCTTCGGACATGGACCGAAGCGCAGCGGGCTGAGACCCTTGACGCGGAAAAGGCCATCGCCTTCAGCGAAAACCTGCGCCGCCAGAGCCGGTGGGGTGAAATTGACCACCATCTACTTGATATGCTGCAACGGGAGCTACAGGAGAAATATTTTATCGTGACAGGCAATGAAGATGACCACTTCTGGGATCGGGAGTATTCCCTAAAACCAGGTATCCGTGCAGAGCAGGTCCCGGAGCCGCTGCTGCGTTTCGCCTGCTATGTGGCGGTGAGCTATAAGGTATATGGTATGGATTTTCAGTATCTGGACGCCAATTACCTCTTTGGATTGGTGGAGAAAGTCCGTCCGGATATGGTGAAAAAGCTCCGGGAAAATGGAACCGGCAGGCTACCGATCTCTCTACAAAAGAGGAAAACAGAGCACTTCACCGCATCGGCCAACGATGCCTTTGCTGCGATCCGTATTACTGCTAGGGACAACACGGAGGAATGCTGCCGTGAAGTGCTGAACTACCTGTGTGAGCTTCTGGAGCAGGAGGATTTTCCCCGCAGCTATGCGGTGGAGTTCAAAGGACCGGAAAAGAGGTATCTTCCCATCACAGGTCTGCCCAAAAAGGGAGTAAACCAGCTCTTTGCCTGTGCCGTGCAGTACCCCGTCCTCCACCCCCTGATGGAACGGTACGCCCGGCTTGCCATGCGGCAATATGAGCAGTACACCAATCTCAGCGATGAGCAGTGCGCGCTCCCCGGAAGTTTTGCCGTGTTCGCCCTGGGAATTCTGGGGCAAGAGTGGCGGCAGCTGGTATGGGATTATCTCGATCTCTGTGATGATGAGCACTCCCACTTACAGGAAAAATTCCTCCGGGAGTATGTGAAACAGTTCGGATTTACCGCCGATACCGTCCCTGTATTTGTCCGTGGGGTGCTGTCCATGCAGAACATGAAGTATTCCAAGGACTATGCCGCGTGGATGGCAAACGCAGAAAGCCTGGACACTCTGCTGGAGGCAAAAATCCACCTGTCCGAGATCATTCCAAGCGGTTTTTCCTCCGACGAGGATGACGATGATGACGAGGAACCCGCCGAGGAAACAGAAGCCAGCCCGGAGGAAGTGCTGCAATACGCATGGGAAACGGTCTGCTATGTGATCTGGGGCAAAGCCAGCGCCAAGGGTGGTCAGAAAGTGGTGGAAGCAGCTTCGGAGGAACTGAAGGAACTTTACCGACAGATTTTTATTCCGATAACGAAGAACCTGGAAGGAAGTGGTGGCCTGCTATGAGTTTGCCGAAACGCGACGGCGTACAAGGTCGTTATTATTTGATCCAGAAACCAGATACGAACCCCGAAGTGCTGGAACACGCCGATCAGTGCATCCAGGATGTATTGGATGGAACTGCAAAAGAAAACCATTCCAGCTATCCGGTGGTCGTTCGGAACCAAAGCGGAACGCCCTTTCTTCCCAGCCAGCTCTTGGAGCGGTATCTGTCCAAACTGCCTTTGAAGGGATTCCCCTACGAGGAAGCTGTTATATTCTGCGATGCCCTCCGGCGGTTGGTGGGCTGGAGGGAGATTGGCCACACCTTGGGAAAATACATCAAACACCAGGTGCAGGAGAGGTTTTTTGAGATTAGAGAGAATGAGGACTACTTTTCGCCTTTCCCACTCTGTACCGCATGGCCGGAGCTGCGGCCGGAGGATGTGGACGAAAACCTGCTGCGCTTTGCCTGCTATGTGGCGGTCTGCCATACGGTGTATGG
>CAJMOI010000094.1 GCA_905215105.1 uncultured bacterium
CCTTCCGACAGGCTTTTCCGGGCCAGCTCCCCGGTTTCTTCCAGCAGGGGCAGCCGCTGGGAACGGTAGGGCTCCGCCAGCCCCCGGGTGTCGGCTTTCTGGACCTCCAGCAGCTGAAAGAAGGCTTCCTCCCCCAGCTGCCGCAGACGGCGGCGCAGCAGCTTTTCATTGCCCGCAATGGGGCCGTCGTGATACCGCACCAGCTCCGTCACCCGCTCCCGCAGCCCATTGTCCAGCCGCAGGTTCCGGCAGATTTCATCGGCCATCTGGCTGCTGACGGCAGCGTGGCCGTAAAAGTGCCCCACACCCTTTTCGTCCCGGGAAAAGCACCGAGGCTTGGCCACATCATGGAGCAGCACCGCCAGCCGCACAGGAAGCTCCGGCTTTGCCCCCTCCAGTGCAGCCAGCGTGTGCTCCCACACGGTTCCGAAGTGGTGAGGGTTGTACTGGCGCTGCTCCCGGCAGGGCTCCAGTTGGGGAATCATCTGAAAGGCCGCCGGGGCAAAGTCTCTCAGTACATGGGCAGCATAGGGCGCGCACAGCAGCGTTTTCCACTCCTGCCAGATGCGCTCCACCGCCACCAGAGAAAGCCGCTCCCGCAGGGCCAGCATGGCGCGGGCAGTTTCCGGCTCCACGGAAAACCCCAGCACCGCCGAGAACCGCATAGCCCGGGCAATCCGCAGGGCGTCCTCGGAAAAACGCCGCTCCGGGTCTCCGACACAGCGGATGACCCGGTTTTTCAGGTCCTCCTGTCCGCCGAAGCAGTCCACCAGACCGGTTTTGAAAGACCAGGCCATGGCGTTGATGGTGAAGTCCCGGCGGGCAAGGTCCTCCCGCAGGCTGCGGGTGTATTCCACGGAATCCGGATGGCGGCCGTCGGCATATCCGGTTTCCCGGCGGAAGGCGGTGATTTCCACCTGTTCCCCGCCGTGAAGCACCGTCAGGGTTCCATGGCGAAGGCCGGTTTCCAGCAGCCGGTATCCCGAGAGCACCTGTTTCATCTCTTCCGGTGTGGCCGCCGTGGCCATATCCCAGTCATGGGGCTGTTTTCCAAGGAGGCAGTCCCGGACACAGCCGCCCACCGCCACGGTTTCATAGCCTGCGGCTTCCAGCTTCTCCATAATTTCCAGCAGAGGACGGGGTATTTCCAGTTTCATGGCCTTCCCACACTTTCCAAAAGATTGTATGGGAACAGCATATCAGTTTTCCCTTTCAAAAGCAAGGGGCGCTCCGGCTTCTTTTTCCTGACGGTTCAGGGAAGCCTGCACCAGCCCCCGGAACAGGGGGTGGGCTTTATTGGGACGGGATTTGAATTCCGGATGGAACTGAACGCCCACGAAAAAGTCCTGATCGGGCAGCTCCACGGTTTCCACAATATGGCCGTCGGGAGACGTGCCGCCGATGACCATTCCCGCCCGGGTCAGCACCTCCCGATAGTCGTTGTTGAATTCATAGCGGTGACGGTGGCGCTCGTGAATCATCGTTTTGCCATAGCACCGTGCCAGACAGGTATCCGGCGCAATTTTACAGGGGAAGGAACCCAGCCGCAGGGTGCCGCCCATGTCGATTTCCCCGTTCTGGTCGGGGAGGAAATCGATGACTTTATCGGGACTTTCCGGGTTGAACTCGCCGGAATTGGCCCTTTCCAGACCGCACACATGGCGGGCAAACTCAATGACGGCAATCTGCATTCCAAGGCAAATTCCCAGACAGGGCACATGGCGGGTTCTGGCATAAGCGGCGGCGGCAATCATGCCCTCAATGCCCCGGTTTCCAAAGCCGCCGGGAATCAGCAGGCCGTCGCACATTCCCAGCACGCTTTCCGCGTTTTCGCCGGTGATGGTTTCCGAGTCAATCCACTCGATATCCACCCGGGTGCTTAGGGCATACCCGGCATGGCGCAGGGCTTCCGCCACCGAGAGATAGGCATCGTGAAGCTGGACATATTTTCCCACCAGACCGATGGTCACCTTCCGGCGGGGATTGCGGATGCGGTGCAGCATTTCATTCCATTCGGACAAATCGGGCTTTTCCGTGTTCAGATGAAGCTCCCGGCAGACAATGTCGGAGAAATGGTGCTTTTCCAGCATAATAGGCGCTTCATACAGCACCGGCAGCGTCAGGTTTTCAATGACGCAGTCCTCCTTGACGTTGCAGAACAGGGAAATCTTTTTGAAAATCCCGGGCTCCAGCGGCTCGTCGCACCGAAGCACCACGATGTCCGGAGAAATGCCCATTCCCTGCAATTCCTTGACGGAGTGCTGGGTGGGCTTGGTCTTGTGCTCGTTGGAACCGCGGATATAGGGCACCAGCGTCACATGGATATACAGGGAGTTTTCCTGTCCCACTTCCAGCCCCACCTGCCGGATGGCCTCCAGAAAGGGCTGGCTTTCAATATCGCCGGTGGTGCCGCCGATTTCCGTAATCACCACGTCGGCGTCGGTTTTTTCGCCCACCCGATAGATAAAGCTCTTGATTTCATCGGTAATATGGGGAATGACCTGAATGGTAGAGCCCAAATATTCGCCCCGGCGCTCCTTGTTGAGGACATTCCAGTAGACCTTGCCGGTGGTCAGGTTGGAATACCGGTTCAAATCCTCGTCAATAAACCGCTCATAGTGGCCCAAATCCAGATCTGTTTCTGCGCCGTCCTCCGTCACATACACCTCGCCGTGCTGATAGGGGCTCATGGTGCCGGGGTCCACGTTGATATAAGGGTCCAGCTTCTGTGCAGCCACTTTCAGGCCGCGGGCTTTCAGCAGACGGCCCAGAGACGCAGCGGTGATGCCTTTTCCCAGTCCGGACACCACGCCGCCGGTGACAAAAATATACTTGACAGTTCCAGCCATTTTCATTCCTCCTGTTGACCGTAAACGCAAAAAAGGCGTCCATGATCCCATACTGGAAATCATGAACGCCTTTGCTCATTCTTTTACCGACTATTGATTTTACCGTGACAAGGGGATTTTGTCAAGGGGAAAATTCACTCCCCCTGTTTGCCCCCTCTGGCCGCCATGTATTCATGCTCTCTGCACACTTCCTCATACAGCTGACGGAAGGGCCAGTCCCGGTTGGTGGGAGTAATCATGGCTTTCCGCTCCACCCGCAGGGACGGTTCCCGGGAAAACGCACCCAGAATCTCGTTGAGGCGCTGGCGGGAGGAAACCTTCATCACCATCATTTCATAGGGCAGCGGCTGGCTGTCACAGACTTTTCCACTGGCAGAAAAGCCCTCCATCCCGGCGCAGTACCCCACGCTTTCACACAGCATTTCCTCCGTCACCGTCACGGTCTCGATGTTCATGGCCGACAGAAACTGCCGCAGCTTTTTCCCTTTTTCCGTGTCCTCCCCCAGCTTGTAGAGCAAGAACACTTCTTTTTCCGGGCGAATCCGGGCTTTCATGACAGCACTCCTTTCCAAATCTTATTCTTTCACATAGCCCTGAGATAACAGGGTTTTCTCCGTCTTGTCCAGGGATATATACGCCGCGTTTTCCTCCAGCATCCCCCACTCAATCATCTTTTTCCGATTTTCCGGTTGATTCATTCCGGTATATTCCAGCTGAACGGCGTAATAAGAGTCAGTCTCCCAACTATTAATCGTGCAGAAATCATACCCGTCATATTCCGCATAGGATTCCCGCATCCCCTTTATCAGCCGGACACGCTCTTCTTCCGTATACCCTTCCAGCGGGAAATAGGCGGTTTCCGTCATGGCCATCACGATATCGCCGGAATACCCGAACTCCATACAGTGTACCAATCCCGTTTGTTTATCGACAATGGCAAAGGCGGCATCATCCAGATTTGGGAAAAGCGCCGACGAATGCACGATGTGCCGGTTCCAGAAGACTCTGTTGTACTCCTCACGGTTGGAATTCTGGGTTTTGTCTTCCGAGGAAGCCGAAGACTCCTCTTCGGAAACCGCGCTGTCCTCCGTTTCCGACACCACAGAGGAAGTCCCCCTTTCCTCCATTTCCGACACCACAGAGGAAGTCCCGCTGTCACCGCTGAACACCTCGGGAATGACCACATACCGAACCAGCATAAAGGCCGTCACCCCAGCCACAATAGCGATGATGGCAGAAACGGCCTTGGGAATTCCGCTTTTCTTTGCAGCAGGCTGCGGGGGCTGGGGAACATAGCCGGAAGGAGAAGGATCAGGCGCAGGAGCCCCATTCAGCGGCGCGCCGCAGTTGGGACAATAGCGGGTTCCGTCCTGCACAGGTTTTCCGCAATTCGGGCAATACATAAAATTTCCTCCTCAACTTTTCTACATGATTTGATACTCTTTTTCCGGGCAAAACCGACAGATTTTGCCGCTGGCCGCAAAGAGAGTTTCCTAATAAAAAGAGGGCCCGCTGCTCCTCTTTCCACTGTGATAACGATGACACGCAAAACACAATGCTTCCGAAAAGAAGCGGGCCCTTTTTCATGCAAAATATAATGCTATAATCAGCGCTTGTAGTAGTTAATCAGACAGCCGTCCAGCAGAATCTGGCGCTCGTCGTCGGTGAGAGCCGCGATGGACAGGGTAAATTCCCTGGCCTCGTCGCCCAGCACATAGGCGGGAATAGAGGAAATTTCACCCTTTTCCAGAATGGCGCGGGCATTGGGAACGAGGATGTAGTCGCCCAGCTGGAAGGGCGTTTCGCCCTCAAACTGGAAGGGCAGCATACCCCAGTTGATGAGGTTGGAGCGGTAGCGCTTGGTGGCGTATTCCACGGCAATGTTGGCGCCTGCGCCCAGCACACGCTGGCAGCTGGCAGCCTGCTCACGGGCGGAGCCGTCGCCGGGCTTCACGGCGTAAATGGTGGAGGCAATGCCGATGCTGTTCCAATCTGCATTCTCGCAGCCGGGTACCTTGTGTACCTTTTCCAGCAGAGCAGCGTCAGCCTGACCGGCGGCACGGGCCTTTTCTTCGGCCTGCACTTCCTTGGCACGTCCCACATAGGCGGGGTCCTTACGGCTCAGGGTGAACTCCGCCAGACCCAGGGGATTGGAGCGGAAGGAGCTGGTCTCACCGCTGGGAATCAGCTCGTCGGTGGTGGTCACCGGGTCGGTGATGTAGCTGGTGACTTTCAGCAGCAGGTTCTCGGGCAGGGGCTGAATCTCCGGCCAGTCCTTGATGTTGGGGCCAAGGCGGAGAATCTCATCGAAGTCGCCCTTTCCGTAACCGGCATAAATGCGGCTGCGGTAACTGGAATCGTCGAACTCATAGGCCGGGATGTCGGGGGTGTAGTCGATATCGGTAGCCGGGGTCAGGATGCCGCCCATGCGGGTGGTAGCGGCGATGGAGCGGGCGTCCATCAGAGCTACGCCGGCAATCTGGCCGTTTCCGGGCTTGGAGCCTTCACGGCTGGGGAAGTTCCGGGTGGTGTGGCGGATGGACAGGGAGCCGTTGGCGGGCACGTCGCCTGCACCGAAGCAGGGGCCGCAGAAAGCAGTGCGGATGGTTGCGCCGCAAGCCATCAAATCAGCCAGCGCGCCGTTCTTCATCAGCGCCATCATGGTAGGCTGGCTGCTGGGGTACACGCTCAGGGCATACTCGTCGTTTCCGGCAGAGTGACCCTTGAGAATCTGGGCAGCCTCGCAGATGTTGGAGTAGGTGCCGCCGGCACAACCGGCGATGACGCCCTGGTCTACGCGGAGACGGCCGTTTTCAATTTTATCCACCAGAGACAGCTTGACCTTGTCGTTGCCGATGAGGGCCTTGCAGTCCTCTTCGGTCTTGTGGAGGATGTCTTCCAGATTGGCGTTCAGCTCTTCAATGGTGTACACATTGGAGGGATGCATGGGCAGTGCAATCATGGGACGGATGCTGGACAGGTCCACTTCCACCATGCCGTCATAATAAGCCAGATCAGCGGGAGCCAGCTCTTTGTAGTCGCCGCCGCGGCCGTGAATGGTCAGGTATTCCCTGGTCTTGTCGTCGGTCTCCCAGATACTGGACAGACAAGTGGTCTCGGTGGTCATCACGTCGATGCCGCTGCGGTATTCCAGCGCCAGATTGTGAACGCCGGGGCCCACAAACTCCATGACCTTATTTTTGACATAGCCGTTCTTGAACACAGCGCCGATAATGGCCAGCGCCACGTCCTGGGGGCCAACGCCTGCAACAGGGGTGCCGGTGAGATACACTGCCACCACGCCGGGACGGGCCACGTCATAGGTTCTGCCCAGCAGCTGCTTTGCCAGCTCGCCGCCGCCTTCACCGATGGCCATGGTGCCCAGTGCGCCATAACGGGTGTGACTGTCGGAGCCCAGAATCATCTTACCGCAGCCAGCGTGCATTTCGCGCATATACTGGTGAATCACCGCCATGTGAGGGGGCACAAAGATGCCGCCATACTTCTTGGCAGCGGACAGGCCGAACAGGTGGTCATCCTCATTGATGGTGCCGCCCACGGCGCACAGGCTGTTGTGGCAGTTGGTGAGCACATAGGGCATGGGGAACTTTTCCAGACCGGAAGCGCGGGCTGTTTGAACGATGCCCACAAAGGTGATATCATGGCTGGCCATGGCGTCGAATTTCAGCTTGAGATTCTCGCTGTCGCCGCTCTGGTTGTGGGCTTGCAGAATGCCCCAGGCCATGGTGCCGGTTTTGGCGTTGTTGACGGCGGTCTCGTCAAAGCCGAGAGCGCTGAGTTTGGCGGGAGCGTCGTGGTCAGCTGCTACCCACTGGCCGCGTGCATAGTACATGCCGGTTTTGGTGCAGGAAATCATAGGGAACCTCCTTATATTTGAACATCATTTTTTGCAAGTCGAGCTCACATATACTTCATTATAGCATAAAACACCGGAAATCGGAAGTATGCAGGTCGTATTTTTGAGAGACGCAGTATTTTCTTTTGAAGAAAGAAAGCTTTTACTTCCCGCCCTCTAAAAGAACCGTTTCCAACAGCTCCCGCCCTGTTTTGGTTTTGAAAAACCGCCGGGCAAAGGCCGGGGAAACCGGTTCACTTTCCAGCAGGTTTACCAGCAGGTCGGCTTCCATGAGAATTTGCAGCAAGGGATCGATGGTTTCCTCATAGCAGTGGTGTCGAAGCACCAGCGGCAGCACCCTGTCAGCAGCTTCCGGCGGATAGCCTGCTTTCTGCAAAAACTCCGGTACTATCCGCACCGCTTCCCGGCGCTGGTTCTCCTGACAGGCGTCGCCATAGGTCTCCTTACAGTACCGGATGGGAATGTCGTGGAGAATGGCGGCGGCCAAAACAGTCTCCCGCTCTTCCTGTGTCAGATTCTCCCCGTCGGCAATCACTTCACACAGCCCCAGCACCGACAAAATATGGCGGCTTCTCCGGCTGTGCCCTTTTTCATATTGCAAAGCCAAAAGCAGCAATTTATTTTTCTTTTCCATTGTACGCCCTCCTGTTTTGCAGATAACAAAAAAATCCCGACTGCATAAGCAATCGGGATTCTTTGGAGGCGACACCCAGATTCGAACTGGGGAATCAGGGTTTTGCAGACCCATGCCTTACCACTTGGCTATGTCGCCATACTGGAGCGGACGACGAGGCTCGAACTCGCTACCTCCACCTTGGCAAGGTGGCGCTCTACCAGATGA
>CAJMOI010000095.1 GCA_905215105.1 uncultured bacterium
CGAATTTTTCGCAAGCAACAGACAGATACAAGGCAAAAAACACAGGAATCCTTTGTGGATTCCGAGTATTTTTAACGCAGTAGCTGGCGTTGATTGCCGGAAAAGTCTATGATTTCGACTTTTCAGATAGCCCCTAGCCGGACAGGGGGAATTGCCACGAAAGGGAAAATTGCAGCCGGGTTGCTGTTGGCGTTTCTGCTGGCGGTCTTGACGGCCGGCTGTCAGGAAATCGACCCGCGGACCATCTATACACAGGCCCAGAAAAAGACCACGGCGCTGACTTCGGGGCAGCAGACTCTGGCCCTGACCTTTACCATTGACCCGGAAGGGGAGAACAAGGTCTATACCTGGGAAATGGACGTGGCGTTTGTCCAGAATGAAGAAAATCCCGGACTGGATGTCCGCTCTATGACCACCTTTCCCGAAAAGACCTTTACGTCAGACTCCGCTTATATTGATGGCCGGTTTTATGTGGATGACAACGGAACCCGGTATCAGTCGGAAATGGAATATACCGTGATGCAGCAGAGAATCGGCCGGGTTTATCCGGATCTCACCCTTTCCGTTTCCCAGCTGAAAGAACTGACCTGTGAGGATATGGAAGAGGGAAAAACCTTTGCTTTTACGGTAGCCGGTAAGCATGTAACGGTGCTGACGGATTTTGTCATGAATCAGATTCTCAATTTTGACACCTTTGTGCCTACCGATGCGACCACCAAAACCGCTTCCGGAACCGCAGTGGTGGACGACAACAACTATATTTCCCGTCTCGGTCTGGAAATTCCCTGTATCGTGGTACAGAATCAGAAGGAATATGAGGCGGTGCTGGAATACACCAAGGAACTGAAGGTGCCGGAAAAAGAAGTCTCCATTCAGGTGGAAAACCCGGAATCTTACAAGCAGGTGACGATCTGGGATCTTCCCTGGTAAGGCATTCCCGGCATTTTGGCGGGAAATGAAAGGGTTGTATTTGAATCGCTGTGATATGGAAAATGGGTATCGCTGTAAAGCAGCAATACCCATTTTACTTTTCGGTTTATTCTTCAATCTCTTCAAATTGACCGGCTATCACAATGGTTCCATCAGATTGGAGGCCAGCAGTATAAGTAGGCCCTGCAACAATAGAAATAATATCATGCCATTCTGTTACATCACACTGTCCTGCGTCGTTCAGTCCAGTTGCGACTGCTGTTCCATCATTTTTCAATCCGACAACGTGATTTTCAGAATAATCAAGGGCAATGATGTTTTTCCAGTCATCGAGGGGTTTCAGCATAAGACCCAGATCAAGACCTGCTTCCGATTTCAAATATGCATATACCACACTGCCATCGCCTTTGATACCGAAAAAGCCACGAAAGTTTGGTATGTCATTGTGTACAAGTTGCCGGATATCTGTCCAGTTTTCGGAAGTAAACACAAAATTTTCATCCCAGAAAGAGGAAACGGATTCTATTTTGACAGTATGATCTTTTCCGATTCCGATTAAAGTTTCCGGAAAATATGAGTAAATATCCTCGATATTTGTCCAGTTTTCGATAGATTCCTTAAATTCTGTTAATTCCTTACGCCGGTCTCCTTTTGGAAATGCAGAAAAATCATAAGGATATTCAATAGTTCCATCTTCCATCAAAACAAAGTAACCTGTATTGATATCTCCCGTGATTTTTTTAACGCCGGATAAAGTTTCCATATAAGCAAGGTCTTTAACTTCACCGGGATTATTGCACACTACATTTCCATCTGTAGTGACTGCATATCGGTGCATATCGGTGTCAATTTGACAGAGATTTCTCATGGAGAAGGCACGGAATTCTTCGCTCGGAGTATACGGAAGAAGGAATCTTCCACTTTTTGTGAGCGCTCCCGGCATTATCAGGGAATCCAATGAATAATAATCAGGTCCCAATGAAAGAAGCTCATTAACATTGGTCCATTCCGAAATGGTTTCCTTACGCTCGAGCGAGGGGTTTCCGGAAATTTCTACGGTGCCGTTTTCCAGAAGACCATAAACAGAACAGCCGTCATAAGTCAGCGCCAGTTGTTTCACATTGCGCCAGGTATTCATTTCAGAAGTAATTCCATCGTCGAAACCTGTCGATGTAACAGTACCGTCCCAGCGGATAAAGGCGCAGCCGTATTCATTTCCATGTCCGTATCGAGCCGAGTTGAGGGATGTGGTGGATTGATTCCACGGCAGTTCCGAAAAAATATCACATCCGCTTAACAAAAGGGATAAGATAAGCAGAGTGACGACTCCAGTTCGCAAGGTTTTTGGTGTTTTCATGTTATTTCGTCTCCTCGTTTCAATTTCTTCTTGTTTAAGCCGCAATAACAGAAAAAATCTTAATAATAAATATATTATGCGGCTTTGATTTTGTCAATACTATATTTATAGAATGATTACCGAACAAATTCAGCAAATTGGTTTGTCGGGAAAAAACTCAATTATTTTTTAGAATTTTCCATAATTTGCATTGGTTTTGAAAAAAAGCAGTGATCACACAGGAAAGTTTGTTTCCGTTTGAAAAACATGGTATAATCAGGTGCGGAGTTTTTCTGCACCTGATTTTTTTGTGAAGAATAGGAGGATTCTCATAGATGATTACTGTATCTGATCTTGGCCTGAATTTCAGCGGCCAGAACCTGTTTTCCCATGTCAACCTGCTGTTTCAGCCCGGCAACTGCTATGGCGTAATCGGCGCTAATGGCGCGGGTAAATCCACATTTCTCAAGCTCCTTTCCGGTGAGCTGGAACCCAGCAAGGGCGAAGTGGTGATCGACGCCCAGAGCCGTATGTCGGTTTTGAAGCAGGATCACTTTGCCTATGAGGAGTTTACCGTTTTTGAGACCATTTTGCAGGGCAATCCCCGGCTGTATGAAGTGCTCAAGGAAAAGGATGCCCTCTATGCAAAAGAGGACTTTTCCGAAGAGGACGGCAACCGTGCCGCAGAGCTGGAAGCGGAGTTTGCCGAGCTGAATGGCTGGGAAGCCGAAACCGAAGCCGGAAAGCTCTTGCAGGGTCTGGGTCTGGACAACGGAATGCTCTATAGCCTGATGAGCACCCTGACCCAGAGCGAAAAGGTGAAGGTGCTGCTGGCCCGCGCGCTGTTCGGACAGCCGGACATCATTCTGCTGGACGAGCCCACCAATGGTCTGGATATTCACTCCATCACCTGGCTGGAAGGCTTCCTCATGGATTATGAGGGCATCATCATCGTGGTGTCCCATGACCGGTATTTCCTCAACAATGTCTGTACCCATATCGTGGATATCGACTACACCAAAATCAAAATGTATGTGGGCAACTACGACTTCTGGTATGAGTCCAGCCAGCTGATTCAGCGGATGATGCGGGATCAGAACCGGAAGGCCGAGGAAAAGATTAAGGAGCTGCAAACCTTTATCCAGCGATTCTCCGCCAATAAGTCCAAGTCCCGTCAGGCGACTTCCCGTAAAAAGCTGCTGGACAAAATCACCGTGGAGGAAATGCCTGCCTCTTCCCGCCGGTATCCCTATGTGGGCTTTACCATGGATCGGGAGCCGGGTAAGGAGATTCTGACAGTAGAGGGTCTGACCAAAACTGTGGACGGTGTAAAGGTACTGGATAACGTGTCTTTCCGAGTAAACAAGGGCGACAAGATTGCCTTTGTGGCGGACAACGAGTTTGCTGTGCCCACTCTGTTCAAAATCCTCATGGAGGAAATGGAGGCGGACGCCGGTACCTTCAAGTGGGGCGTTTCCACCAGCCAGTCCTATTTCCCGCAGGATAACTCCGAGTACTTCAACGGCCATGAGGAATCCATCATCAAGTGGCTGGAGCAGTATTCCAAGGACACCACCGAGACCTATCTCCGGGGCTTTTTGGGCAAAATGCTCTTTTCCGGCGAGGACGTGTATAAGCCGGTCAATGTGCTGTCCGGCGGTGAAAAAGTGCGCTGTATGCTGTCCCGTATGATGATGTTCGGCAGCAATGTGCTGCTGCTGGATCAGCCCACCAACCATCTGGATCTGGAATCCATCACGGCCGTCAACAACGGTCTGATCGATTTCAAGGGCATCGTGCTTTTTGCCACTCATGACCACGAGTTTGCCCAGACAGTCGCCAATCGGATTATTGAAATTCAGCCTGAGGGCGGCGTGTTTGACCGGATGACCACCTTTGATGAGTATCTGGAAATGAGAGGCAAGGTGTAAAACATGTCCATTGAAGCGGTTCGCGCTTATTTGAAGGAGCGGGGAAGAGAACAGGAAATTCTGGAATTCCCCGTTTCCAGCGCTACAGTGGAACTGGCGGCACAGGCGCTGAACACTCAGCCTGCCCGGATTGCCAAGACCCTTTCCTTCAAAACACCGGACGGAGATTGCCTGCTGCTGGTAGCGGCGGGAGACGGGAAAATCGATAATCGGAAATTCCGGGAAACCTTCGGGTTTAAAGCCAAAATGCTGGCCTTTGACGAAGTGGAGCCCATGACCGGCCATGGGGTGGGGGGCGTGTGTCCTTTTGCCAACCCGGAAGGGGTGCGGGTGTGTCTGGACGAATCTCTCCGCCGGTTTGAAACCGTGTTTCCTGCCTGCGGCAGCGGTAATTCCGCCATCAGGCTGACCTGTGACGAGCTGGAAAGCCTGTCCAATGCTGCCGGTTGGGTGGATGTCTGCAAAGGCTGGCAGCCGGATGAATCCATCTGAACGGGGTGGGGAAAATGCTGTGTGAAGAGCTGATGGAGCGGCTGCGGCCGATTACAGAAGAAGAACAGCAGATTTTACAGGGAAGCGACATCGACCGGAAACGGTATACTACCGGCCGGGAGTTTACCATGGATCGTCACCGGCTGCTGGAAAAGGGGAAGCTGATGGACATTCGCACCCACACCCGATTTGTCCATTTTCCCCGTCACCGCCACAACTATATTGAGGCCATTTATATGTGCAGCGGCAGTACTACTCATATTCTTGGAGCTGCCGCTCCGGGGCAGAAGGTGGTGCTGGAAGAGGGGGACCTGCTGTTTCTCAACCAGCATTCCTGCCACGAAATTCTGTCTGCCGGAGAAAACGATGTGGCGGTGAATTTCCTCATGCTGCCGGAGTTTTTCGACGAGGCTTTTTCCATGATTGAGCAGGACAGCGTCATCGGCCGGTTTCTGGTGAGCACCCTGTGTCAGGATGAAAACGAAGGAGAATATCTTCACTTCAAGCTGGCCGGGGTAACGCCGGTGCAGAATCTGATCGAGAACATGATCTGGTCCCAGCTGTTTCATCAGGATAACCGGCGGAAAATCAACCAGTACACCATGGGTGTTTTGCTTTTGCAGCTGCTGGAATTCTCCGATCGGTTGGAGGGGGATACCCCTGACCAGTATGAAAACAAACTGGTGCTCACCGCTTTGCGGTATATCGAGTCCCATTACCGGGAAGGAACCCTCACCGAACTGAGCGCGCTGATGAATCAGCCGGATTATACCGTCAGCCGTTTGCTGAAAGGGGTGGCGGGCATGACCTTCAAGGAGCTTTTGCAGCAAAAGCGGCTGCAAAAGGCCATGGAGCTGCTGAGCCAGACCCGGCTGTCCGTGTCGGACATCATCGCCGCGGTGGGGTACGATAACACCAGTTACTTTTACCGGATTTTTAAAAAGGAAACGGGCATGAGCCCCAAGGAATACCGTGCAGGGCTTCCCGCTCCCTGCAAATAAGGACGCAGTCTTTCCCGGACTGCGTCCTGTTTTTTTTCTTTGCCATCCTCTATGATAGTACCAGAGATTTTCACGGAACGTATGACGGGAGGACAGGGGAAAATGGCATGGTATTTGGGAATTGATATCGGAGCCTCCAGCGGACGGCACATTCTGGGCTGGCTGGAAAACGGAAAGCTCCGGCTGGAAGAAATCTACCGGTTTGAAAACGGGATGACAGAGCGGAACGGGCGGAAGTGCTGGGACTCGGAACGGTTGTTCCGGGAAATTGTGACGGGCATTCGCCGGTGCAAAGAGCTGGGGAAAATCCCCGTTTCCATTTCCATCGACACCTGGGGCGTGGATTTTGCCCTGTTGGATGAGGACGGAAACCTGCTGGGGGATACGGTGGCCTATCGGGACAGCCGCACGGAAAAAATGCCGGAGCTGTTGGCAAAACTGGTCAGCGACGGAGAGCTGTACGAGAGAACCGGCATTCAGAAGCAGGTTTTCAACACCATTTATCAGCTGCTGGCGGTACGGGAGCAGGAACCGGAGGTTTTTGCAAAAGCCCGGCGTTTTCTGATGATTCCCGATTATTTGCAGTACCGTTTGACCGGGATTTGCAAAAATGAATACACCAACGCCAGCACCACCCAGCTGCTCAATGCCCATACCGGCGATTGGGACAGAGACCTGTTTGCGCGGATGGGCATTCCGGAAGGCTGGTTCCAGAAGCCGGAACAGCCCGGTACTCCGGTGGGTACTCTGCTGCCGGAAATTGCGGAAGAAGTGGTTTTTTCAGCCAGTGTGGTGCTGTGTCCCAGCCACGATACAGCCTCCGCTGTGCTGGCCGCGCCAGCAGTATTTACATCAGCAGCGGCACCTGGTCCCTGATGGGAGTGGAGCTGGCTGCGCCCAACTGTTCCGAAGAAAGTCGCCGGTGCAACTTCACCAACGAGGGCGGTTATGGCGGAACCATCCGGTGGCTGAAAAACATCATGGGGCTGTGGATGCTCCAGTCTTTGCGAAAAGAGCTGCCTCAGCGCCTTTCCTTTGGGGAAATCAGCCGCATGGCCCGGGAAGCAGCGGAAACAGGCCCCGTTGGCGTGGTGGACGTCAACGACGAAAGCTTCCTCGCTCCCAAAAGCATGACGGAAGCGGTGGACAGCTGGTGTAAAGCCCACGGCCAGCCGGTTCCCGAGACGGACGGCCAGCGGTTTGCCTGTGTATATGAAAGCCTGGCAAAGTGCTATCGGGATACGGTGCGGGAGCTGGAAGCGGTTTCCGGAAAGCAGTTTTCCTGTATCAATCTGGTGGGAGGCGGCAGCCAGGACGACTATCTGAACCAGCTCACCGCAAACGCCACCGGCAAGACCGTTTATGCCGGCCCGGTGGAGGCCACGGCAACGGGAAACATCCTGTGTCAGATGATGGCGGACGGTGTGTTTTCCGGTGTGCAGGAAGCCCGGGAAACGGTCAAAGCGTCGTTCCCCATCCGCACATTCCTGCCGAAAGCCTGAACATACTATCACACAAATGCAAAACGATTTTTCATCGATAAAGGAGGAACCATACATGACCCGTTATGAGTCTGCAAAAGAAATTTACGCATCCATCGGCATCGACACAGAAGCCGCCATGGAAGCGCTGGCCAATCTGAATATTTCCATCCACTGCTGGCAGGGGGATGACGTAGGCGGCTTTGAAGGAGCCGGCGGTGCTTCCGGCGGCATTGCCTCCACCGGAAATTATCCCGGCAAGGCCCGCACTCCCAAAGAGCTGATGGCCGACCTGGACGAACCCCTGCGGCACATTCCCGGCACTCACCGGCTGAACCTCCACGCCAGCTAT
>CAJMOI010000096.1 GCA_905215105.1 uncultured bacterium
GGAGTAGTTGGGGATATTGCGTTTGGGAACCAGACCCAGAAGCTCTCCTTTCAGCAGGAAAGCAGCGCAGTTGTACAATTGGTGTTTGTGTTCCACCGGGACGCCGACCGCCAGCAAAATGGGAAGACCGGCTGTTTCCTTCATGATGCGGCACAGGGCGTCTTCCGCGCCTTTCAGCAGTACCGGTTCCAGAAACAGGTCGCCGCAGGTATAGCCGGTGACGCACAGCTCGGGAAAACACAGAATATTGACACCGGCTTCACAGGCCTCGCGGGCAATTCGGCAGATTTCGTCTGCATTGGCGGCACAGTCCGCCACATGGATGGCCGGGGTGGCAGCGCCCAGCCGGATAAAACCGTCATTCATGGGGAAATCCTCCTTGTTTTGTAAAATCAGCCCCAAAGGGCAAAAGAACCCCGCTGCAAGGCGCAACGGGGTCCATGAACTGTCAGTGGGAATAATTGGTTTCGGCTTTGGGGGAATCCACCACGTTGATGGACACCTCGGAGAGGGAATCGGAATCTGCGGTGGTAAATTGCCGCAGGGACTTGGCGACTTTTTTCACATTGGTGAGGAAACCGGCAGCCGTGCGTTTTTCCAGATGCATTCGGGCGGTGAGCCACAGGGCGCAGAAGGAAATTTTCCCGCAGAGCACATAGTAGCTGAACTGGAATTTTTCATATTCGCCGCCTTTTTCCAGTGCACGCCGGGTGAACAGCAGCATACGGTAAAAGTCGTTGATTTTTCGGGCGTTCATGGTGTACATGGCGCTGGCCCTGCGCTGCTGGTAGTAGTAAAGGGGTTTGCGAAGGGTTACCACCTTGCGGGCATGGGCAAACAGCACCCGATTCATGACCATATCCTCAAAGCACATATTGGGGAAGGGGATATTGTTTTCGGTAAACAGGGAGCGGCGGTAGAGCTTGTTCCACAAAAAGCCCTGAATGGAATAATCCCGGATGAGCCGCTGCATGGCTTTGTCCCGGGTGAGGGACCTTTTCCAGCAGAAGGGGTATGTAAAGGTCAGTCCGGTGATTTCAAACCGCAGATAGTAGTTGCAGCAGGCAATGTCCGTGTCTTCACTGGTACAGATGGCCCGGTACAGATCTTCCAGAAAATTGGGAACCACATAGTCGTCACTGTCCACAAAGGAGATGAACTCGCCTTTTGCCTGAGCCAGACCGGCCTGACGGGCACGGCTGACACCGGAATTGGGCTGGTCAATGACGTGAACCATGGGATAGGAACGCTCAAATTCCCGAAGAACGGCCAGAGAACCATCGGTGGAACCGTCGTTGACGGCGATGATTTCAAAGTCGGTAAAGGTCTGATGTACCAGAGAGGAAAGACATTCTCCCACATAGGGGGCTACGTTGTATACCGGGACGATTACGCTGATTTTCGGTGCAGGCGTCATACGGTATAACCATTCCTTTCTCAATCAAACAGGCTGTCCGGACGATTTTCGGCAGCGCGATTCATTCATTTTCACAATTCATAGCAGTAGATACTATACATTTTACCCCAAAGGCGGGAAAAGTCAACCCCTAAAACACCAGAAAGCATCCGCCAAAAAATAGGTATGGACAGAAAGACCCGCCGAAACCGGAGGGCCTCGGCGGGAGAAAAATCAGGATTCGGAGTTCTCCTGAGAGGTTTCAGTCTCAGGAGTGTTTTCCGGAGTGGGGTCAGGGGTAGGAGTCGGTTTAGGCTTTGGTGTTGGAGTAGTGGTGGGTTTGGCAGTCGGTTTCTGAGTAGGCTTCTGGGTCGGTTTAGGTGTGGAGGAAGAACTGCCGGAAGAACCGGTGCCCACATAGTAAATGGTAGAAACCGGGCTGTAATAGGAAGAAGGCAGCGCCTCGGTCTTGATGACCTGACCGTCCTTGTAATAAATCTTGGTAGCCGTTGCCTTGGAACCGGCGTTGCCCTGACGCTTCAGTTTGGTTTCGCCCTTGGGCAGATCGGAGGTCTTCACATATTCGTCGTCGGGCTGTGCAATGGTTTCCGTTTTCTGAGAGGAAACCTCAATGTAATCATAGCTGGGGTCCTTGTCGCCGTACAGGGTAACGGTGAGTTTGGTGCCGCTCATCCATGCCTGAATGTAAACCGGATAATCGGTGGAGTTGCGGAACTGGAAGTCCAGACCGGGATAGTCCACCGTTGCGTCCTGACCGATGGGCACATAAGAAGAGGGCCACAGATGATTGTACCGGGTGACGATTTCCAGATCGGAGCGGATCACCGCACCGTACAGGGTGGTAGAAGCCTGGCAGATACCGCCGCCATAAGCCTGAATGCTCTGGCCGCCGGCGATGGCGCCTGCGGGCAGATAACCCAGCGCACCGGTAGTGGTGTCGCCGGTAGTACCGTTAAAGGAGAACACAGCGCCGGGCTGGAGAACAGTGCCGTTCATGGCTTCCAGTGCCAGCTTCATGTTGTGGTTGCCGTTGGCGGTGTTGGTGGAATAGGTGCTGAAGGTGCCCAGCTTCTGCATATGGGCAGCCACTTCGGCTTTGGTTTTGTCGAACTCCACCACTTCGGTGGGAACTTCTACGGTGCCGACTTTGTCGCCCTTGAGAATGGCCATGACGTCCTCGAGGAGCTTATCATGATCCACTTTCAGGCCGTTTTTGCCGTCCTTATAGGAAAAAGTTCCGCTGGAGGAATCGAAGGAAACCACCGTTGCGTCCACCGGGTCTTTTTCGATGTCCTTGGTGAATTCGTCCAGCTTGGGCTCTACGTTTTCATAGGAAATTTCCGGTTCTACAGGAAAGTCCTTTTTACCGGAAGCCACAGCAGAGGAAGAAGTTTCCGCAGTTTCACCGGAGGATTCGGAAGCAAGTCCCTGGCTGTAGGTCATGGCATCCTTGAGCACCTGGGTGAAATCAAAGGTAAACACCAGGTCATCCTCCGTGATGTCCATGGAGTCCTCTTCGTATGTAACCGTTACTTTATAGGTTCCTCTCAGCTGATCCTGAGACTTTTCCAGCAGGGCCAGCGCTTCCTTCCGGGTCTTTCCGGAAACGTCAATGCCGCCGATGGTCACGCCCTTTGCATAGGTCATGTTTTCGGGCTTGATGGAAGAAGCGGAGGAAAGAGAGCTTTCCGAAGAGGAGTTTTCCGAAGAAGAGGTGTTCCCGGAGGAGTTAACCGCCCAGATGACAACGCCGATGGCGATGAGGATGACCAGCACAGCGGAAACGCAAATGGCGATGAGTTTTTGCTGTTTGGTTAAGTTGAATTTGCGGACTTTACTTTTTGGCTCGGGCATAAAAAAGCCTCCCATGATTCAAAAAATCCAAAAATATTTTTGGAGTTTTGCAGGTGTTGTCGAAACAACAATTTGCAAATACCCTTACACTCTACTATTATAGTTTTTTCTTTCGAAAAAGTAAAGTTACAGCTTTATTACAACTGATTTTTTTACCTTTTCTGTGGATTTTGCTGGAAAAATACACAATAACTGGCGATTCCGTCCCGGCGATTTTCCATAACTGTTTTTTATAGATTGTGTGCGCAGCAGTACAGGAAAAGAGGGCGCGGGGCTGGAAGTTTTCAGGCCTGTATGATATAATTTGAATAACTGTAAGAACGGTATGGGACGGACAGATTCCGTCCAGAGCAGCGAGTGCTTGAGATTGGGAGATGAATGAATATGAAAATACTGATTTTGACCGCGGCAACCGGCGGAGGACATATCCGCGCCGCAGTGGCCATTGAAAAACATCTGAAGGACAACTGTCCCGGGGTTGAAGTGCGGGTAGCGGATGCGCTGAAAACCATCAGCAGTGTACTGGATAAAACCGTCTGTGACGGCTATCATTTTCTGGCGACAAAAGCGCCGAAAATGTTCGGAAAGCTCTATGAAAGCACCAATCAGGAAAGCCACTTTGCCAATCTGGTGCCCAAGCTTTCAGGCCTGTTCCGTCGCCGGCTGTTTCCTCTCATTGAAGAGTTCCAGCCGGATGCCATTATTACCACCCATCCTTTTGTAACGGAAATGATTTCTGATCTGAAAGCAGACGGAAAGCTGGATGCTCCTCTGCTGTGCGTGATGACCGACTATGGTCCCCACAAAGCCTGGCTGTCTGAAAATGTAGACGCCTATATTGTTTCCAGCGAGGATATGGCGGATCAAATGGTCCGGTACTTGAACGTTCCCGCTGACAAGGTGTATCCCTTCGGTATTCCGGTTCACGATGTCTTTTTTGAAAAGGCGGACCGCCAGGCGCTGCTGCGGGAAATGGAGCTGGACCCGGACAAAATGACCATTCTGGTTATGGCGGGCAGCTTTGGCGTGAATAATATCCTGTCCGTGTTCCGGGAGATTACCGCTCTGCCGGAGGATTTTCAGCTGATTATCATTACCGGCCGGAATGAAAAGCTGTATGAAGCGTTTGAAGAGGAAATCAAGACCAGCCCCAAGACCTGCAAGCTGGTCTATTTCACCACGGAAGTGGAGAAATATATGAAGGCGGCCAACCTGATTGTCACCAAGCCCGGCGGCCTGACGGTTTCGGAAGCGTTGGCCTGCAATATCCCGCTGGCGGTGTTCGACGCCATTCCCGGACAGGAGGAGGACAACGCTCAGTTTTTGATGAGCCACGGCATGGCGGTGCGCATTGGCAAAGGGGACAGCTGCGCCAAAACCATCCAGACCCTGTTGCAGGACGAGGAAAAACTGCGCCGGATGAAGGAATCCTGTGAGAAATTTGATAAATCTCGTTCCGTTCCCAATATGCTGGATCTGATTCACCGGCTTTTGGAGGAAAAGAGCGAATAAACCAGGGGCTATCTGAAAAGTCGAAGAGTTCTTCGTTTTCAGAAACGCCCTAAAAATCCAGCGGCAGAAATGCGGCTGGATTTTTCATAAGGAGTGATTTGTGTATGAAAAAGGGTACGGTATTTCCGTGCAGCCAGCATCTGGATGGCATGGCGGAGTTGTTCCGGGATGTGGTGTTTGCCTGTCCCGACGGGAAAGAGCTGAAAATGCAGATTCTCTGCCCTTGGAGAAAAGACAAACGGTATCCTCTGGTGGTGTTTGTACAGGGCAGCGCCTGGACAACGCCCAATCCGGATTATGAGCTGCCCCAGTTGAGCGCTTTGGCCCGGCAGGGGTTTGTGGTGGCTTCCGTCAGCCACCGGGACTGCCGGGACGGATATGCGTTCCCCGCATTTTTGCAGGACGTGAAAACCGCCATCCGGTTTCTTCGGGTCCACGCGGCGGAATACTGCATCGATAAAGAACGGGTAGGCATTTGGGGCACGTCTTCCGGCGGCAATGCAGCGCTGCTGGTGGGCATGACCGGAGACTGGGACTGTTATCGAACGGAGGAGTATCCGGAAGAATCCGACCGGGTGAAGGCGGTGGTGGAGTGCTTTGGGCCCACCGATCTGGCGGAGCTGGTTCGGGGTGTGATGCAAGAACCGGCCGGGGATACGGACCCGCAGATGATTCACCTGATTTCCGACGGCAAAGGCGAAATTTCCCCGGAAAAGATTCGCGCCATGAGTCCTCTGTATGTAGCGGAAGGGGGCAGAGAGTATCCGCCGTTTTTGATGCTGCAGGGGGATGCCGACCCGGTGGTTCCCTGGCATCAGTCGGAAAAGCTGTATGAAAAACTCTGCGCGCTGGGCTATGAAGCGGAGCTGGTGCGGGTTGCCGGGGGCGTCCATGAGAACAATTTCTGGACACCGGAACTGGTAGCGTATGTGTGGGACTATCTGAAAGAGCGGCTTTGACCCAAAGCAGAGGAGCAGAAGGAAGAACAGAAAAAGAGGAAACGGAAGCCCCGTTTCCTCTTTTTTCAGTCGTTCGGCCGATTGTAGAACCGCCCTGTGATCTGTTCCGTTTTCATGCAGTTGATAAAGGCTTTGGGGTCCACTTCCCGGATGCCGTCAATGGTATGCTTGGCCTCTTCTGCGGAAACCACCGAGTACAAAAGATGCTTTTCCTGACCTTCATAACAGCCCACACCCCGGAAATGGGTGGCGTCGTGGTGGGTTTTGTCCCGGATGGTCTTGTATACCTCGTCGGGATGGTCGGTGATAATCAATAGGGTCTGTTTCTGATACCGTTTATAGAGCATATGGAGAATCTGGGTGGAGGTAAACTGGAAGATGATGGAATACAGGGATTTTTCCCAGCCGAAGAGCAGTCCGGCCACCACCAGCATGGCCACATTTCCCATGAAAATATAGTTCCAGGTATCAATTCCCTTGCGCTCGGAGAAGAAAATGGCGATAAAATCGGTGCCGCCGCTGGTGGCGTTTGCGAACAGGCACAGGCTGATGGCGCAGCCGTTGATAATGCCGCCGAAAATGCTGATGAGCAGCGGGTCAGAGGTAATTTCCAGACTGGGGAAGAGGTCGGTCAGAATACTGGAAAGGACGATCATCAGACAGGAATATCCGGTAAATTTTTTGCCGATGTAGCGGAAGCTGATGACAGCTGGTATAGAGTTTAGCAGCAGGTTGATAAGGGAGAAAGGAAGTTCGATATGGAAGTACTCCGAGGCGGTGCGCTGAATCAGCAGGGTCAGGCCATTAAAGCCGCCGGGGAACATATCTCCGGCCCGGACGAAAATTTTGATATTCATGGCCATGACAATGGCGCCCAGAAGTATCAGCAGGATTCGCTGGCCATCGTTTTTCTGTTTCATGGGGAATCTCCTTTCCAAATTTTACGATCTACTAATAGTATCGCATATTTTGAAGGGAAAATCGAGAGAAAAATCAAGTTTTTTGTCTTTTTTGTCAAAGTGCAAACAGAAAAGCTTCCAGTTCTTTCATGGAATGGCCCCGGAAAGGCGTTTCAAAAGAGGCGTAATCGTCCATGGGATCAAAGAGGTATCCGGCAATTCCGGCGTTTTTTCCTGCCAGTAAATCGATGTCCCGGTCGCCGATCATCAGCCCTTCTTCCGGCGAAAAGGAAAAGGTTTTCATCAGATGTTCCAGCGCATCTGGCGCAGGCTTGGAGGGGAAACCGTCCTCTGCGGTGACGCCTCCGGCAAAAAAGGGCGTAAACCCATAGCGGCGAAGCATGGTTTCCGAAAGGGAGTCCCGATGGGTATAGAGCAGATTCATCCCGCCGGCCTCTGTGATATCCCGGCACAGCTCCAGCGCGCCGTCATAGGGCGGAAGGTCATCGGAAAGCAGTTTTTCCCGGCGGCGGAATTCGGTTTCCAGTTCTTTGCCCAGGGAAAAATGCTCATGATAAAAAGTCAGAGCCGTGCTCACTGACTGTTTCATCAGGCGGCGGACTTCTTCAAAGGGGCGGGGCTGGCCCAGTGTTTCCAGAGTCTCCACCATAGCGCGGTTCATAATCGGATAACTGTTGAAAAGGGTTCCGTCAAAATCCCAGATACAGACGCGGAAACGCAAGGAATCGGACTTCATGGCGGGTTCCTCCTTATGACAGAATTTTTTGATACAAGAAAAGGCAGGCTCCATTTGAACCGAACCAGTAAAAACGGACAATAGACAAAAGGCCCCCTAGTGTAGGAAA
>CAJMOI010000097.1 GCA_905215105.1 uncultured bacterium
GCCATCGTCGAGACTTGCCTCGAACACAGCCGCCTGCTCCTGACGCAGCTGCGCCTCCTTTTATGATTTGTACATACAATTTAATCATAGTCTCCCGTACATCTTTTTGCAAGTGTTTTTTCGTATTTTTTAAAATATGTTTGTTTGGAAACGTAAATTGGACTCTGTCAGGAGAAATGCCGGGAGAATCGTTGAAACCCGGACCAAAATGCGGTACAATAAACCTGACTGTTACCGCTGTGCGGAAGGCAGGAAAAGGATCGAATACACGGTATGATATGGATGAAAATACAGGAGGAGATTTTGTGCAAAAAGCAGTTGAAATTATGAAAGAAGTGCAGAAAGTGGTAGTGGGAAAGGAACGGGCCATTGCCGGCGTCATGTGCGCCATGCTGGCCGGCGGCCACATTCTGCTGGAAGATATTCCGGGTGTTGGTAAAACGACCATGGCGCTGGCCTTTGCCCGAGCGGTGGATCTCTCCTTCAAGCGGATGCAGTTTACCCCCGACGTGCTGCCCAGCGATGTGACCGGTTATACCATTTTTCACCGGGAAACGGGCAAAAACGAATATATTCCCGGTGCCGCCATGTGCAACCTGTTTTTGGCGGATGAAATCAACCGTACATCCAGCAAGACCCAGTCGGCACTGTTGGAAGTGATGGAAGAGGGCAGCATTACAGTGGACGGTGTGACCCATCCGGTGCCTGCGCCCTTCTGGGTCATTGCCACCCAGAACCCGGTAGGTTCCGCCGGAACCCAGTTGCTTCCCGAATCTCAGATGGACCGGTTTATGGTGTGTCTGAACATGGGGTATCCTACGGTGGAGGAAGAAGTGGCGATTTTGCAAAGCCGGCAGGAGGGAAACCCCATGGATACCGTTCGCCGGGTGGCAGGACCGGAAGAGTTTCTGGGATTGCAGCGTCAGGTAAACGGCGTCTATGTTTCCGACCCGGTGTGCCGGTATGCGGCAGCGTTGGCAGCATGGACCCGTACCTCTCCGCTGCTGCGTCTGGGCGTTAGCCCCCGCGGTACGCTGGCGCTGGTACGGATGGCCAAGTCAGTGGCGTATCTCAGCGGAAAAGATTATGTCGTGCCGGAGAATATCCAGTCGATTTTTCAGGATGTATGTGCCCACCGTGTACTGCTCAGCTCCAAAGGCCGGGTAGCCGGTATGAGTACCCGGCAGGTATTGGAAATGGCTCTGCAGGAAGTGCAGGCTCCGGGCGTAGCCGGATAAGGGGGAGAAAATGGCAAAAAACAGAATCCTGTATGGGGTGATTTTGCTCATATGTGTGATATTTTATCTATTTTATCAGGCATATCTGTCTCACCTCACTTTGCTCATCGCCCTGTTTCTGCCGGTGTGTTCTCTGTTGGCGGCGATTCCCTGCTGTCTTTTCACACAGGTACAGGTGCGGTGTGAAAAACTCTTTGCGGAAAAGGGAGAAGAGGTCCCTGTTTCGATTCTGATTAAAAATTCCGCCGTGTTTCCCTGTCCCAGAGTACAGTTGGCCATGCGGTGCATCAATCATCTGGGCAGAACCGGGGAAACAGCGGTATTTCCGGAACATCCCTTCCGGATTTCCGCGGCGGTTTCGGCCCGTTCCTCGGTGGAAATCCATCAGGCAATTGCCAGCCGTTGGTGCGGTAAAATTGAACTGAAAGCGGATCGGGTTTGGGTATGTGACCTGCTGGGACTGTTTCGGCTGCCGTTGTGGAAAAAGGAAAACCGCAGTGGACTTTTTGATGTACTTCCGGCGATTCAGCCGGCGGAAGTTTATCTGGAGCCGGAAAACGCGGTGTTTGGCCTTTCCGACCGATATTCCAGTCAGAAACCCGGCGACGATCCTTCAGAGGTATTCCAGATCCGGGAATTCCGGGAAGGTGACAATTTGCGGCGGGTACATTGGAAACTGAGCCAGCGGATGGATACCCTGATGATCCGGGACTTCTCCCTGCCTATTGACCATGCGCTGTATTTTCTGATAGAACCGGGAGCGGGCTGTGTAGGACAGGAGCTGGATGAAATGCTGGAAGTGTTTGCAGCGCTGTCTTCCGCACTGCTTTTGCAGGACTGTCCTCATTGGGCCGGTTGGATGGAAAAAGGAGTTCTTCATTGGGAGATGCTGGAAGCGGAAGAGGATTTGTCCGCTGTGCTGGATCGGATGCTGGACATTCCGGTGCTTTCGGGAAGACCGGCGTTGGCTGCCAGTATGGAGGGGGGGCCCCATCGCGGCGCTCATCTCCTGTATTGCACGACTTCCGGAGAAGAGGACAAGGCTCTGTCCGGTTTGGAAAGCCTGAAAGGTGATCTGGGATGCCGTCAGATTACCCTGCTGCATACAGGTGGAAAATTTGACGAAGCACGGGATTTCTGCCAGGTGCTTTCGCCTGAGGAGCTGGAACTGGAGGAGCTGGTGCTGTGAAGAAGCTGTTTCAATTTTTTATCAGACGCAAAGAACCGTCCGGAACCGGATTTTCCCTGACGGTACCCGGGTTATCCCGGGCCGGGGAAAGCCCCTTTCTCCGCTGGCTGGTACAGTTTGCAATTTTGTCACTGGGAATGCTGGGATGTGCAGTCTCCTTCCTTTCCGGATTTCGGCTGCCCTTTGATTCGGCCGTTCCAGTGTGGATTTGTCTCTATTCGGCGGCTGCGGTAACCGTATATTCCACGGCTGCGTGGGCTCTGTGGGTTCTGATTCCCGGAATTCCGCTGGTATTGTGGGCGTTTTTCTTTTTCGATCAGCTGTCCACTGGGCTGGTTTCCCTCATCAATCGGATTTTCGCGATGATGACCCTGAATTCTCCCTGGTCTTTTCCCACCTATGTGCTGCCAAAAACAGATGCCACTCTTTCAGAAGTCCGGTGGATGGAAACCTGGTTTCTGGTACTCTTTTTCTGTACGTTAACGCTGATTGTGGGCTATTTTGTGGTGCGGCGGCCCATGGTGCCGGTGGTCATCATGCTGACGGCTCCGCTGGCGCTGTGGCCCATGTATTTCACGCTCTCCCCGGAGCTGTGGGCATTTTTTGCTCTGCTGCTTTCCTGGCTGATGCTGTTTGCCGGAAACAGTCCGTTTCGCAGCCGCAATTTGTTTGGCAAAAAGATTCGGAAACGTCCGGCCATGTATCGTGGAAATGTCCGGCGGCAGCTGTCGCTGCTGATGGCGTTGTGTATGCTGGTGTCCATCGTTACCGCTATGGTAGTGCTTCCTCAGCAGGGATATCAGCGGCCTGCCGATGTTGATGTTTTGAAAGAACAGATTACCAGATTGCCGCAGAATCTGTTTGACTTCTTTACCGGCGGCGGAGCAGAAAAAAACCTGCACAATTTGGGCACCCTCCGTTTTTCCGGAGAAACAGCGCTGGAGGTATTGAGTACTGAGAAAAATCCTCAGACTTTGTACCTGCGAGGCTATGCGGCCAATTCCTATAATGGAAACGGATGGAATATTGAGGATGACGGAGCCTATCAGCAGGCCTCTTCGCAATTTACACGATTTCAGGGAGCTTATCTCAATCCCATGAATTATTATGATTTGCTCTCTGCCAATGATCGTTCTTATATTTTACAGGTCCGCAATGTGGCGACAGCTCATGATTCCATCTATGTGCCGTCCTATTTGAAAACAGACCCTTCCACCATTTCCGGCGTAGGGCTCCGGCAGGATCTGTTTGCCCAACGGGGCTGGACATCTCCCGGCGAATACTCCCTGGAAGCCTTTGTGCAGCCTGATAGTTGGAATTGCCTGTTTCATGCGCCGTTAGTTGGAGAGACAATAGATCGCGTACCAGATGAATTTCAGAAGCAAAACACCAATGAATTATTGCAGGTGACCAGTGCCTATGCGGCCTATATTTATGAGCCTTATACTCGACTGCCGGAAAACACCCGTCGGGCGGCACTGGAATGGTGCAGTCAGTATAATATTGAATCTTATACCAATGCCATCAATTTTGAAGGCTACAATAGCCGGACGGTGGCCATTGAAAATCTGTGCCGGCAAATACAGGAAATCTTCCGGCAGGAATACCGATATTCCTACAGTCCGCCGCCCTTTCCCCAGGGCAGCGAGTTTATCCAGTGGTTTACCGAGAACAAAATCGGTTATTGTGTTCATTATGCCACAGCGGGCGCATTGCTGCTGCGGGCACTGGGGGTACCGGCCCGGTATGCGGAGGGGTATATTATCACCACCGATGACTGGGAAAACGGTCAGCGGACAGAAGACGGCTATTTGCAGGTTCCCGACAGTCATTCCCATGCCTGGGTAGAAGTTTATGATGTTGACGACGGTGTATGGGTACCGGTGGAAATGACCCCCGGCTTCCATGAGGACGACTTCTGGGAATCTCCCAGCCAGTCCGGAACGACGTCTGTCAAGCCGACTCCCACACCGGAACAGACACCGGAGCCGGAAGAGACGCCGGAAGCCTCTCCCACACCGGAAGCTACGGAGACACCGGCTCCCACAGAAATCCCCGGTGGGGCAGACGGACCGGATCAGACGGAAATCAAACCGGTGCCTCAGTGGATGGGAATTTTGTTCATGAGTCTGTGGATTGCCATAGGCGTAGTACTGCTGCTGTTGGCGTTGGTGCTGAGAAGAAAATGGCTATTGGGACGCTGGAGGAAGCGTTGGCGCCAGAAGAATGTCCGGGAAGCTGTACGGGCATACTGGGAGTGGAGCTTCCGCTTTATTCGCAATACCGGCGGGCCGGAGTTGGTAAACGGATGCCTGACCCGTGAGTATGTGGAAGCCATGAAACAGCAGTATCCTCATCTGAAAGAAGAGCTGTTGATGCTGGCTTATGAAACCGGTGAAAAAGCCCGTTTTGCACAACAGGAACCGGACGAGAATGATCGCCAACTGATGAGTCAGTGGACCAGGCATCTGCAAAAATGCGGAGAGACTGGTCTGGGATTCTGGAAAAAACAGTGGCTTCGCTGGAAACAGTGCCTGATATAAAGATCGCTTCCGGCAGAATCTCCCCGAAAGATGTTGGGTTTCTGTGCAATCTGCTACTTCCGCGTTTTCCGAAAGTTCTGTCGGCGATTTGATTGAATTACACGAAACTCTGTGGTATAATAATAAAAAATTTCAGCAATCATGCTTGAATGTTGCTGTTGATCTCGATTGAAACAGAGCGGTATGATCCGTGGAGAAAACTGTTTCCAAAAGAGAAATACTATAAAATAAGGAAGTGTGAGCTGTGATTAACGGAATCACTTTGCGCGATGCGATCCTGTCCGGCGCCAATAATATCTGCAAAAGCAAAAAGTCGGTGGATGAGCTGAACATTTTTCCTGTTCCGGATGGAGATACCGGCACCAATATGTCCATGACCATGACTGCCGCGATTCGCGAGCTGGAAAAGGATGAGGACCCGTCGGCCGGCAATGTAGCCCACCGTGCCGCTTCCGCCATGCTGCGGGGCGCCCGGGGAAATTCCGGCGTCATTCTCTCACTGCTGTTCCGCGGTTTTTCCAAGGGTCTGAAGGATCTGGAAATCGCGTCCGGTGCAGATCTGGCCAACGCTTTGGGACTGGGCGTGGACGCCGCTTATAAAGCGGTCATGACGCCTACAGAGGGTACCATTCTGACGGTTGCCCGCGTTGCCTATGAAAAAGCCAGAGCCGCCGCTGCCATTGACAGCGATCCGGTATATGTGTGGTCTGCTGTTTGCATGGGTGCTGCCGCTGCGCTGGAAGAAACGCCGGAGCTGCTGCCGGTTCTGAAAAAAGCCGGTGTGGTAGATGCTGGCGGACAGGGTCTGTGCCTGATTTTTGACGGCATGATGAGCGTCTTTAAGGACGGTGTCATGATCCAGATGGAAAAGAGCGACGAGGAAAAGGCGGAAGAAACCGCTGAGTTTTTCCGCAACGCTGCCGCTGAATTCGACCAGGAAATCAATTTCACCTATTGCACCGAGTTTATTGTAGGCCGTGACCCGGAAGTGACCCGTGATCCCATGGAGCTGCGGGCATATCTGGAAACCATCGGCGATTGCGTAGTCGTGGTGGATGATGAAGAAATCATCAAGGTTCACGTTCATACGGAAAATCCCGGAAATGCTTTGCAGGAAGCCCTGACTTTCGGCCAGCTGCTGACGGTCAAGGTGGAAAATATGAAAGAACAGCACCGCAAGGCTGCTGAAGCCAACAATCAGGCGAAAGCAGCTGCACAGCCTGCCGCCAAACCGGTTCTGGAACCGGCTGAGCCCGTGGAAGAGCTGGGCTTTGTGGCGGTGGCAGCCGGAGACGGCCTGCGCACCCTATTTACCGATCTGGGCTGTGCCCATGTGGTCAGCGGCGGCCAGACCATGAACCCCAGCACCGAGGACATTCTGGCGGCGGTACTGGCGACTCCAGCCAAAAAGGTCTTTGTGCTTCCCAATAACAAAAACATCATCATGGCTGCGGAGCAGACCGTCCCGCTGGTAACAGACCGGGAAGTGGTGGTACTGCCCACCCGCACCATTCCTCAGGGACTTTCCGCTATGCTGGCGGTAGACCCGGACGCCCAGCCGGAAGAGAACCGTCAGCTGATGATGGACGCTGCCGGTGCTGTGGCCACCGGTCTGGTAACCTTTGCCGCCCGGGATTCCGAATTCGGCGGACACAAGATCCGTCAGGGCGACATTATGGGTCTGCGCAACGGCAAACTGGATTATATCGAGAAGGACCCGGTTCACACTTGCAGCAAGCTGACCCGTTCTATGGTCAACCGGAACACCTCCTTTATTACGCTGATTTACGGCAGTGATGTGACCGAGGCGCAGGCGGAGGATGCCTGCCGCCGGATTAAAAACAAGATCAGCGACGACATTGAAGTGACCCTTATCAACGGCGGGCAGCCGGTGTATTATTTCATTATTTCCGTGGAATAATTCCGATTTTGCCTGTAACAGGGACTATTGCCGGACATCCATTCGGCAACAGTCCCTGTGTTTTTATTTTCAAGGAGAAAGGGGCGGGCCCATGGCTTCGCTGTTTGGCATGAAAATTGAAACCCTCAAGGGAGTGGGAGAGAAGCGGGCTGCCCTGTTCCGAAAGATCGGAGCGCCGACAGTAGGGGACCTTCTGCGCCTGTATCCCCGCACCTATGAGGATTGGAGCGAACCAACTTCGATTGACGGGGCTCCGCTCCATGATGTGGCGGTGATTCGGGCAACGGTACTGGGGAAACCCCGGCGGCAGTTTATCCGAAAGGGCATGACGCTGTTTAAAGTGGACGTGACCGACGGTGTGCGGGATATGGTGCTCACCTATTTCAACAATCCCTATGTCCAGACCATGCTGGTGGAGGGAAAAGAGTATCTGTTTCGGGGAAAAATGCAGGGTACCTTCACCCGGCGGGAGATGACCGCGCCGGACTTTGTACCGGCGGAAAAAAGCGCTCCCATTGTGCCGGTATACCCCCAGACTGTGGGACTGTCCTCCCGGCAGATTGGGAATA
>CAJMOI010000098.1 GCA_905215105.1 uncultured bacterium
AAGAAAGTTTCCTCCTCTTTCTGGCGAAGAATCCGCCGCCCGCCTTCGTCCCCGGTCAGGGACAACAGCGCCTGTCTGGCGCCCGGCGGAAAAATCGTGGGACTGCCCATGCGGCCGCCGCAGCAGACACGGCCATAGGCTTTTCCGCTGGCCTGAAAGGCTGTCAGAAATGCCTGGAATTCTTTTCCCGAAAACCAGGGCTGGTCACAGACAAAGAAACAGAGAAAGGCGTCGGGACGGCAGGCCATCACACCGGCCCGGACAGAAGCGGCAACCCCTTCGTCCGGAGGAGGTGCTTCCACCGGGAAAAAACCCATGCGCTGCGCCGCTTCACCGATTTCCCGGTTCCGGGTCACGACCCGGACCGGGTGGTCTTTCAGGTAAGACAGTGCTTCCAGCGCATAAAGATACAGAGGTTTTCCGTGAAACTCTGCCGTCAGCTTGTCTCCGCCAAACCGGCGGGAGGCGCCGCCGGCCAGCAGAATCATATCAATTTTCAGTGCAGCCCCCTCCTTTTTAACAGACCCGGAACAACTGTCCGGACAGGGGAGGCAGATCCATCACAAAGCGGTTTTCCGAGCGGAAAAGCCGTTTTTCTTTCTTTTCCGGCGTTTCGCCGCCCCATTTCTGCCAATCACTGTGGAGCAGCAGTTCCAGATGATCTGCCGGTGAAACGTTGATTTGATAGTCCACAACAGGATGATCGTCCAGATTCAGAACCACCAGCAGCTTTTCCCCCCGGCTGATGCGGAGGAATGTATAGGTGCAGCTTCCGTCTTTTTCACAGTCCAGCCACCGGAACCCTGCCGGTTCATAGTCCCATTCATAGAGCCCCGGATGCTGATGATACAGCCGGTTCAGCTCCATGATATAGTGATAAAAGGCGTCGTGAATGGGAAAGGTGAGCAGTTCCCAGTCCTGTTCCCGCTTTTCGTCCCATTCCCGGAAATGGCCGATTTCATTGCCCATAAAATTCAGCTTTTTCCCCGGATGGGTCATCATATACAGATACAGAGCCCGGGCCTGTGGGAATTTTCGCTCATAGTCGCCGTTCATTTTTTGCAGAATGGTAGCCTTGCCGTGTACCACCTCGTCGTGAGAAAAGGGGAGGAGGAACCGGTCTTTGTAGAAATACATCATGGAGAAGGTCAGCTTGTGGTACTCCTCCATCCGCTGATTGGGAGCCATCTGGAACACGGACAAGGTGTCGTGCATCCAGCCCATGTCCCACTTATAATCGAATCCCAGTCCGCCGTTTTCCATTGGCTCCGTGACCTTTGCAAAATCAGTGGAGTCTTCGGCAATGAGCATACAGCCGGGGAAACGCTGTTTCAGGCCGTGGTTCATTTCCCGGACAAAATTTACCGCCATGCCGTTGACGCCCCGGGCAGGATCGCCCTGCCAGTAGAGAATCCGGCTGATGGCGTCGAACCGGATACCGTCAAAGTGGTATTCTCCCAGCCAGTAACAGACGGCGGACTGTAAAAAGCTGCGAACTTCGCCCCGGGAGTGCATAAAGTTACAGCTGCCCCATTCGCTGACCCCCACATCATTGCTGGGGTACTCATACAAAAAAGTTCCATCATATTTGTGCAGCCCATAGTCATCCATGGCAAAATGGACGGGCACAAAGTCCAGAATCACGCCGATCTGATTCTGATGACAGGCATTGATGAACTTTTTCAGCTGTGTCGGTGTTCCATACCGGGAGGTTGGGCTGAAAAATCCCGTATTCTGATAGCCCCAGGACTCGTCCGCCGGATGCTCACAGATGGGCAGCAGCTCGATATAATCGTATCCCGCTTCCTTTACATAGGGGATCAGCAGATCGATCAGTTCCTCGTAGGTGTAAAAGTCGTTGAGACCCCCGCCTTTTCTGCGCCAGGAACCCAGATGGACCTCATAAATGTTCAGAGGCCCGTTTTTCCGATCCGTGCGGTTCTTCATCCAGGTTTCGTCGGAAAAATCAAACTCCAGACTGCGGATGACAGAACGATGAGCCGGGCGCAGCTCCATACCAAAGCCGTAAGGGTCACAGTGATCCGTGTAGGAACCACCATGATATATCCGATACTCATAGCAGTCCCCCTCTTTTGCATGGGGAAGAAAGCATTCAAAAAAGTTCCCGTCATAGGCTTTTTCCATGGGGTGCTCCATTCCGCCGGTACAGTCGCCAATCAGCGAAACTCTTTCTGCACCCGGGGCAAAGGTGCGGAAAAGACAGCCGCCGTCCTGGGGATGTACGCCGAGCCACTGGTGGGCGTCAAAGGCTTTTCCGGTATAAAAACTGTAAAAATTCATCGTTCTGCTCCTTTCTTTCCTTTTTGGCTCCTAAAAAAGAACCGTATCAGCGGCGCCGCTATTCGACAACCGTTGATTTTTTCTCCACTTTGATTATAATTAGAGACAGAGAGCTCTGCAAGCAACAGATTTGGAAAACCGTCGGGAACGCAACGTTTTTCGATAAGTGTCGATTTTATGACAGGAGGGAAATCATGGACCTACGAATTCAGCGTACCAGAAACAGTATTATTGATGCGTTTATCCAGCTTCGTGCCAAAAAACCTCTGGAAAAAATCACGGTTCGGGAGCTGACCCAGCTGGCAGGCATCAACAAAGCGACCTTTTATCTGCACTTTCAGGACATTTATGATTTGGCTCATCGGTTGGAGTCCAATGTCATCCAGTCCATTCTGGCGGAAATCCGCCACCCGGAATATTTTCTGGAGCAGCCCTTTCAGTTTATTCAGGAGCTTCACTGCGCTATCCTGGGACAGGGAGCGCTGCTGCGGATTCTGTTTCCCGACAACAATAACCTGATGCTGGCGGATCGATTACGGGAGGGCATTCGGGAATATCTCAACCGATTGTATCCGGACCGGACTCCCAGCTATCAGAGTGAAGTGGTGCTTTCCTATATGGTATACGGTTCTTATTGCGCCTATCTGCTCCATCAGGAAAAACCGGAGGAAACATTGCGGCTGACAGCGGAAATCAGTGAAATGATTCAGCGGAAATATCAGGTGCAGTAAAGATAGAAAAGGGACGGCCGAAGCCGCCCCTTTTTGTTTCAAAATCGAGATTACAGATCAATCCGCCGATCGCGGTAATAAAATTCCCGGTCATGTTCGCCGATCTCCCGCAGTACCCGGCAAGGATTGCCCACAGCTACCACATTGGCGGGAATGTCCCTGGTCACCACACTGCCTGCACCGATGACGCTGTTTTCACCGATGGTAACGCCGGGCAGTACCACCACGCCTGCACCCAGCCAGACGTTGTCCCCGATGTGGACATCTGCATTATATTGAAAAGTTTCCCGACGAAGCTCCGGATCAATAGGGTGGGCGGCAGTGGCCAGGGTAACGTTGGGGGCAATCATGACGTTGTTTCCCACATAAATATGGCCGTCATCCACCGCAGTCAGGTGAAAATTGGCATAGACATTGTCGCCAAAATGTACATGGCTGCCGCCCCAATTGGAATAAAACGGAGGTTCGATGTAACAGTTTTCGCCTACTTCCGCCAGCATTTTTTTCAGCAGTTCCGCCCGCTTTTCCTGTTCCACCGCGTGGGTGGCGTTAAATTCGTACATGGTTTCCATGGCGGCGAACTGGATCTGTGTGATCGCGTCGTCGTTTGGCAGATACAGACGGCCTTCTTCCATCCTCTTTTTCGATTCCTGTGCGTCCATTGGCAAACTCCTCCTGAAAAAAGTCAGTATAGTTTTTTAAAAGCAGTATATGCCAAAATTCCGGAAAAGGGAAGAGAAAAATGACAACAAACAACCGGGGAAACCCTTGTGTTTTTTGTGCATCGCAATGAAATTTTACGATTTCTTCACAATTTTGTCGAATGCTCTGGAAAGGGTCCCGTGATCTGTGATACACTGAGTAAAAATAATGCGTATCATCTCAGCAGAACGGGGTGAGAGTCTGAGTTTTCCGGTTGCTTTCGGAATACTGCGCGAGGAAGAAAAGCGTCAGGGGCCTTTTGTGTCTTTGCCGCGTTCTTTTTTTGTGTATGGCTCTTTGCCCTGTGCCGGATTGCGCAGAACAAGGAGCTTATGCCAAGTATGAACAAAGCAACAGGCAGTATCTACCAACTGGACGGCAGAGTCCCCCTGTCCAAAGCCATTCCTCTGGGCATCCAGCATGTGCTGGCCATGTTCCTGGGAAATGTCTCGCCGCTGCTCATTATCTGCGGCTCTCTGCAAATGGCGACCGGCCTGAAATCTTCCCTGATTCAGAACGCCATGTTTATCGCCGGCGTCACCACCCTCATTCAGCTGTACCCCATCTGGAAAGCCGGCTGCGGCCTGCCGGTGGTCATGGGTACCAGCTCCGGTTTTATCGGAACCTGTAAGGCCATCGGCGCATCCTATGGCTACGGCGCGATTATGGGCGCTTCTCTCATCGGCGGTCTGTTTGAGATCGTGCTGGGCTTCTTTATCAAGCCTTTGAAAAAGCTCTTCCCGCCGGTTGTCACCAGCCTGGTGATTATGTCCATCGGCCTTTCCCTGCTGCCTGTGGGTGTCAACTACTTCGCAGGCGGTTCCGGCGCAGCTGATTACGGCCACTGGAAGCATCTGCTGGTGGGTACTATCGTGCTGGTGGTTATCATCATCTTCAAGCAGTTCACCAAGGGCTTCCTGAGCATTTCTGCCATCCTGATCGGCATTATCGTGGGCTATATCGTGGCAATCTGCCTGAATATGGTGGATTTCCAGCCGGTGGCAGACGCTGCCTGGTTCAGCCTGCCCAGCTTTATGCCCGTTGCCATGGAATTCAACTGGCAGGCCATCATTGCCATGCTGATTATGTATGTGGCCACTGCTGTGGAAACTGTCGGTGACATTTCCGGTATCGCCAACGGCGGCCTGAACCGCGAACCCACCACCAAAGAGCTTTCCGGCGGTGTGGTGGCTGACGGTCTGGGCAGTTTTATTGCTGCGCTGTTCGGCGTTCTGCCCAACACCTCTTTCAGCCAGAACGTGGGTCTGGTAGGCGTGACCAAGGTTGTGAACCGTTTCTGCATTATGACCGGCGCCGTGTTCCTGATTCTGTGCGGTTTCTGCCCCAAGCTGTCCGCACTGCTGTCCGTCATGCCCCAGTCCGTGCTGGGCGGCGCTGCCGTCATCATGTTCGCCATGATTCTGGTCAGCGGCATGACTTCTCTCCAGCGTGAAAAGCTGGATGGCCGCAACGGTATGATCGTAGCTGTGGCACTGGGTGTTGGTGTCGGCATCGGCATGGTGCCCGATTCTCTGGCTCAGATGCCCGAGTGGGTCAGCCAGATTTTCGCTCAGAACGGCATTATCATGACCTTTGTCATCGCAACCATTATGAACCTGATTCTTCCCAAGGACAAGAAAGAATCTGCTGAATAATTATTGACAGGACTCCCGGGGCTGTCTGACATGCCGGGGCGCTGCGGCGCTCTTCATGCAGACAGCCCTTTTGCTTTGTTCGTTTTTCGTTTCTTTACTTCTGCATAATTTGTGGTATACTATAAAAAGAGAAGTTGTGTTTTGCACATCGTGTACAGTTTTCAGAAAATATTTCCGGAATCGATCCATTCCGGAGTAAAGGAGGGTACGATTTGTTTACCGCACAGCAATATGTAAAAGCCGCCACGCTGGAAGAAGCCTATGAGCTGAACCAGAAGCGCAACAACGCCATTCTGGGCGGCGGGTGCTGGATGAAAATGAACCGCCGCCGCTACCAGACCCTGATCGACCTTTCGGGTCTGGGACTGGATAAAATCGAGAAAACCCCGGAAGAATTTGTGCTGGGTGCCATGGTGACACTGCGCCAGCTGGAAACCAGCCCGGAACTGAAAGAGGCTTTCGGGAACGGCTTTTATGAGATGACCCGCCACATCGTGGGCGTGCAGTTCCGCAACTGTGCCACTCTGGGCGGAAGTCTGGTTTCCCGATTTGGTTTCTCCGATATTCTTACCTTTTTGATGGCGCTGGACTGTCAGGTGGAGCTGGCCCACGCAGGGCTGATTCCGCTGACGGAGTATGCGAAAATGCCCTATGACAACGACGTGCTGGCAAAAGTGCACATTGCCGCAAACGGCCGCCGGGCTGCTTATGAAAGCCTGCGCCAGAGCGCTACCGATATTCCGGTGCTCACCTGTGCCGCTTCTGTGCTGGACGGGACGCTCCGTGTTGTCATTGGCGCACGGCCCATGCGTGCAGTTGCGTTGGAATTCCCCTTCCCGGAAACCGATGAAGCGCTGGCTGAAATCTGCCGACAGGTGGAAGAAACCGTTCAGTTTGGCTCCAATCTCCGGGGCAGTGGGGAATACCGCCGCCGGATGGCAGGCGTTCTGTGCCGCCGTGCCGTATGTTCACTGAAGGAGGGTGCTTCATGCTGATTACCGTGACCGTAAACGGAAAAAAAAATACCGATGAAATCGCCCCGGATCTGGTTCTGCTGGACTATCTGCGCCAGAAGGGCTGCTATTCCGTCAAACGGGGCTGTGAAACCTCCAACTGCGGCCTGTGCACCGTTCATCTGGACGGCAAGCCCATCCTTTCCTGCAGCTATCTGGCGGCGAGAGCCGACGGCCACAGCGTCACTACTCTGGAAGGCCTGCAGGAAGAGGCAGCCGAGTTCGGCGCATTTTTGGCAGATCAGGGCGGCGAGCAATGCGGCTTTTGCAGCCCGGGCTTTATCATGAATGTGCTGGCCATGGTGCGGGAACTGAAAGACCCCACCGAAGCTGAAATTCAGGAATACCTTTCCGGCAACCTGTGCCGCTGCACCGGCTACCAGAGCCAGCTGCGGGCGGTGAAAAACTATCTGGCACACAAGCAGGAGGTGCAGTCATGAGCTTTGTCAATGCGCCCATCCGTAAAAAAGACGCCATGAGCCTTGTCACCGGTAAACCCGTCTATACCGGCGACCTGATTCCCCAGAATGCGCTGGTGGTTAAGCTCCTGCGCAGCCCTCATTCCAACGCGGATATCGAATCTATCAACACCGCCGCCGCATTGAAAGTGCCCGGCGTGTGCTGTATCCTCACTTGGGAGGATGTGCCCGACGCCCGTTTCACTACGGCCGGACAGACTTACCCCGAGCCCAGCCCCTATGACCGGCTGATTCTCGACCGTCATCTGCGTTGCTACGGTGATCCGGTAGCCATTGTGGCCGCCGAAAATGAGCAGGCAGCCGACAAGGCTCTGCGGCTGATTAAGGTCAAGTATCACGTCATGGAGCCGCTGCTGGACTTTACCAAAGC
>CAJMOI010000099.1 GCA_905215105.1 uncultured bacterium
AATCCCCGTCAATAATAAACAGGGGCTGCGTCTTTATCGCCGGAAAGGTTTTGACAGCCAGCAATTCCGGGGAAAAGACGAAAGCGGAGACTATGTGGTTCTGCTGGCCCGTCTGGATGAACCCCGGGAACAGGAGGAAGAGGGCGTCTTTTCCTATTATTTTGCCTCCCGGGCCATGCTGATCGCCGCCGCGGTCTTTCTGCTGGGCTCTATGGTATTGGGACCTTTCCGCTATACAGAGCTTTCCGTAGCCTTTGGGGCGGCCTCCGGCATTCTGTCTCTGGCAGGGCTGGGGTTCGGTTTTGCCTCCTGGGACGAAGAAACATAAACAGAATCAATACAGAAAACGAAAGGAGAAATTACCATGGGAATTGATTGGGAAGAAATTTTGGGCGCAGAAGGCGAGGACATGGCCTATGCCTATGACGACAGCATCCCCGACGATGACTGGGACGATGAGCCTGAAACGTTTGAACAGGATGACGAATGGGAACTGGATGATGAATGGGAAATCGACGATGAATGGGAGATAGAGGACTCTCCCGAATCTGAAGAAGCAACGGAGAACCAGTCTGAAGAAGCTCCCCAACCTTCCATTTCTGAGATCGAGTTTCCGGACGATTTGGGCTTTGGCTATGATGACGAATCTCCCATAGAGTAAGGGAAACCTGATCGACCATTAAGAAAAGGCGAATCTCTGTGCAGAGGTGCAGAGATTCGCCTGTATTTTTGTAAAGAGCCGCTCGACGGAAACCCCCGGTTGTGCTATACTACTCGATAACGTGTTTTAACAGGAGGAGATTTTGGATGGGCAAGGCAATAGAGGAACCTGAAAAGAAAAGCATTTGCATTGGCCTGCTGGCCCACGTTGATGCCGGAAAAACCACCCTTACGGAACAGTTTCTGTTACACGGCGGGGCAGTTCGTCAGGCCGGAAGCGTAGACCGGGGGACTGCCCGCACCGACTTTCTCACAGTAGAACAGCAGCGGGGCATTTCCGTCCGGACTTCCACCGCAGTTCTGGACTATCAGGACACGGAACTGACTTTGATCGACACCCCCGGTCATGTGGATTTTGCCGCAGAGGTGGAACGCTCCCTCGCTGTGCTGGACGTGGCCGTGCTGATTATTTCCGCAGTAGAAGGCATTCAGGCCCAGACGGAAATTCTCTATGAAGCCCTGCGAAAAACCGGCGCGGAAATTGTCTTTTTCCTCAATAAAATCGATCGAGTTGGCAGCCGCACCGAAGAAATTCTGGAGGAAATCCGGGAAAAATTCACCCCTCACCTGCTTCTTTGCAGTCAGATTTCCGGCGAAAGCAGCCGGGAATGCCGCGTTTCTCCCCGGACAGTTTCCAACCCGGATTTTGCAGGAGACGTGCTGGACGCGGTCAGTGAATTTGACGAGTCCGTATTGGAGCAATATCTGGAACAGGGCTCCGTACCGGCGGAACAACTGGAAACGGCTCTGGCTTCCTGTATGGAAAAAGGGCAGCTGTTCCCCGTTCTCTGCGGCAGCGCTCTTACAGACACCGGCGTGGGCGAGCTGCTGAATTTTCTGGTACGTTTCGGCCGTCCGGTGAAAAACCGCCGGGATGATGCGTTGTCCGGCGTCGTGTACCAGATTACCCACGACAAAACCATGGGCCGGGTAGCTCATGTGCGGCTGTTTGGGGGAAGCATTCAAAATCGGGATACGGTACCCTTCTTTACCCCGGGAAGCGACACCATACAGCAGGGAAAAGTCAGCCAGATCCGCCGTTATTTCGGCGGACGCTGTTCCGATCTGGGACAGGTACACCGTGGACAGGCGGCAGCGCTGTGCGGCCTGTCCAATGCAAAGGTGGGCGACATTCTGGGAGAAGCCGGAGACTTATCCGGATTCCATCTGGCGGCACCCCTGCTGCGGGTACAGGTACTGCCTGCCCGGCCGGAAGAACTTCATGCCGTGCTGGAATGCTTCCGGGAACTGGACGCCGAAGACCCGGCTTTACAGTTGGAATACTATCCCGATGAAAAGGAAATCGATATCTGCATCACCGGCGTGGTGCAGCTGGAAATCCTGACCGCACTGGTATTGGAACGGTATGGCCTTTCCGTTTCCTTTTCTCCTCCTACGGTGCTGTATCAGGAAACGCCCTTCATGCCCGGCCGGGGAGTGGAAGCCTATACCATGCCCAAGCCCTGCTGGGCCATTATCGAGCTGGACATTGAGCCTTTGCCCCGAGGCAGTGGATTTGTTTATGAAGCCCATGTCCCCAACAACCAGATTTTCTACCGGTATCAGAACCATGTGAAAGAAGCCCTTCCCCGGGCTTTGAAACAGGGACTGTATAACTGGCCGGTCACTGACCTGAAAGTCACATTGTCGGGTGGCAGCCACCACACCGTCCACACCCATCCTCTGGATTTCTTTCTGGCCACACCCATGGCGCTGATGAATGGCCTGATGAATACCGGTACCACTCTGCTGGAACCTATTCAGCTCATGCGGATTTCCGCACCGGAAGAACTGGCGGGAAAGCTCATCGGGGATATCATCGCCATGCGGGGGACTTTCGACACACCGGTGATTCACGGCGGTACGGTTACACTGGAAGCCCATGTTCCGGTAGCGGAATCTCTGGACTATGCCCTGCGGCTGGCTTCTCTTTCGGGAGGCCGTGGGATTCTCAGCACCCGGTTTGCCGGATATGAGGTCTGCCCCGAAGGAATGGGCAAAGTGGGAAAGCGTCACGGTGTCAATCCTCTGGACCGGGAAAAGTGGATTCTGACTCAGCGCAGTGCCATGAGCGGCGCAGGAAATGAAATGTAAAAGAAAGTATCCCTGAAAACGAATTTGAGCGTTCCTCCCAAATGGGAAGAACGCTCTTTTTGGCTTTGATTCACGATTCAGGAGGATTCCTGCTGTTTTCGCAGCTCCTGCTGCCGATAGTAGGCCGGTGTAATGCCCACGTTTTCCCGGAAAACTTCAATAAAATAGCTTTGGGAATTAAAACCGCTGTCAATGGCCACATCCAGCACTTTCCGGTCGGTTTTGCGCAAAAGCTCCATAGCGCGGGTTAGCCGGACCGTATTGATGTACTGAACCGGTGTTTTCATGGTGTACTGTTTGAACACCCGGCAAAAGTGTCCCGGGCTCATGCTGCACAGTTCCGCCAGCTCTCCCAGCGTAATCGCCCGGCCAAAATTTTCATGAATATAGGAAATGGCTTCCTTGATGCCGCTGACGGTTTCGCTGTCCCCACGGCCCTCCGGCAATCTTTGGGCATGGCGAAGCAGCAACCCGAACAACCGAAGCATACTGGCTTTCAGGGGAAACACAAACAGCTCCGGCTGCTCCCGAAGCAGTCGGAAAGCCTGGGTAAAACAGCGATGAATTTCCCCGCCGTCCAGAGATACCGGCTGGGTACATCTGGGCAGCAGCAGTTTTCCGCTGACTGTGGGCGCTACATACTCCATCCGGATTCCGTCTCCTTCTGCGCCACAGAGAAAGTCCGGAGAAAACACCACTGCCTGAAACTCACAGGGCTCTCCGGGCATGGCTTCCGCAGCGTGAAGCTCTCCGCTGTTAAAAAACAGCAGATCCCCGGCCGATGCTTCAAACAGCTCTTCTCCAGCCTGAATTCTCATGGTGCCTCGGGTAATGCGGAACAGCTCCATTTCCTCATGCCAATGACACCGAACCCCATTGGGACTGTTCAGATTCCGGGCCTCGTAACAGTCGATCGGCAGAAGGAGGCCGCCGTGCTGGCGGTTTTCCCGTAAATCGATATTCTGCACTGGATCGCCTCCTTCTGTTTTCTTCTTATTTCTGTACTATCATAGACGATTCTTCCATTCAGTGCAAGAAATGTCGGAATGATTTACATAAAATTCAAATTTGGGGATATCTGGAGGATTCAAAAAGCAAAACGCCCTGACGCTTTCGCAACAGGACGTTTTCAATCGTTTTTTATGAAGCCTCCGGTTCCGCTTTGGAAACAGTCGGGGATTTCTCTTCACTGTACAGCACCAGCGACTGATCGATGGTTTGCAGCTCTTCTTCTCCTACCAGATAAGCGCCGTCTTTTTCCGCCAGCTCAATGGTAATTTCCCGGGACTCATCCCAGCTAACCTGATCCAGCTGGGCTTCCAGATAATCCAGCAGATAATTACAGTACCGGCACTCGATTTCTGTCTGCGTTTCCCCTTCATAGAGTCCTTCGCTCACCAGTTTTGAAAAAGTCAGCACACGGTTTTCCAGTTCATCCGCGTGGGTGACAAACAGATTGACTGGAGAAACTTCCATGGTCACAATACAGCCGGTATCGGTCTTTTCGCTGGAAAGCACTTCGTATTTACACTGGCTGTACAGCCGCCGGTAAAAAGCCATAGTGCGATACAGGGTCTTTTCGTTCTGTACGAACCCAAACCGCTCACCAAAATAAACCGCTTCCGAATAGAGCTTGTCCCGATATCCCTCTTCCGCTTCGTCTTCGTCGATACCGACGATTTCTTCATACTCCTTGTGTTCTCCCTGATAGATGGACTGAATGACCGAATCCACATAGTCCACGGCCGTAAAGCTGTTCTTGACTTCCTGGGTGCAGCCTGACGCCAACAGCAAACAGCCTGCCAGTAAAATCCCCATCACTTTTCCTCTGATCTTCATCGTGCCCGCCTCCTTTATCTGAAATCCTCTGTTTTCTATCTCCAATGTTTGTTTATAAAATCTGCATTCGCTGAATACCGGTAGTGCGTCCCGTTTTCTCGTCAATTTCAAACAGACAGCAGTCCATACGGCATTCCCCGCCTGCCAATTCGTGGCGGACAGGCATTTTGGTGCGGAGTTTTTCAATGATGATCTCCGGCTTGACTCCCAGTACTGACTGTACCGGCCCGGTCATTCCCAAGTCAGTGATATAGCCGGTTCCCTTAGGCAGAATGCATTCATCCGCAGTGGGGACATGAGTGTGGGTTCCAAACACTGCCGACACCCGGCCATCCAGAAAATACCCCATCGCCCGCTTTTCGCCGGTGGCCTCTGCATGAAAATCCACCAGCACGATGGACGGGAGATCAGGCGTTTTCAACAGCTGGTCCATGGTCTCAAAAGGACAGTCCAGATTTTCCATAAAGGCCGTGCCCATGAGATTGATCACCGCTACCTGCCGGCGGCCCATGTCGTAAATGCACAGACCTCTGCCCGGGGTGGAACGCTTGGGAAAGTTGGCGGGACGCAGCAGGGTTTCGTCCTCTTCATAGAGTTCATAGCTTTCCCGGCGGCGAAAACTGTGATTGCCGGTAGTAATCACGTGTACGCCGCTGTCATACAGATGGCGGGCCGACGTGGGCAAAATCCCGTTTCCGTCCGCAGAATTTTCCCCGTTTGCGATGACCAGGTCAATCCCATACTGCTTTTTGATGGCAGGAAGCCTCTCCCGCAAAAACTGACAGCCGATGCTGCCCACAACATCCCCAATGGCCAATATATTCATGCAATTCCATCCTTCTATCGGTTACTCCGTTTGTTTTCCATTTCATTTTCTTTTTATTATAAAGCATCGGAAGCGAAAAGAAAATCCCTTTCCGTCAGGAAACGCAAATTCTGCCCCCTGAAGAAAGGCAAATTACAGTACCATCACCAATGTTCCAGCGGTAATCAGCACACCGCCCACGATCGTTTTCCAGTCCACCGTTTCGTGAAGGAAGAGAAACGCCAGTATCATGGTAATCACCACACTGAATTTATCCACTGGAACCACCCGGCTGGCCTCTCCGATTTGCAGCGCACGGTAATAACACAGCCAGGAAGCCCCGGTCGCCAGCCCCGACAAGATAAGAAAGCCCCATCCACGGGTCGAGATTGCGGAAATTCCGCCGACCGTGCCGCTGACCCAGACAATTCCCCAAGCCATCATCAGCACTACGCCGGTGCGGATGGCCGTGGCCAGATTGGAGTTGATTCCTTCCATTCCCACTTTTGCCAGAATCGAGGTGAGCGCTGCAAAAACAGCGGATAACAGAGCAAATACAAACCACATATTTTGTCTTCCTTTCCCTTGTTCCCTTTTCATGACTTCTCCCTTCGTAGTTTCGGACAAGAAATACGGGCCGGTAGTTACCGGCCCGTGAGTACGGTTGCTTTTTACTTTCCGATAAAACCTGCCGCCTGCATAATCAACTCCACAGCCTGCTCCGGACTGAAAATGGAGCTGTCCAGCGTCAAATCATAATTTTGCAGGGCGTCCCACTTTTTGTTGGTGTAGAAGTTGTAGTAATTGGCCCGCTGCTTATCCTTTTTGGTGAGGAAATCCGAGACCTTCGCCGGGTCAACTCCATACTTTTCCACGGCACGGCGCAGGCGGCTGTCCCGGTCAGCATGAATAAAGACCCGCAGGCAATCGGTGTGTTCCCGCAGAATATAGTCAGCGCAGCGTCCCACAATCACACAGGGGCCTTCCGCCGCCGCTTTTCGGATAATCTCCGCCTGAATCAAAAACAGCTTGTCGTTAATGGGCATCTCGTTAACCCCAGCCATACCGCCGCCAAAGCCATAAGTTCCCATGACCAGCGAATACAGCAGGCTGCTGGTGGCCCGTTCATCAGCCTGACGAAAGACCTCTTCACTCAGACCGCTTTTTTTGGCTGCCAGTGCAATCAATTCCTTGTCGTAATAGGGAATCTCCAGCTTTTTGGCCAGCATTTCTCCGATCTCTCTGCCGCCGCTCCCATACTGGCGGGCAATGGTAATCACAGTACGTGCGCTCACATCATTCACCCTTTCTTTTCCGGAAAATCCTTCCGGGGCCGGTATTTCCAATATTGACTGGTTTTCACCTTTATCATACAACTGTTTTTGTACAAAGTCAATAGTAGTTATTTTCGAAAAGCGTGACAATGAGATAGATTTCTCAAATCAGGTAAAAGCGCCATCCCCTACTTTTTCAAAAAGCTGACGGGTTTCTCCCCGCAGCCCCCGATGCTCCGGAAGGGACAGTTCCGGGTCTTTCCGCAAAATCGTCTGCGCCTCCCGCTGCGCGATTTTCAGCAATTCCACATCCTCTGCCATATTGGCAATGGACAGCTGGGGCAAACCATGCTGTCGGGAACCGAAGAAGTCACCGGGCCCCCGCAGCTTCAAATCCTCGTCTGCAATCCGGAATCCGTCGGTAGTGCTGCACATGACCCGTAGCCGGGTCAGCGCTTCTTCGTTCTGGGCGTCGGAAATGAGAATACAGGTAGATTTTTCCTGTCCTCTTCCCACC
>CAJMOI010000100.1 GCA_905215105.1 uncultured bacterium
GAGCGCTACGTTCGGGACGTAGAAGCCGGAGGTTCAAATCCTCTCACCTCGACCACCAAAACGCACCTCACAGTTGTGAGGCGCGTTTTCTTTTGCACAAAAACGAGGGGGAATCATCATGGAACAGCACGAACACACGAAATATACCAAAGCCGCTTTACAAATTATGCTGCTGCGCCAGCGTCTGGCACGGGAAGAGGCGGAAAACACCCAGCTTCTGGATGCATTGCAGCTGGCCGAAGAGGTTTTGCAGCGGCGCTGTATCGAAATCCTTCAAGATAAAGGCAAAAAGGTTTTCCTGGGCACCGATCCCCAGCAGGCGGAAAAAATCCTGTCTGTTATGGAAGAACATGACGCCCGGAAACAAAAGGGCTGATCGGCGGAGGACTGTGATGAAAGAACATCAGGAAAACGAAAACAGCCCTCTGGAACTGGCGGTACTGGCCGGAAAAATCCTCCTTTCCAACGGCGCGGAAATTTTCCGGGTACAGGAAACCATGGAGCGCATTGCCGCTTCCTATCACATGGACACCTTTCATGTCTACGCCATTTCCAACGGCATTTTTGCCTGCGGCACGGAAAACGGCGTGGCTCATACGGCGGAAATCCGCCATGTGCCCCTGTCCCCCGTTCATCTGGGACGGGTGGCAGCAGTCAACCAGCTTTCCCGGGAAATAGCCGAGGGAAAACACACCGTTCCCGAAGCCTTTGCCCGGCTGCGGGAAATTCAGTCCCTTCCTTTTACGGCGGACTGGATTCAGATTCTGGCTTCCGGTATTGGCAGCGGCTGTTTCTGTTATCTCTTCGGCGGCAGCCCCTTTGACTGTGTGGTGGCATTTTTCTGCGGCCTGATGGTGTACCTGTTTGTACTGGCCGCCGGAAAAAAGCACCTTTCCAAAATCATGACCAACATTTTGGCCAGCGCCGTGGCGGCGTTCTGCGGCCTGTTCCTGTTCCGGCTGGGGCTGGGACACGACATGAGCCATATCATCATCGGTTCCATTATTCCGCTGGTTCCCGGCGTGCCTTTGACCAACTCCATCCGGGACTTTTTCAACGGCGATTACATTTCCGGCACCATCCGTCTCATCGACACCCTGCTCATCGCCGCCTGTATCGCCATCGGCGTGGGCGGTGTGCTGATGATCGCTAATATGCTGGGAATTTCCGTGGGGGTGCCGGTATGAGTATCATTTTGCAGACCATTGTCGCTTTTTTTGCAACCGTATCCTTTGCGGTGCTGTTTCAGGTTCCCCGTCATCAATATTTCTGGTCTGGCATCACCGGCAGCTTGGGGTGGCTGTGCTATCTGCTAGTCAATCAGGGTTATGGCTCCGTGGTCGTCGCTTCCTTTGCCGCTACACTGGTGCTGACAGCCGTTTCCCGATTTTTTGCCGTGTGGCGAAAGACCCCCATCACCATTTTCCTCATTTGCGGTATTTTCCCACTGGTGCCCGGTGCAGGCATTTACTATACCGCCTATTACTTCATTATCGGAGACAATGCCATGGCTGGGGCCAAGGGAACGGAAACCCTGAAAATCGCCGTGGCCATCACCCTTGGCATCGTCATTATTCTCTCAATCCCCCAGAAAATTTTCCGTCTCGGTCTGGACAAAGACCGCTTCTGAACAAAGGAGACTTTTATGAAAACCATTGTCATTCAGGCAAACGACGCCAACCAGCGGCTGGACAAATTCCTGACCAAGAGCTTTCCCAACCTGCCCCAGTCCATGCTGTACAAAAGCATCCGGAAAAAGGACATCAAGTGTAACGGCAAGCGGTGTGAAATCTCCACCCGTTTGCAGGAGGGGGACGTGCTGACCCTGTATTTGAAGGACGAATTTTTCCAGAAAGAACCGAAAGAACACGATTTTCTGAAAGCCCCCAAAAAGCTTACCATTGTCTATGAGGATGAAAACATCCTGTTGCTGGACAAAAAGCCGGGCTTGATTGTCCACCCCGACGAGCACTATCACTTTGACTCCCTCATCGCCCGGGTGCAGCATTACCTGTATGACAAGGGGGAATATGACCCGGAAGCAGAAAACTCCTTTGCCCCGGCGCTGGTAAACCGCATTGACCGGAACACCGGCGGCATTGTCATGGCGGCCAAAAACGCCGAAGCCCTGCGGATTCTCAACGAAAAGCTCCGGGTCCGGGAGCTGACGAAAAAGTATCTGTGCATTGTCTGCGGCAGGATGCCGAAAAAAGAGGATACGCTGGAGGGCTTTCTGGAAAAGAACGAGAGCCAGAATCGGGTGTATATTTCGCAAAAAGCCAACGCCAACACCCGGAGCATCCGCACCCGGTATCGGGTTCTTGCGGAAAAGAAGGGATTTTCCCTGCTGGAAGTAGAACTGCTCACCGGGCGCACCCATCAGATCCGGGCTCACATGGCATCCATCGGGCACCCGCTGGCCGGTGACGGGAAATACGGCAAAAACGCCGTCAACAAAAAAATCGGGTTCCCCTATCAGGCACTGTATTCCTACTATCTGGGCTTTACCTTCACGTCCGATGCGGGGATGCTGGACTATTTGAAAGGCCGGGTATTCAAAGCCGGAGACATCTGGTTCCTGAAGGACTTTGACAGCTGGCAATAAAGAACGAAAATAGCAAGAGGGCACAGGAAAACCTGTACCCTCTTTTTCTTTTATACAGGCGTATTCAAAAGCGCAATCAGACACTCCGGGGAATTCTCCGCCAGCTCCAGCACGGCTGCCGGGTCGGGCATATTTTCCAGATAGTGGGAATCGCTGTCCTGCAAAAGCCGCAGCGAGGCCAGCTCCGGGTACAGGTGCAAAACCTTTTCCCGATCGGCCCTAGGACTCAGCTCCGCGGCGGTAAAGCCGATTTCCGGCGGAATACCGCCCAGACTGGCGGTGATGCTGTAAGAATCCTTATCCACATGGGCGGGAAATGCCGTGCCGCCATAGGCTTTCACCAGTGAGGGCACTTCGTAAATCCCCACATCCGCCGCCGCAATCAGCAGCAGCTCTTCCTTTCCCACCGGCCGGTCCTCTTCATCCAGCACCACCTGTTCCCCGAAAATTTCCGGACGGTTCAGAATCTTCGGCGAATGGGCACGCACCCAGCTTCCGAAATCCAAGGCGGCCTCCACCGTGGGAAAGAGACACACCACATGGGCTTCCTCCCGGGTACACAGCTCCATTCCCGGCACCACCGTAATCCCCATCCGCTGTCCGGCTTTGACGGCAGCCGGCGTATTCAGACAGCTATTGTGGTCCGTCAGGGCAATCAGGTCATACCCCAGCAGCTTGGCCATTCCCACCAGATTGTTGGGGGTCATGTCCATATCGCCGCAGGGAGAAAGGCAGGAATGCAGATGCAGGTCATACCGGAGCTTCACGGCGTTTCACCGGGCAGCAGCCGGGAAACCGCCACCGCCATGGTATAGGTATCCTGCTCCGTGGTGAGAATAGGGATTTCCTGCAAATCCGCCCGGTTTCTGGCGTCCTCATCCAGCGCGGCGGACTCGGTGAGCACAATACAGGCGGCATCTGTCAGGGACGCCACCGCCACAGCGTTGACATTGCCCATTACCGTCAGCCACACATCTCCGCTTTCCGCCCGGGCCATGACCCAGCTGAGCAGATCGCCGGCATAGCAGCCGGTAATCTCCCGGTCAAGCCCTTCTTTTCCCGCCAGCAGTGTCAAAGACAAGGTTTGTGCCAGTTCCTGAACTGTCATGGAATCACTTCCGTTTCTCTCAATCAATTATAGAAAAGCAGCGCACCCCTTACGGGTTGTTTTTACCGGATATGTTATTGAAAATGTCCGCCATCTGCTGGATTTCTTCCCGCAGGACAAACACGCAGTCACTTTCCCGGGCAAGGCCTTTGACCACATCTTCCGCCAATGCGCGGCAGGACGGCGCTCCACAGGCACCGCAGTCCAACCCCGGAAACTTTTCACAGATGGCGTCAATGTCCATCATCATCTGCATGGCCTCCGTCAAGTCCTCCGACAGGGTGAGCACCGGCGCAAATTCCAGAGACTCCTGCCAGTTCATCCCCTTGGGAATGTCCTCCCGCAGATGGTTTTTGGAAACCGGCAGATATTTACGCAGCCTTTGAAGCCGTGCTTTTGCCACATAGGCGTTTTCCACACAGAGAACACCGCCCACACACCCGCCGGAACAGGCGTTCAGCTCGATAAAGTCCAGCTCCCGAATCCGCTCGTCCTCCAGCTCCTCCAGCACCCGGATGACATTTTCGATGCCGTCCGCCGCCAGATACTTGTCGTTCAGCAAAGCGGAAGCTTCACCGCCGCTGGAAGCCCAGCTGACCCCGATGATGCCCGACTCGGAAATAGGCTCTATCTCCTCCAGTTTGTCCATTTTGGAGGAGAGGGGCGGAAAAATCTCACTGATGGCAATGGCTCCGTCCACCATGGATTTCTCGATTCCGATGGGCTGTTTGATATCCGTTACTTTGGCGGGACAGGGTGTCAGGAAAAAGCAGCCGATTTTTTCCACCGGGATTCCCGTCCGTTTGGAAGCCCCCAACTTGGCAAACCCTGCCGCCGTCTCCATGGGAGAACGTAAAGGCAGCACATGGGAGCACAAGTCGGGAAAGCGAACCCGAATCAGCCGCACCACGGCCGGACAGGCAGAACTGATGACCGGACGGGGCAAGGATTCCTCCGCCATCAGCCGCCGTGTCGCTTCCGACACCAGCTCTGCGGCCCGGGAAACTTCAAACACCTCGTCAAATCCCAGCTGTTTCAGGCCGGTGAGGACAAAGTCAATGTCATCCAGATTGTTGAACTGTCCATACAGGGACGGTGCAGGCAGGGCAATGGTATAGTCAAACTCTGCCAGCTGTGCCAGATGATCGAATTTTGTCTTTTTGGCGTGATGAGGACAGACGCGGATACATTCGCCGCAATCAATGCAGCGTTCCGAAATAATCTGCGCTTTTCCGTCCCGGACACGAATGGCTTCTGTGGGACACCGCTTGATACAGTTGGTACAGCCGACGCACTTTTCCTTGTCCAACGTTACGGAGTGAAAAAAACGTTCCAAGTTTTCGCCCCCTGTCCATCATTGCCGACGGTTTACCAGCACCGTCATTTTCAGAGTGGTCCCCTTCCCAACCTCTGTATCAATGGTCATTTCATCGGTATACTTTTTCATGTTGGGAAGTCCCATTCCCGCGCCGAAGCCCAGAGAACGCACCTGATCCGGGGCGGTGGAGTAACCGGCCTGCATGGCTTTTTCCACATCGGGAATGCCGGGACCGTGATCTTCCAGCACAATGTCCACCCGCTGGGGATCAATGGTCACCGTGGCCTCTCCCCCGCCTGCATGAATCACCATGTTGATTTCTCCCTCATACATGGCAATGGCCACCCGACGGATGGCATCCGGGTCATATCCCAGCTTTTTCAACTTTCGCTTCACGTCGCTGGAAGCCTCTCCGGCCCGGGTAAAGTCATCCCCGGGCACAACATATTTCAGTGAAAGCCCGCTCATTCTTTTTCACATCCTCCCCGAAGACCTGCGTCATACAACTTTCCGCAGGCGGTAAACATTCTGTAGCGGGTCTGGAGCACCGTCATATCCCGGTCTTCCGCCAGCCGCAGAACCGTCTCGTCCGGCTGCTTGTCCCGGACAAATACAATACAGTGCATATCCATCATTTCCGCTGTGCGCACCACCTGGGGGTTCATCAGACCGGTGAGCAGCACGGACTGATCCTTGACAAAGGCCAGCACGTCGCTCATCATATCACTGCCGCAGGCGGTTTTGACTTCTGTGTCCATGTTGCCCTCTACCAGAACTTTGGCATCGAGAATTGCTGCCACATCGCTGATTTTCATGAAGAACCCTCCTCGTATTCCTGACCCGCAAGCCCCATTTGCGCTTTTTCTAACTATTTTCTGCCGGGCTGACGAGCCGCTTGTTCCTGTTTCTGTCGTTTCTACAGGCACACTTTTCCGAAAAAAGCCTTTTCTCCTTGTGGGAAAGTCGATGAAACTTTTTCCGGCCGGGTTCATATACTGAAAACAGTGCGGTCATTGGGAAGAAAGCAATCGGAAAAAATCCATCAGCTTTCTCAAAGATTGTCCACATTTTCACAAAATTATCATGAAAACAGACCGCTTTTTATCAGTATAGCATCCACGCCGCTTTTTGTCCATAAAAATGTTGCAGAGGGGCTTTTCCATCTGCTTTTCCCTCTTTTCTTTCCTCAAATGGATACCTGTCTTTCACTCGAGGACAAATTTTGTGCATTTTCCGACAAAAGAAATCTGAAAATTCTACAGAATTCGTGAAAAGCTCCTTGACTTCATTGAATTAAAGCGGTATAATAGGGACAAATTTGCGGCATTCCATGGAATTTCCGCTTTGAAACATAGAAATTGGAGGTACCTATTTATGAAACGCGTGTACAACTTTTCCGCTGGCCCCTCGGTCCTTCCGGAATCCGTCCTGCGCCGTGCAGCTGATGAAATGCTGGACTATCAGGGCTCCGGTCAGTCTGTGATGGAGATGTCACATCGATCTAAGGTGTATGGGGGGATTATCGAGTCTGCGGAAAGTCTGCTGCGTGAAGTGATGGGCATTCCCGATAACTATAAAGTGCTGTTCCTCCAGGGCGGCGCTTCCTCCCAGTTCGCCATGGTCCCCCTGAACCTGATGACCGGAAGCGGCAAGGCCGATTATGTACTCACCGGTCAGTGGGCCACCAAGGCCTATAAGGAAGCAGCCCGTTATGGCCAGGCCAATGTGGTGGCTTCTTCCAAGGACAAGACGTTCTCCTATATTCCCAAGCTGGACCCGGCCACCTTTACGCCGGATGCGGATTATTTCCACATTTGCCTGAACAACACCATTTACGGAACCCGGTTTACCACCCTTCCCGAAACCGGAAACGTGCCGCTGGTGGCAGATATCTCTTCCTGCATCCTCAGCGAGCCCATTGATGTTTCCAAATTCGGCGTGCTGTATGCCGGTGCACAGAAAAACATGGCGCCTGCCGGCCTGACCGTGGTCATTATCCGGGAAGACCTGATTGGCCACGCCATGGAGATGACCCCCACCATGTTCAACTATCAAACCCATGCCGATAATGGCTCCATGTTCAACACGCCTCCCTGCTATACCATTTACATGGCAAAGCTGGTGCTGGAGTGGCTGAAAAACGACATCGGCGGTCTGGAAGAAATGAAGAAGATCAACGAGAAAAAAGCCG
>CAJMOI010000101.1 GCA_905215105.1 uncultured bacterium
TCCTACACTAGGGGGCCTTTTGTCTATTGTCCGTTTTTACTGGTTCGGTTCAAATCTTTACGGCTGCTTTTGTTTATTTCCGGGTCATTCCTTATCCCAGTGCGGCCTCCAGCTCGCTGAGAGCGGAGTCATAGTCCGCCGCCGTTACCAGCATGGAGATTTCCACATCGGAGGTGGAGATCAGGCGGATGTCGGCGCTTACTCTGGCCGCCGCTGCAAACACCGCTGCGGCAATGCCGGGGGTGTTCTTCATGCGGGGGTCGTATACGGAAATTTTATAGTTGCCGCTGCTGACAATGGGCTGCACGCTGGTGGTTTCCCGCAGCTTTTTGGTAAAGGTCAGCACCTTTCCCAGATCGTCGTCGGAAATGGTCAGGGAAAAGGCGGTCAAATCACCGTGAGCCGGCGCCATGGAGATCATGTCGATGTTGACGCCCAGCTGTGCGATGGTGTCCAGAGAGGAAGCCAGATAGCCGATATCAGCGGGACATCCTTCCAGCGTAATCAGCGTAATGTCGCTCAGGGTAGAAATAGTTGCGCTCATGGAAACTCCTCCTTATCAAAAATGGCCGTCAGACCAGATTGGACATATCATACAGTCCGGCAGGCTTTCCGGGCAGATACAGGGCAGCGTTCACCGCACCGGCAGCGAAAACCTCTTTGGATTGAGCGGAGTGGGACAGCCGGATGACCTCATGCTGTCCGGCAAAAATCACCTCGTGCTCGCCCACAATGGTGCCGCCGCGGATGGAGTGAATGCCGATTTCATCGGAATTGCGCTTTTTCCGCTGGGAATGGCGGTCGTACATATACTGGGTGCTGCCTTCCCGGGTCTCGGAAATGGCGTCGGCAATCATCAGAGCGGTGCCGCTGGGCGCATCGATTTTCTGGTTGTGGTGTTCCTCCACGATTTCAATATCGAAATCCCGTCCCAGTACGGCCGTGGCTTTTTTAGCCAGTTCAATCAGCAGATTGATGCCGATGGACATATTCCGGGAATAGAAAACGGGAATCTCTTTGGCGGCTTCTTTCAGCTCCGCCACCTGCTCCGGGGTATAACCGGTAGTGCAGAGAACCACCGGGAGCTTTTTCTCCCTGGTATAAGCCAGCAGGGGAGAGAGAACAGAGGGATGGGAGAAATCGATCACCACATCTGCCGGGGCGGTGACTTCCGCAGGGGAAGCGAATACCGGAAACGTCTCGTTTCCTGCCGGGCGCAGGTCGATACCGGCGCTGATTTCACAGTCGTCACGATTTTCAACGAGGGATGCAATGACACGGCCCATATGGCCGCCGCATCCGCTGAGCAGTATTTTTGTCATATGCAAAACCGGCGGCGGGCTGCCGCCGGTGTGCCTCCTTTCAAACGTCCAAAACGGGAAAGTGCAGGGGGATTAAAATCTGTAGGGGCGCGCATTGCGCGTCCGAACTCCCCGGACGGCATATGCCGCTAGCCTCCTTGAGAAGGAAGGGGTCAAAGCCTCCCTCTTTGAGGGAGGTGGCGCATCTATATGCGCCGGAGGGAGTCCTTATTTCACCAGCCCGTATTTCTTCATCACAGCGGCCAGCTTCTCACGAGCGGCGTCGCTGAGAGGAGCCAGCGGCATCCGGCAGGGACCGCAATCATAGCCCATCATGTTCAGGGCTTCCTTCACGGGGATGGGGTTCACGTCCATAAACAGCGCCTTCATCAGCTCGGCGTTCTCATACTGGAGCTTCCGGCCGGTTTCCAGGTCGCCCTTCAAAACCGCAGCGCACAGCTCGTGCATGGTCTTGGGCATCACGTTGGCAAAAACGGAAATGACGCCCTTGCCGCCCATAGCCATCAGCGGCAGAGTCAGGTCGTCCTCACCGGAGTACACAGCCAGATCGTCGCCGCACAGGGACATGGTGTGGATGGTGGAGGAAACATTGCCGTTTGCTTCCTTGGTAGCCACAATGTTGGGGTGCTTGGAAAGCTCCAGATAGGTCTCCGGCTGAATGTTGCAGCCGGTGCGGGACGGCACATTATACAGGATAATGGGGGTGTTCACCCGGTCGGCCACATAGGTAAAGTGGCGGATCAGACCGCTCTGGGAGGTCTTGTTGTAATAGGGGGTCACCATCAGCAGGCCGTCAGCGCCGCTCTGTTCCGCGGACTGGGCCAGCTGTACCGCATACATGGTGTCGTTGCTGCCGGTACCGGCGATCACCGGTACCCGATGGTTGACGTGCTGAATGGTGAAATCCAGCACCTTGCAGTGCTCGTCGTGGTCCAGGGTAGCGGATTCACCGGTGGTGCCGCAGGAAATAATGGCGTCGGTGCCCTGTTCGATCTGAAATTCAATGAGCCGTGCCAGCTCATCGTAGTTGACCTTGCCATCCTCGTACATGGGGGTGACAATGGCAACGCCGGAGCCGGTAAAAATGGTCTTTTTCATATTGGTAGCCTCCAGAGAGTTGGTATCAGTCCAGGTATCCCTTTGCGCACAGCAGCTCTGCCATCAGAACAGCGCCGCCGGCTGCGCCGCGCAGGGTGTTGTGGGACAGGCAGACAAACTTGATGTCATACTGGGTGTCGGGACGCAGACGGCCGATGGAAACAGCCATGCCGTTCTCCAGGTTCCGGTCCAGCTTGGCCTGGGGACGGTTGTCTTCGGTGAAATAGTGCAGGAACTGCTTGGGAGCGCTGGGCAGGTTCAGCTCCTGTGCCGGGCCCTTGTAGCTTTCCCAGCGGCGGATGATCTCTTCCAGCGGAATCTTCTTGTCAAAAGAAGCGAACACAGCGGCGGTGTGGCCGTCGGAAACCGGCACACGCAGGCACTGGGCGGTGATGGAGGGGGAAGAAGCGTTGACAATCTGGTCGCCCTCAATGTGGCCCCAAATCTTCATGGGCTCCTGCTCGGACTTCTCTTCCTCGCCGCCGATGAAGGGAATCACGTTGTCCACGATGTCCGGGAAGGTGGCAAAGGTCTTGCCTGCGCCGGAAATGGCCTGATAGGTGCAGGCCAGCACCTTGGTCACGCCCAGATCCATCAGGGGATGAATGGCGGGCACATAGCTCTGGAGAGAGCAGTTGGATTTCACGGCGATAAAGCCGCGCTTGGTGCCCAGACGCTTCCGCTGTGCGTGGATAATCTCAGCGTGGTCGGCGTTGATCTCGGGGATAATCATGGGCACGTCAGGGGTGCCGCGGTGTGCGCTGTTGTTGGAAATCACGGGGCACTCGGCCTTGGCATAAGTCTCTTCCAGTGCGCGGATTTCTTCTTTCTTCATGTCAACGGCGCAGAAAACGAAGTCCACCAGAGAGGTGATCTTCTCCACGTCGGCGGTGGCGTCCATCACCACCATGGAAGCCATGGACTCCGGCATGGGGGTGGTCATGGCCCAGCGATTGCCTACAGCCTCAGCATAGGTCTTTCCGGCGGAACGGGAAGAAGCAGCCAAAGCGTGCACTTCAAACCAGGGGTGGTTTTCCAGCAGGGTGGCAAAACGCTGTCCCACCATACCGGTGGCGCCGATGATACCGACTTTATACTTTCTCATGGGTTGAATCCTCCTGACAATAAAAATAAGATCGGGTAAGTGGGGAAAGGGTAATAAAAAAACCGGTTGAAAACCGGTCACCAATCCAATATAATAGTACTGTTCGGGGTACCCCCGTTTTTGTGGGGGTAAGACCGATAGCGCTCCATCATACGGAATATGATGACAGTTGCCGTGGTATTCCCAAAAGCAACCAGGCGGATGATTGCCAGCCATCGCCTTCGGCGACTTTCCCTTTCGCTGGCGTTCACAGGCTCCGGCAGCCTCACCACCCGTTACTTTTGAAAGACGCGCCTCTATCTTCAACCTCTTTATCATACATGATACGATGCTTTTTGTCAATTTGAATCCTTATGATTTTTGCACAGGAGCGGGGAAGATTTTCAGACAATTTTCACTTGTTTTTGACACAAGGACAATATAACGATTTGCAGGCGGGAAGAGGACAGATTCCAGCGACCCGCCGGAAAGGAAAGAACCATGAACCAGATACCCGATATGAAAACCCATGATTTTTACTACGACCTGCCGGAAGAGCTGATCGCCCAAACTCCGGCGGAACCGAGAGATTCCTCCCGGCTGATGGTGCTGGACCGGAAAACCGGAGCGGTCTCCCATCATCATTTTTATGATATCGTCGACTATCTTATGCCCGGCGACTGCCTTATCGTCAACGATTCCCGGGTGCTGCCCGCCCGTCTGTACGGCGAAAAGGAAACCGGGGCCAAGGTGGAGTTCCTGCTGCTGACCCAGCGGGAGAAAGATGTGTGGGAAGTGCTGTGCGGCCCGGGCCGGAAAGCCAAGCCCGGCGCAAAATTCAGCTTTGGCGGCGGCCTGCTCCACGCGGAGATTCTGGACATTATCGAGGGCGGCAACCGCATTGCCCGGTTTACCTATGAGGGCAACTTTTACTCCATCCTCGACCAGATCGGACAAATGCCCCTGCCTCACTACATTACCGCCGAACTGAAGGACAAGGAGCGGTATCAGACCGTTTATTCCAGGGAAATCGGCTCCGCCGCCGCTCCCACCGCAGGCCTGCACTTTACCCCGGAGCTGCTGGAAAAGGTAAAGGCCAAGGGCGTGAAAATCGGCGCCGTGACCCTTCATGTGGGCCTGGGCACCTTCCGTCCGGTGAGTGTGGAAAAGATTTCGGAGCACAAAATGCATTCGGAGCATTACCATCTTTCCGCTGAAACCGCAGCTCTGATTCAGGAGACAAAGAAAAACGGCGGCCGGGTCATTGCCGTGGGCACCACCAGCTGCCGTACGTTGGAATCGGTGGCCATGAAAGAGGGCGAAATCTGCGAGAGCGACGGCTGGACGGATATTTTCATCTATCCCGGCTATGAATTCAAGGCGCTGGACGGCCTGATTACCAATTTCCACCTGCCGGAAAGCACGCTGGTGATGCTGGTTTCCGCGCTGGCCGGACGGGAGCACATTCTCAACGCCTATAAAATTGCCGTACAGGAAAAATACCGGTTCTTCAGTTTCGGCGACGCCATGTTCATTCGCTGATTCGGTGAAAATCAGAAGCCTGTCTGCCCGGGGATTTCCCCTCCGGACAGACAGGCTTTTTTCTTATCTCTATATATAGTAATTCTTTTTTCTCAGTTAAAATTTCTATACCCCTTGAAAACACTGGTGTTTCCAGCGTTTTCGCCACCTCGGTTTGGCCCTTTTCCCTCATTTTTTCCCTTGCGAGAAGAAATGAGGGAAACTTTTTTCAGGCCGTCCCTACAACCTTATCCAGTAGCCTTGCGGAAGTTCGCTTGGCCTCTCTGGTGGCGTGGGCGTAAATGTTCATCGTGGTACTTACATCAGAATGTCCCAGCAGCTCCTGCACATCCTTGGGTGCTGCCCCGTGAGAGAGAAGGTTGGTCGTATATGTATGCCTCAACAGATGGAAGTGAAAATCATCCATATCCCCGATCTTCTTTCGGGAGTATCGGCACACACTGCTGACCGTTGCAGGGGCTTCATAAGCTCCATCGGACCGCAGGCAGACGAAGGAAACCTGGGTGTAACCTTCTGGTGGTGTCTCTGTCCGGGGCAAGGAATAGACCTCATAGTAGGTGCGGTTCTTTTCCTTGACGATGCGGTAGTAGTTTTGTGAGTACAGCGGTCCATATTTGATGCTGTTCAGCATTTGCTCCTTTTTGGCTTCCCGCAGGATAGCCGCCAGGGTGTCGCAGAAATCCACAGTACGGATTTTCTTACGCTTTGTGGGGCCGATCTGTGTTTTCTTCCTTACGGAGTCATACCGCATACTCCGGCGAATGGTGAGGCATTGTTCCTTCAGGTCGATGTCCTGCCAGGTCAGCCCGCACACCTCACCGATACGAAGCCCGGCGAAATAGGCGATCTGAATAGGCAGTAACGCGGGATTGTGTTTTTTCTTCAGAAGCTCGTTCAGTGCCAAATACTGCTCATGGGAGATTGTCGGCGTTTCAGCAGGAAGGTCGCCTGTACCATCTTCAGTGAACAGCTCATATTCATCACCTTTAATCCGCTTCACCACATACTGCATCGGATTGAAAGTAATCAGCCGCTTGGGAAAAACCGCAAATCTGAAAGAGTTTTGAAGCACCGCTGAATACTGGCCCAGCGATCCTTTACTCAATGCCTCAACAGTTTTCCCATCAGGGTCTGTCCCACCGAAGCTCAACAAATCCATATAGCTTTGCAGATGGTCGGAAGTTACCGTCTTGAGCTTGCGTTTTCCAATGGGATGCTTCTTGATGCGGGAAACAGTGTTGATGTAGGCTGTCACCGTTCCATCACTCAATGAACCGGGTTTCAGTTCTTCCTCCACCCACATATCCAGCATATCTCCCAAAGTGATGTTCTTGGCCTGCGCCAGAAACATCTTGGTTTCATAGTCCTCCATCGCCTTGCGGAGCAGTGACTCGGTTTCACTCTTGCTTTCCGTTCCCGGAAATTCCTTCTGAACGCGGTTGCCGCTGGCATCCTCTACATAAAAGCGATAGTACCACTTCTTTCCTTTCTTTCTTACAGATCCTTTTGCCATAGCAAACTCCTTTCTATGCTGGCAAACGGAACCGTAGTGATGTGTCACCCTGATTATAGCAAAGGGTGGCCAATCTATCAAACATACCGCTTGCTAAATATCAAAAGTTTCTATGTTCAATCCACTGCAAGGACCTGATTGCGGTCCAGAAGGTCGCGGCCCTCGTTGATCTGCATGAAACAGCAAATCACATCCACACGGACTATGGACTTACGCCCAATCCGCAGGACCGGGATTTTTCCCCAATCCACAAGGCGGCGGAGGGTGTTGCGTCCAATGCCGGTATAGTCGGCAGCTTCTTCAATCGTCATGCCGATCTTACCAAAGCCCGCAGGCTGAACAGCGGAGTATCTTTCTGTATGAGTACGCCCGGAAGTCCCGGACGGAATATTCGCATAACAAACAGGCGAATTTGAAGTCATAATTGTTCGCCTCCTTCGAGAACAAAAAAAGCAGCCGCGCCGATCTGGTTGGAGCCGTTGTAACATACGGCGTACTTCGGCGCGGCTGCCTTGACTTTTCAGTAACTTCAAGCCCGCTGTATTTGCCACGCATCCCCAGCGGTGGGGATATTGCAGGCCGCCCCTGGCGGGGCTGTCATAACTCCACAGCGTCGTTTT
>CAJMOI010000102.1 GCA_905215105.1 uncultured bacterium
CACTTTCATCACGATGTTCAGGTTATTGGAAATGATAGACGCAAAGGCATCCATGGTACCGGACAGAATGTTCAGATGAATACCGGACATCTCAATGGCCTGTTTGATTTCAATGAGCACATCCTCCAACAGGTCCTGATCCTCTTCATACAGTCGCAGAGCACGGCCGCGCATGATCTTTTCAATGGTAATTTCGTTGGCTTTCAGAGAAGAGGAAAAATACATCAGGGACTTTTCCACTTCCAGCAGCTGAATCAGCTCTGCGTTCTTCATGGATTTCCGCAGCTCTTTTTCTACCTGGCTGCTGATTTTATCGATCTGCTTCAGGTATTGCAGGTACCGGCCTGCAATGCGAAGCATCAGATTCAGAGTAAAATGGGTTTTCAGGTTGGTCTTGACGTTTTTAACCAGACCCTCTGCAAACTCGTCCAGAATGGGGTTTTCGTGGACGGAAACGGTAATAACATTTTTCTCAGTTAGAATAATTCCCAGAGGCCGGGTGTAATAAGTCAGCTGGTCGTCCTCCAGATCCACCACGGGGATATCCAGAATCACCAGGGTGTTCCCGTCTTCGCTGTCCAAGTGAGAAGATTCCTCTTCATCCATTGCGGCACGGAAAAAGTCCGGCTCAATGGAAAACTCCTGAATCAGGCGGTTGATCTCCGCCTCATCGGGGTTAATGCAGTTGATCCAGCATCCGGGCTCGCAGGCCTCTATGGGGCAAATAAATCCTTCAATCGTCTTGTAATAGGTCACCATTGCGCATCTCTCCTGTTCTTTTGGAGTCGCCCGCACAAACAGCTTCCTGTTTTTTCAGTTTGCGGGCGCCGTTAGAGAGGGCACACCGCCGAAGACGGCAGACTGTGCCCGTTGATATTCTTCGCTGTTTTCACTTTCGCCGTTCAATCTACTGAGCGGGTCAGGTTTCACAACTGCCACCTCCAATCAGTTTCAAATTGAAATCATCCAAAAGTATTATAGCACAAAAAAAGCCGATTGCAAGAGAAACAAAGAAATTTTACGAAATATCGGTATATAGTTGGTTCTGATGGCGATAAAAGGCGGAAATTCCGTCAAAATCGCGCTATTTGACTGGTTTTTCCGGAAATCCGGCATTAAAAAACTGCCGGCCTGATTTGACACAGACCGGCAGCCAGCTTATCGGAATGAATCAGGCAGCATTTGCCAAACCGCAGGCAAAGGCTGTTATCCGGATCTCATTCTCCATATGCTCGTCAAAAGTAAGACTCCAGATCACATCCGTCGTTTCGCCCACACACTCCGACATCGCCTTGATGATGAAATCCACTTCTTCAAACCCAACATCTGCAGAACAGGCAATGTGTATCATCAGGCCGCGGGCAGCAGCAACCGCTGCTTTTACCGTTGGGGATTCCATTACCATTTGGACAACCTCTTCCCTCTTGTTCTCACCGGATGCATGGGCCATGGCCATTTCCATGGTGCCGCCATTTTTGGTCATACCGCTTACATCGGCAAGATCCAGCTGAATGACACCGGGAAGGAGAATCGGGTTGACCAGATCCCGCACAGCCGCAGAGAGAATTTCATTGGCGAGAGCAAAGGCGTTTTGAGAAGTAACAGCCTGTCCGGTCATCCGATGCAGGGATTCTTCGGTAAACACAAGGGTAGAGTCCGTATGCTCCAACAGGACGGAAATCCCTTTTTCAGCAAGCTCCTTTCTGGAAGGCCCTTCAAAATCAAAGGGCTTTGTCACCAGCCCAATGGTCAGAATTCCCAGACTCCGGGCAATTTCTGCCACCACCGGCGCTGCATTGGTACCGGTGGTGCCGCCCATACCGGCAATGATCAGCACCAGATCGGAACTGCGAAGGGTTTCCGTCAGCTCCTCCCGGATGGCCTCCATTCCCTCCGGCCTGCTTGCTTCCATACAGAGCTTTTGTCCGGCCCGGGAACCTTCCAGCGCCTGACGGTCGGTATTGACCACCACATAGGCCACATTTTCCAGTCCTCTGTTTATCATGTCTTCCACCGCGCTGCCGCCTGCGTTTCCGACACCCACCACGGTCACCTGAACGGGGTCAGAGTCCATTTCCAAAACAGAATCTTCCAACATTTCGTTCACTCCCTCTTCTTTTCCATGATGTAAATTAGTTGGGGGTCTATTTTAGCACAGAAATTCATCAATGTAAATATTATTTTTGAGAAATTTGCCCAGGGGCTATCTAAAAAGAACGCCGGCCTGTGAACAGCAGACCGGCGTTGGATGTACTTATGTACTTAAATTTTGTTGAAGATGGACATGATGTCCGTATACTCCTCGTTGTCCTCTTTCTTGCGGACAGGGGTTGCCTGACTGCGGTTGAGGATGGACACGCCAGCAGTGGGCTGGTGACGGGGAGCTGTGGGCGGAATGATGGGAGCGGGAACTTCCTCTTCCTTCTGAACAGGTGCACCGTCGTGGGTATCAAAACCGGCAGCGATGACCGTGACGCTCATTTCGTCTTCCATGCTCTCGTCAAAGGCAGCACCCCAGATGATGTTGGCATCCGGAGAAGCCTGACTGGTCACCATGGAAGCGGCGTTGTCGATTTCATCCAGACCGATGTCGGGAGAAGCGTTAACGTTGATAATCACGCCCTTTGCGCCGTCAATGGCAGTCTCCAGCAGGGGGCTGGAAATGGCCATTTTTGCGGCCTGCTCGGCTTTATCCTTACCGGAAGCGTGTCCCACGCCCATGTGAGCATAACCTGCATCCTTCATGACGGAGGTGATATCGGCAAAGTCCAGGTTGACCACGCCGGGAACCTTAATCAGGTCGGAAATGCTCTGTGCGCCCTGACGGAGCACATCGTCGGCGATGATAAAGGCGTTCTGGAGGGTGATGCGCTGTTCGCTCACCAGCTTCAGGCGCTCGTTGGGAATGACCACCAGAGAGTCCACATGCTCCCGCAGAGCGGCAATGCCGTTTTCTGCCTGGCTCATCCGGCGGCGGCCTTCAAAAGCGAAAGGTTTGGTCACGATGCCGATGGTCAGCACGCCCAGTTCCCGGGCAATTTCTGCCACGATGGGAGCTGCACCGGTACCGGTACCGCCGCCCATACCTGCGGTGATGAACACCATATCGGAACCACGAATGGCGGCAGCAATGGCTTCGCGGCTTTCTTCGGCGGCTTTTTCGCCCACCTCCGGCTTGGAGCCTGCGCCCTTGCCGCGGGTGATCTTTTCGCCGATCTGGATCTTCTGGGTCGCCCGGGAACGATTGAGGGCCTGTTTATCCGTGTTGATCGTGATAAACTCCACGCCCTGCACACCGCTGACGACCATGCGGTCCACAGCGTTTCCGCCGCCGCCGCCGACGCCGATTACTTTTATGATAACATCATCGTCGATTTGATTGTCAATTTCGAAAGGCATTGCTGTCTCCCCCTTGTAGTATTGGACTTCCCGAAAACGGGTTTGTGATCGATAGTATGGAAACACCGCTTCCTATTTAGAGTAACACTTTTGCGCGGGAATTTCAAGAAAATCTTGCACAAAGCTGTAAAATTATTTCATTGCATCGAATCAATTGGCCGATACTTTCCGATTTTAAGGATTTTGACGTTATGTACCACCAAAATTCCTATTCATTCGACACTTTTTGTCGAAAACAGGAAAAACGGAAATTCACGGCTCCAACTCGCTGCTTTCTTCCTCTTTCGAAGAATCGGCGTTATAATAGGCCTTTTTTAAGTCCCGGGTCAGAGAAACATCCAGTTCTCCGTGCTCATCGGATTCCAGTTCCCCTTCCACGATTTTTTTGGCGGCCGCCACTTTCAGGTCCAGGTCATTGCTGTTGCCCAGCAGTACCCGGATGCGGCCATCATACTCCACCATCATGCTGTAGATGTCTCCCACATCAATGCGGGTAACGGGAGAAAACTCCCCGGCTTTCAGGGACCTGGTCAGCAGTTCAAAGGTATCCCGGGTCTTTTCGTCCTTTGCCTGCACCGGATTCCCCGGTTTTGGCGAAACCAGCTCATATCCCTGAATCAGAGGACAACCCGTGGGCTTTTCGTCGGTGATTTCCAGAATTTTCTTTTCATCGCTGACCACCACATACTGCCCGTCCTGCTCAAAAGCGCCGGAAACCACTGGCTTCTGCACCGTGATGACAATGGTGGCGGGGAATTTCTTCTCCACCCGAATGCCTCCCGACAAAGGCAGGGACTTGTCCAGTGTTTTTTTAGCACTGCCGGCGTCCACCAGAAACAGGTTTTCCCCCTCCTCGATGCCGCAAAGGCGGACAATCTCCGAATCGGAATAGGTGGATTGATTACTGACATGGATGGAATCCACCCGGAAAAACACGGTGAGGGACAGCACCACAAAGGCCACGATGACCGTCAGCACAGTGATGCTGTAAAACAGGATCGCCCGCCGCCGGGAACGTCTGGCTCTGGCCGTAACGCTCCGGCGGACGGTCCCGCCCCTTCTGCCCCGGGTTTCAGTTGGCTTTTTTCGTCCCATGGGTTTCCCCTCTTTTCTTTCTCAGTCTCGCATTCAGTCTCGCATTCAGTCTCGCTTCTTACTCCGACACCCGCCGGATTTTAGCTCCCACGGCGGACAGCGCCGTCTCCGGAGATTCATATCCCCGGTCCAGATGTTGCAGACCGGTGAGGATGGTGGTTCCCTCTGCCGCCAGTCCGCCAATGAGCAGGGCAGCTCCGCCCCGCAGGTCCGGCGCCTGTACCGGTGCACCGGAAAGACGGGGAACCCCTTCCACCACGGCCACCCGTCCCTCCACCTTGATGGAAGCGCCCAGCCGAAGCAATTCTCCCGCATGTTTATAACGGCTTTCAAAAATATTCTCCACAAACATGCTGGAGCCATCGGCTACGCAGGTCATGGCCATCACCGGCGCCTGTGCGTCTGTGGGAAAGCCGGGATAGGGCATAGTGCGCACGATATGCACCGGCCGAAGCCGTCTGGGAGATCGAATTTGCAGCTGATCCCCCTGCGCTTTCAGAATGCAGCCTGCTTCCTCAAACACCGGCAGCACCAGCGAAAGATGGGCCGGGCGCACCTGATGGAGAAGCAGGTCGCTTCCCGTCGCAGCCGCAGCCGCAAGATACGTGGCCGCCACAATCCGGTCCGGAATGACCCGATGTTCACAGCCGGAGAGGAAGGGCACTCCTTCAATGACGATGACGCTCCCCCCTGCTCCGCTGACACGGCCGCCGCAGGCGTTGAGGAATTCCGCCAGATCGCAGATTTCCGGTTCCCGGGCCGCGTTGGAGAGAATGGTGGTCCCCCGGGCGCACACCGCTGCCAACATGACATTTTCCGTAGCCCCCACGCTGGGAAACGACAGGGAAATGGGACAGCCCCGCAAACCACCGGGTGCGCTGCATTCCAGACACCCGTGATCCTCCCGGATTTCCGCGCCCAGTTTTCGAAGAGCCGCCAGATGCAGGTCAATGGGCCGCGGGCCCAGCTCACAGCCGCCGGGAAAGGACAGCCGGGCTTTTCCCAGACGGGAAATAATCGCCCCCAGAAACACAATGGACGAGCGCATTTCCCGCATCAGGCTTTCGGGAATTTCGTCGTCGGACAGCACTTCTGCATCCACCGTCAGGCTATGGCCTTCCCGTGACACGGTACAGCCCAGATTCTGAAGAATCCGCAGAGCAGTATCCACGTCGGAAAGCGCCGGGCAGTTATGTAAAACCGCCTGTGTCCGGCACAGAAGGGTGGCCGCCAGCAGGGGAAGCGTGCTGTTTTTGGCTCCGTGAACCCACAGCTCCCCGGACAGCCTGCCCGGACCTTCAATGATGAATTTATCCAAAACACAACACCCTTTCCCTGTTTCAATCGCTCTCCATACTATGCAGGGATTGAAAAACAGGTGAAAAGGCAGAAATCAGGCTTTCCGGCTCTCTTTCAGCACCTCGTGCATCACTTTCACAATGCGCTCACAGGCATCGGGAATGGCCATTTTCGCGGCATTCTCCCCCAGCTCTGCGGCTCCGCCGGGACGGGAGAAGATTTCTTCCACCCGGTTCCACAGCAATTCGCCGGTCAAGTCCTTTTCCTCAATGAGCACGGCAGCATTGCGGCGAACCAGTGCCATGGCATTGTGATACTGATGATTTTCCGCCACATTGGGGGAAGGAATCAGAATGGACGCCTTGCCCTGTGCCTGCAATTCGCTGAGGGTGATAGCGCCGGCGCGGCAGATGACCAGATCGGCGGCTGCCATGCACTCCGGCATATTGTTGATGTACTCCCGCAGCTGGATGCCGGGGTGCTCCTTCAAATCGAGGCCCTTTTCTGCAATCAGCTGGGGCATCCATTTGGCATACTGGCCATAACCGTGAATGTGCTGGTACTTGCCGGTTCTGGCGCTGCGCACCAGCATATCCGCCACGGCTTCATTGATGCTTCTGGCGCCCAGGCTTCCGCCAAAGGAAAGAATCAGAGGGCGTGCATCCAGTCCCAGCTGACGACGGGAATCCTCTTTGTCAGCGCGGGCCAGCTCCTGCCGGACAGGGTTGCCGGTCAGGATGCACCGGGCATCGGCTTCAAAATGGCGCTGGGCATCGGCTACTGCCAGCATGACCCGGCTTGCCTTTTTCGCCAGCATTTTATTGGTCACGCCGGGATAGGCGTTCTGCTCGTGAATGACAGCGGGAATGCCCAGCTTCATGGCTTCCCGGATCACGGGGCCGCTGACATAGCCGCCGGTTCCCACACAGATATCCGGCTTGAAATCCCGGATAATCTTTTTGGCTTCCTGAGAAGAGGTCACAATACGGCCCAGCGTTTGGAGATTCCGCTGGATATTTTTCAGCGTGAGCTTCCGCTGAAAGCCGGAAATGTGGACCGTGCGGAACTCAAAACCGGCAGCGGGCACCAGCCGCTCCTCCATACCGCCTTTGTTGCCCACATACACAATGGCGGTGTCCGGCTCCTTTTCCCGAAGATATCCGGCAATGGCCAGAGCAGGGTTAATATGACCGGCGGTGCCGCCGCCTGCAAACAAAACTCTCATAGATCCGCGAAGTCAGCCGGATGGCGCTCCGCTTTCCTCCTTTACAAACGTATTGAAACGGATAAAGCCTTTTTTATGCCGCTAGGGCG
>CAJMOI010000103.1 GCA_905215105.1 uncultured bacterium
CGAAAGTCGGAAACCGCCCAGCCTCTCTCCCCTTTTGCACAGAAAAGCAATCCCTCTGCCAGATCGTCCAGACAGTCCGCGTCCCGGCGCAGGGTTTCTGCTGTTCGAGCCAGCAGGCGCTCCGTTTCCGGCTGTATGCTGCACAAAAGCGGAAGCACCTGATGACGCAGCCGGTTACGGGTATAGTCCAGACAGGCGTTGGTGCTGTCCGTCCGCCACGGAATTTCGTTTTCCCGGCAATAAGCTTCGATTTCCTCCCGACTGAGGAGCAGCACCGGGCGAATAATGTTCCCCCGTACCGGCGCAATCCCCGACAGCCCCCGGGCACCGGCTCCTTGCAGCAAATGCAGCAGCACTGTTTCCGCCTGATCGCTGCGGGTGTGAGCTGTGGCAATCCGATCGTTATCCCCTGAAAGCAAACTTTCCAGAAACTCATACCGGAGCCGCCTGCCGCAGGCTTCCAGCCCTTCCCCGGAACGCGCTGCCTCTTCCGGGACATTGACCTGCAAAACCCGCAGTTCAATTCCCTGTTCGCTGCACCACTCCCGGACAAACGCTTCATCTTCGTCGGCCTCTGCCCCGCGAATCCCATGATTCACATGGGCACAGAGAATTCTTTCCCTAGGAAACAGGGACAACAGCAGATGAATCATGGCCATGGAATCTGCGCCGCCGGAAAGAGCTGCAATCACTCTCCCCTCCCAGGGAACCATCCGGTTTTGCTCCATCCATCGCTGCACCTGCTCCCGTGTCTTACTCATGCCGGAACAGCTCCTGAGACGTAAAGCGCATAAACTCGCCCTGCCAATGGAGGGGAACCGTCTTGATTTCGCCGTGACGGTTTTTGGCCACGATACACTCGCCGCTGTTCATGTCCTCGTCCTCTTTCGGTGCGTCCGCGTCATTCTGGTAATAGTTTTCACGGTACAGGAACAAAACAATGTCGGCGTCCTGTTCGATAGAGCCGGAATCACGCAGGTCGGAAAGTACCGGACGGTGTTCCGTACGTTTTTCACTGCCGCGGGCCAGCTGGGACAGGGCAATGACGGGAATATTCAGTTCCTTTGCCATGATTTTCAGGTTTCGGGTAATTTCCGAAATTTCCTGCACACGGTTATCAATCCGCTTGGCGCTGTTCATCAGCTGCAAATAGTCGATAATCACCAAGTCCACATTTTTCAGCCGGCGAATCTTGGCTTTCATTTCTGGGACGGTAATACTGGAATTATCGTCCAGATAAATGGACGCTTTGGAAAGAATATCTCCGCCCTCAATCAGCCGGGCCCATTCGCCGTCGTTGAGCTCACCGGTGCGCAGCTTGGTGCCGGACACCAGCGATTCGGTGGAAAGCAAACGGGAAGCCAGCTGTTCCCGCGCCATTTCCAACGAGAAAAAGGCAACCCGCTTTTGAGCGGTGACCGCCGCATGACGGGCAATATTCAGGGCGAAGCTGGTTTTACCCATACCGGGACGAGCGGCAAGAATAATCAGGTCGGAGCGGTTCAAGCCGGTAATGGTGTCATCCAGCTCCCGGATACCGGTGGGAATACCCTTGTATAAATCCCGGTCCGGAGAATTCAGCCGGTCCAGCCGGTCAAAGGTTTCAATAATGACCTCGTTCAGCGGCTGAAGCCCCTGCATATTTTTGCCCCGTCGAATATCGAATATGCGCTGCTCCGCAGAATCCAGCAGCGTGGAGGCATCCGCCGCACCCTGACTGGCATCCTCCAGAATTTCCCGGGCCGCCAGAATCAACGTCCGGACATCATATTTGTCCCGGACAATTTTGGCATAGGACTCCACATTGGAGATGGAGGGGACAATCTGGGCCAGCTGCATCAGATACACTTTACCGGTGGATTCATCAAAAGAGTCGTTCTGCTTGAGCTGTTCCAGCACCGTGACAAAATCCACCGGACGGCCGGTGGTGAACAGATCCAGCATCACTTCATAGATCAGCGCATTATTGACCTGATAAAAATAGTCTGGCCGGGGCAGAAATTCCGTCACCCGATCCAGACAGGAGGAATCCAGCAGGATTGCACCCAATACAGACTGTTCCGCCTCCGGACTGAAAGGCATATACAGAACCGAAGACCCCTGTGTATTCAGCTGGTTCGTATTGTTATTTTCCGCCATATGCTGCCCACTCCTTTCCCTGTTTGTCCAGAACCGGAAAAAACCTGACAGCAGGACGCCGTCAGGCTTTTCGCAGAACCGGAAATTATTCCTTTTCGCCAACCATTACAAACATCTTTGCGGAAATGCCGGCATAGAGTTTGATCTCGCAGGCATAAGAACCAAATGCCTTGATATCGCCGTCCACAACGATTTTCCGCTTGTCAATGTCCACCTTGAACTGCTCTTTCAGCGCTTCCGCAATTTCCTTTGCGGTGACAGAACCGAAAAGACGTCCGCCCTGTCCGGCCTTTGCCGTCATTTTCACGGTCTTGCCTTCCAGAATGGCCGCTGCCTTCTGGGCAGCTTCCGTTTCGGTTTTAATCTTATAGGCCTTGGCTTCCTCGGCGTTTTTCAGCTCATTCATTGCCTGAGCATTAGCCTCTTTTGCCAGCTTCTTGGGGAACAGGAAGTTCCGGGCATAGCCGTCGGAAACATTCACCAGTTCGCCCTTTTTGCCGCTTCCCTTTACGTCTGCAAGCAGTACTACTTTCATAAGAAATCCCTCCAAATATCAGTGTCAGTTGGGACAGCCGGTTATGTGGTGCCGTGCTGTGTTGCCGACTCCAGCTGTTCGTTGAGTACCGAAATCAGCTTTTGCCGGGCGTCCCGAAGGTTGGAATTTGCCAGCTGCGCACCGGCCATGGTTAAATGACCGCCGCCGCCCAGAGCCTCCATGAGAATCTGCACGTTCACGTCTCCCAGTGAACGGGCGGAAATACTCACGGTGCTGCCTGTCTGGAACAGCACAAAGGAGGCGGTAACCCCCTGTATAGACAGCAGTTCATCGGCCGCCTGTGCCGACGCCACCCGGATATCCGGAATATTTTCGGCAGAGCAGGCAATGGCGCAGTTGTTGTATATCTCCGCGCTGGAAACCAGCTGGGATTTTGCCTTATAGGTGTCGATGCTGTTGGAAAACAGCCGCTTGACTTCCACCGTATCGGCGCCGCGGCGGCGGAGATAGGCGGAGGCTTCAAAGGTACGGACACCGGTTTTCAGCACAAAGCTCTTAGTATCCAGCATAATACCGGCCATCAGAGCTTCCGCTTCCATGCGGCTCAGACAGTTGCCGCTGATATATTGTACCAGTTCTGCCACCATTTCGGAAGCAGAGCTGGCATATGGTTCATGATAAAATACAATGGCGTTGTCAATATGCTTCACCATCATCCGGTGGTGGTCAATTACCACTACCCGGGAAACCTGGCGCAGCAGATCCGGGCTTTCCACAAAGGACGGAGAGTGGGTATCCACCACAATGAGCAGGGTTTTTCCGGTAATCATGGGCATAGCTTCCCAGGGTTCGATAAAGATCCGGCGATCCTGGGTCACTTTCTCCATGCTGGTAATGATCTGTTTTGCCAAAGACTGTTCCCGGTCAATGACAATGTAGGCTTCGTGCCCCAGCCCTTTGGCAACGGCGCTCCACATACCCACAGCGGAACCAACAGAATCCAGATCGCTGAATTTATGTCCCATAATCAGCACCACATCGCTGGCATTCACATGGTCAGAAAGGGTAGCGGCGATAACACGGGTACGAACCTTGTCCCGCTTTTCCACGCCCTTGGAGAGTCCGCCGAAGAACTCATATGTATCGTCCTTCTGCTTGACGGCTACCTGATCTCCGCCGCGGCCCAGTGCCATATCCAGCGCCTGACGGGCCCAATGCTCGCTCTCTTCCAAAGAAGATGCGCCGCGCCCCACGCCGATGGAAACCGTCGCCCGACGGCCTTCATTGGTCTTGATCTCCCGGACCTTGTCCAGAATTTCAAAACGCTTTTCCTTGGCCGCCACAATATGGGCTTCGTCGGTCATCATAAAGAACCGACTTCCCGAAACCTTTTTCAAAAAGCCGCCCATTTCCTGTGCCCAATGGGACAATACGCTCTCCACCTCGGAAGAAATCCGGGCCAGCTCTTCCCGGTTATCGAACGAAATACTGGCCACTACCGGCCGTTTTTCATTATAACGGCGATTGATATCCTTATAATAAGTATCGTCGATGAAATACAGCACATATCCCCGGAAGGTTTTCACTGCATGAACGGTATACTCTTTTTCCTGAATAGTAATATCCGTTCCCTTGTCTGCCGCAACCTGATGAAGGGTCTTCGGATAAATAAAGCGAAGTACATTGTCTCCCCGGACATCCTTGCGCCCACTGACCGCCTGTAAAAAGGCCTCATTTGCCCAGACCAGATCCCCTTCCTCGGCGACGGCCGCCACCGGTATGGAGAACTTCTCCAGTGCGTCATAGTCCTGAGCAGTCAGCACGTTTTTTGCGGCCCGGACAGCACTTCCAATATGCGCTTTAAAGCGATTTTCCCCCAGGATTACCGCCACACAGGCAGCAACCGCCACAGCAGCCTCTACGACAAATGCCACAGGGCTCCAAAACAGGCTGATTGCCGCCATACAGAGCATAGCGGCCGCCAGCACATAATATACAGGGGATGAGATCCAGATTCTGCGACGTTTCAATTCCAACGACTCCTTCTATCCGGCATAGTCAGCCCGGACTTACACCTCCATGATAATGGGAAGAATCATGGGGCTTCTGCGGGTACGCTCATACAGCAGACGGGAAAGTCCATCCTTGATGCGGGTCTTAAGAGTTCCCCAGTCATGCACATCGTTTTCCGCGCTGCTTTCCAGAATGGAATACACCAGCTTTCGGGCTTCTTCCATCAAAGGCTCGGATTCCCGGACATAAACAAATCCGCGGGAAACCACATCCGGACCGGAAATCACCTTTCCGCTTCCGGCTGCGATGGTGCAGACCACCACAATCAGGCCGTCTTCGCCCAGATGCTTGCGGTCCCGCAGCACAATGCTGCCCACATCGCCTACACCCAGACCGTCTACCATTACCCGACCGGCGGGAACCGGCGGCAAAGCCTTCATATAATTCTCATTCAGCTCGACACAGCTTCCTACATCGCCGATGAAAATATTCTTTCGGTCCATTCCCATGGCAAGCGCCAGATTTGCGTGCTTGCGCAGATGCTTCTGCTCACCGTGTACCGGGATAAAATATTTGGGACGGACAATGCCCTGCATCAGCTTCAGCTCTTCCTGACAGGCGTGGCCGGACACATGGACTTCATACATGGACTCATACACCACGCTGCATCCGCGCTTGAGCAGTTCATCCACCACAGTGCCCACCATTTTCTCGTTGCCGGGAATGGGACGGGCGGAAATAATAATGGTATCCCCCGGGCCTACTTCCACCTTCCGGTGATCGGCAAAGGCCATCCGGGTCAGGGCAGACATGGGTTCACCCTGGCTGCCGGTGGTAACCAGCACAATCTGTTCCTTGGGATAGCGGTTAATCAAATCAATATCAATGAGCACACCGTCAGGAATTTCCAGATATCCCAGCTCCACGGCAATACCCATCACATTGAGCATACTGCGGCCGGACAGCGCCACTTTGCGGCCATACTTCACCGCACAGTTGATGATCTGCTGTACGCGGCTGATGTTGGAAGCAAAGGTGGCAATAATCAGCCGGTCCTTCTCCGCCTGTTTGAACAGGTTATCGAAGGACGCAAAAACTTTCTGCTCCGTCTGGGTATAGCCGGGACGCTCCGCGTTGGTGGAATCGGCCATCAGGGCCAGCACGCCCTCTTTGCCCAGCTCTGCAAAACGGCCCAGATCAATCATACCGCCCTGCGTGGGGGTACAATCGATTTTAAAGTCGCCGGTGTGTACCACCGTACCTGCCGGGCTGTGAATGGCAAAGCCCACTGCATCGGAAATCGAGTGGTTGACGTGAATAAATTCCACACTCATGCAGCCCATTTTCACAGTCTGGCCCGGATGGGTCACCTGCAAATGGACTTTGTTCTGCAATCCGTGCTCTTTCAGTTTTCCTTCTACCAGTCCCAGCGTCAGCGCAGTTCCGTAGATGGGAAGGTTAATTTTCTTCAAAAGATAGGGCAGGGCGCCGATGTGGTCCTCGTGACCGTGGGTCAGCACAATACCCCGGATTTTGTCTGCATTCCGCTCTGCAAAGGTGAAATCCGGCAGCACCAGATCAATGCCCAGCATATCATCTGTAGGAAACGCCAGTCCGCAGTCCACAATGACCATGTCGTTTCCGCATTCAAACAATGTAAAGTTTTTTCCGATCTCATTGAGTCCACCCAGAAAATACACCTTCATGGAAGGCTTCTGGGATACCTGGCGGTTTTTCCCTTTTCTGGATACCGTCTTTCTGCTCTGCTTTGTTCCGTCCGTTTTTTTGCCGCGTACCGGCTTTTCTCCGGCGCTCTGTTCCTCTGCAGCAGGGGCAGCCTTCGTCTTCTTGGGCGGAAGCACCCGCTGATACAGGGGCATATCCACCGGTTTTGCCGATTTTCCCGTGGATCTGGGCCGACGAACCTTCTTCTCTGCTGTTTCTTCAACGGCATTCGTATTCTTTTTTACCACGCAATAACCTCCAATTTGGACAAGCAGATGTGATCTCTCCGCAACGGGCGGCAGAGACTGCGTTTTGATCCGCTGTCGATATGATATATAACAAAACAACCCGCCGGGCACTGGATTCACCGGTGTTCCCGCAAAGTGGCCGCAGCCTGAACGAATCCGAAATCCACGATGTCTGTCACTGGATATTCGGGGAAAAAGCGGGTTGAAAAGTTCTGAAAAACCGATTTCACAACGTGTTTCTGTCTTTAAAAATCGCAGACAAAGCGCTGTTTCCGGACATAAATATTCTTATATATTTTACTCTACATTGCTCCTACTGTCAAGGGATTTGCCCGGAGCACTGCCCTGACACATGTAGAGCTACAATACAAATTGGACAGAGAGGAAAAAGAAGAGAGAAAAAAGTA
>CAJMOI010000104.1 GCA_905215105.1 uncultured bacterium
AGGCCATGCGCATCCTCCGTCTTTTCGGAAACGATACCGTCAAATGTGTCCGCACTTCTGTGGGACCGGAACAGGAGTACTTCCTCATTGATAAGGAAATGTACGACAAGCGCCGGGACCTGCGTTTTACCGGCCGTACCCTGTTCGGCGCAAAGCCCCCCAAGGGTCAGGAAATGGATGACCATTATTTCGGCGTCATCAAGCCCAGAGTGGCCGCTTATATGGAAGAACTGAATGAAGAGCTGTGGAAGCTGGGCATTCTGGCCAAGACCGAACATAATGAAGTGGCTCCCGCTCAGCACGAGCTGGCTCCTATTTATTCCACCACCAATATTGCCACCGACCACAACCAGCTGACCATGGAAATCATGCAGAAGGTTGCTGCCCGTCACGGTCTGGTCTGCCTGCTTCACGAAAAGCCCTTTGACGGCGTCAACGGCAGCGGCAAGCACAACAACTGGTCGCTGGCAACCGACACCGGCACAAACCTGCTTTCTCCCGGTGAAACTCCCTATGAAAACGCCCAGTTCCTGTTATTCCTGTGCGCTGTCATCAAAGCTGTAGACGATTATCAGGACCTGCTGCGAATTGCAGTGGCTACCGCTGGAAACGATCACCGTCTTGGCGCAAACGAAGCACCGCCCGCTGTGGTTTCCATCTTCCTGGGCGATGAACTCACCGCCATTCTGGATGCCATTGAAAACGATACACCCTATAACGCCGCTGAAAAATCCCGCATGATGCTGGGCGTGGACGTTTTGCCCCAGTTCAACCGGGATACCACCGACCGGAACCGCACCTCTCCCTTTGCCTTTACCGGCAACAAGTTTGAGTTCCGTATGCTGGGTTCTGCCAACAGCATTGCTTGTGTCAACATCATGCTGAACAGCGCCGTGGCTCAGAGCTTAAAGATTTACGCAGACCGTCTGGAACAGGCTGAAGATTTCCAGACCACTCTGAACCAGATGATTAAGAAGACCATCCGCGATCACAAGCACATCATCTTTAACGGCAACGGCTATGATGATGCCTGGATTGAAGAAGCCACCCAAAAGCGCGGCCTGCTGAACTATCGCACTACTCCCGACTGCATTCCTCATCTGATGGATCAGAAAAATGTGGAAATGCTCACCTCTCTGGGAATTTATTCCGAAGCAGAACTGCGGTCCCGCTGTGAAATCACCCTGGACAATTACTGCAAGACCGTCCTGATTGAAGCCAACACCATGGTGGATATGGCCAGAAAGGAAATTCTGCCGGCAGTTGAGCGGTATGCATTGGCCCTTTCCCAGACAGCCGCTGCCAAAAAGGCTCTGGACAGCAGCCTGCGCTGTGCCTATGAAGGCGGTCTGGTACGCAAGCTGTCCCAGTTGAGCGATGCCATTGCGGAAAAGACCAATGAACTGGACGAGGTTCTGGTAAAGGCCAAGGCTGTAGCAGAAGTACAGCCTCAGTCCGAAATCATTCGGGATTGTATGCTGAAGGTCATGGGCGAGCTCCGTGCAGCCTGTGACGAAGCGGAAACCGTGACGGCCGAGGACTACTGGCCCTTCCCCACCTATGGCGACCTGCTCTTTGGCGTTCGCTGATTCCTGCAATTGTATTTTTGAAAAAAGAAGGAAGAATTGAAACAGAAAAGAGGTTTTCCCTATGACATTGAGTTCTGTCAACACCATCTGGGTGCTCCTTGGTGCGGCACTGGTATTCTTCATGCAGGCCGGTTTCTCCATGTGTGAAGCCGGATTTACAAGAGCCAAGAACACCGGCAACATCCTGATGAAAAACTTGATGGACTTCTGTATCGGCACCCCTGCTTTCTGGTTGTTTGGTTTTGGAATTATGTTCGGCGCAGGAAGCGCTGTTTTCGGTGCCATTGACCCCATGATTCTCGGGGATTACAGCCACATTCTGCCTGCTGGCGTTCCCCTTTGGGCATTTGCCATTTTCCAGACCGTGTTCTGTGCCACTTCTGCCACCATTGTTTCCGGCGCCATGGCAGAACGCACCAAGTTCAGCGCATACTGCATTTACAGCGCTGCTATTTCCCTGATTATCTATCCGGTCTCCGGACACTGGATCTGGGGCGGCGGCTGGCTCAGTCAGTTGGGCTTCCATGACTTTGCCGGTTCTACTGCCGTTCACATGGTCGGCGGCGTATGTGCTCTCATCGGCGTACTGTTCCTTGGACCCCGTATTGGCAAGTATGACAAGAACGGCAAGCCCCGCGCGATTCTGGGCCACAACCTGACCTTCGCCGCTCTGGGCGTATTCATCCTGTGGTTCTGCTGGTTTGGATTCAACGGTGCTTCCACCGTTGCCATGGATTCCGACGCTGCTGTGGAGAGCGCAGGCCGGATCTTCTTCAACACCAACCTGGCCGCCGCAGTTGCCTGCTGCACCACGCTGATCTTCACCTGGCTGCGCTATGGCAAGCCTGACGTTTCCATGACTTACAACGCCGCTTTGGCCGGTCTGGTGGGCATCACCGCCGGATGTGACGCCGTTTCCCCGCTGGGCGCCGCCATCATGGGACTGGTTTTCGGTATCGTCATTGTACTGGCAGTGGAATTCTTTGACAAGGTTGCAAAGCTGGATGACCCGGTGGGCGCCATTTCCGTTCACGGTGTCTGTGGTGCACTGGGCACCATCCTCACCGGCCTGTTTGCAGACGGTGTCACCACGGAAAAGGGCCTGTTCTATAGCGGCGGATTCCATCTCCTCGGTGTTCAGGCTCTGGGCGTTGTGACAGTGGCCGCTTATGTAGCTGTGATTATCTCCGTTGTTTTCTTCATCATCAAGCACACCATCGGCCTGCGCGTTTCCGCTCAGGAGGAAATCGAAGGTCTGGATATCTCCGAGCACGGCCTGCTCACCGCTTATGCAGGCTTTGAAATGGCTCCTGATACCATTCCTGCCGATGTCGATACTCCTGTTGTGGTATCTGGCGACACACCGGCTGCCGAAGCAGTTCCGGTCAAGCGTGTTCCTTCCTTCGAGGAAGCCGACGGACAGCCCAAGCTCACCAAGGTGGAAATCATCTGTAAGGAATCCCGTCTGGAGGTTTTGAAGGAAGCCATGACCAAGCTGGGCATCAACGGCATGACCGTTTCCCATGTGCTGGGCTGCGGCGTACAGAAGGGCAAGCCCGAATTCTACCGCGGCGTTCAGGTGGAGGCCACCCTGCTGCCCAAGGTGCAGGTGGACATCGTCGTCAGCAAGGTTCCGGTCCGGGATGTGATCGAAACCGCCAAGAAGGTTCTGTATACCGGCCACATCGGCGACGGCAAGATCTTTGTCTATGACGTGGAGAATGTGGTTAAGGTTCGCACCGGTGAAGAGGGTTATGACGCTCTTCAGGATGTAGAATAAAAGATTGATCAGCTGTACAGCGGCATGGAAACCTGCCGCTGTACAGGCATATCTTCCCCAAAGCATATCGAATTGAGTACGGAGGGTTTTACAATGTGTTCTATTATGGGTTACTGCGGCAGCAGCGCCTCCATCTCCGCTTTTTGCAGAGGCTTTGACCGCACAAAGTCGCGCGGACCGGATGACAGCCGCATTATCGATACCGGCAAAGGGTTGTTGGGCTTTCACCGCCTTGCCATCATGGATCTGGATTCCAGCGGTATGCAGCCTTTCAGTCTGAATGGCAGTCATGTGGTCTGTAACGGTGAAATTTACGGCTTTGAGAAATGGAAGAAAGCGCTGTCCGACAAGTATACGTTCCACAGTACATCCGACTGCGAAGTCCTTCTCCCCTTGTATCGGGAATACGGCACCAATATGTTTTCCATGCTGGACGCAGAGTTTGCCTGCATTATTTATGATGCGGAGGAACAAACTTATATTGCAGCCCGGGACCCCATCGGCATTCGCCCTCTGTATTACGGATATGACGTGGACGGTGTCATCCTGTTTGCCAGTGAAGCCAAAAACCTTGTGGGCCTCGCCCGGGAAATTCATCCTTTCCCGCCCGGACATTACTACAAAGACGGCAAATTCACCTGCTATTGTGACATTACCGCCGTGGAACAGGTTTGTCACGATGATTTGGAAACCATTTGCCGGAACATCCGGGAAAAGCTGATTGCCGGCGTGGAAAAGCGACTGGTGGCCGACGCCAAGGTGGGATTCCTGCTGTCCGGCGGCTTGGACTCTTCTCTGGTCTGTGCCATTGCCGCACAAAAAAGCAAACAGCCTATCCGCACGTTTGCCATCGGCATGAGCAAGGACGCCATTGACCTGAAATATGCCCGGCAGGTTGCCGACTACATCGGCAGTGACCATCAGGAAGTGCTGATTACCCGGGAAGATGTACTGAAAGCGCTGGAAACGGTTGTCGCACTGCTGGGAACCTTCGATATTACCACCATCCGTGCTTCCATCGGTATGTATCTGGTCTGCAAAGCGATTCATGAGCAGACAGATGTCCGGGTGCTTCTCACCGGCGAAATTTCCGACGAGCTGTTCGGCTACAAATACACCGACTTTGCTCCCAACGCCCAGGCCTTCCAGGAAGAATCCCAGAAGCGCGTCCGGGAGCTGCATATGTACGATGTCCTTCGGGCTGACCGGTGTATTTCCGTCAACTCGCTGGAAGCACGGGTCCCCTTCGGGGATCTGGATTTCGTCCGGTATGTGATGGCCATTGATCCGGAGAAAAAACTGAACCGGTATGGAAAGGGCAAATACCTGCTCCGTCATGCGTTCGAGGGTACCTACCTTCCGGAAGAGATTCTGTGGAGAGAAAAAGCCGCCTTTTCCGATGCAGTAGGACACTCCATGGTGGATGACCTGAAGGAATACGCGGAGACCTGCTATTCCGACGAGGAATTCCAGGAAAAATGCAGCCAATACGAATATGCCCGTCCCTTCACCAAAGAATCCCTGCTGTACCGGGAACTGTTTGAAAAGCACTACCCCGGTCAGGCCCAGATGATTGCCGGCTTCTGGATGCCCAACAAAGAATGGGAAGGCTGCAACGTGGACGACCCCTCTGCCCGGGTACTGTCCAACTATGGCGACAGCGGCAAATAAGGCTTCTGCCCCTTTCGCCCCCTACAGTATGATACAATTTTCAACATCCTGCGGTGCAGTCTGCGCCGCGGGACGTTTGACTGTCTGAACGGAGGTATACCATGAGTTTGCATGAAGAATGCGGCGTTTTCGGTGTTTTCGGAACCGAGCCCGACCACGTTGCCGATCTGGTCTATTACGGCCTGTACGCTTTGCAGCACCGGGGTCAGGAAAGCTGCGGGATTGTGGTGAATGACGATGGAGTGTTTTTCTCCCGGAAGGATCTTGGGCTTATCAGCGAAGTATTCAACGCCGACACCCTGTCCCGGCTGCCCACCGGTTCCATGGCCGTGGGCCATGTGCGATATGGAACTACCGGCGGCACCAGCCGCAGCAACTGCCAACCCATTGAGGTCAATCATCAGAAGGGAAAAATGGCACTGGCTCACAACGGCAACCTGAGCAATGCCGTGGAGCTGCGGAACCGTCTGGAGCTGGATGGCGCGATTTTCCATACCACCAGTGACACCGAAACCATCGCCTATATTGTCACCCGGGAACGGCTGAAATCCCGCTCCATTGAGGACGCCCTGAGTGCCGCTATGAATTCATTGGACGGCGCCTATTCCCTGATTCTCATGTCTCCTCAAAAGCTCCTCTGTGCCCGCGACCCCTATGGGTTCCGGCCTCTGTGCTATGGAAAAACTCCAGACGGAAAATATGTGATCGCTTCGGAAAGCTGTGCGCTGAAAGCCGTTGGCGCAGTATTCCAGCGGGACGTGGAGCCGGGTGAAATTCTGGTGTTTTCAAAAGACGGCGTGGTTTCCCGTCGGGAGCACTGCGGCAGCCGAAAGAAAAAGCTCTGCGTTTTTGAATACATCTATTTTGCAAGACCCGACTCCGTCATCGACGGCCTGTCGGTTCATGAGGCCAGACTCCGCGCCGGTAAAATTCTGGCCCAAACCCATCCGGCAGATGCCGATCTGGTCATCGGTGTCCCAGACTCCGGACTGGATGCGGCACTGGGCTTCAGTCTGGAATCGGGCATTCCATATGGGATCGGGCTGATTAAAAACAAGTATATCGGCAGAACCTTTATTTCCCCCGGGCAAAGCCACCGGCTGGATCAGGTAAAAATCAAACTGAGTGCCATTGAGGAAAGCGTGCAGGGAAAACGGATTGTCCTCATCGACGACTCCATCGTTCGGGGAACCACCAGCGGCCGGATTGTAGGGCTCCTGCGGGAAGCGGGCGCCAAAGAAATTCATCTGCGGATTTCCGCACCCCCGTTCCTGCATCCCTGCTACTATGGAACCGATATCGACTCCTGTGACCACCTGATCGCATGCAGCCACTCCGTAGAGGAAATCGCAGAAATCCTCGGCGCGGACTCTCTGGGTTATCTTCCGGTTTCCAGTCTTTCCACCATGACCGGATGCGACGGGTATTGCAGCGCCTGTTTCAGCGGGGAATACCCCACTGCCATTCCCACCGACACCCGCAAAAACCGATTCGAACTGAAATTATCCCAAAAATTATCGACCCAGCGAAAGTGAGGCAATGATATGTATCAGGAATACAACCGAAAACTGATTTTGGAAGACGGAAGCGAATATTTCGGCTATGCTTTCGGCAGCGAGGAAAGCCGGGTCTGTGAAATGGTGTTCAACACCTCTATGGCCGGCTATCAGGAAATTCTCTCCGACCCCTCCTACACCTGTCAAGCCGTGGTCATGACCTATCCGCTCATCGGAAACTACGGCATCTGTGAGGCCGATTTTGAAACAGACCGTCCCACCATCGGCGGACTCATCGTCCGGGAATACAACGACACTCCTTCCAATTTCCGCAGCGTCTGCACCTTATCCCAGACCATGAAACAGTTCGGTATCCCGGGCATCTGGGGCGTGGATACCCGGAAGCTCACCCGGCAGATTCGCAGACAC
>CAJMOI010000105.1 GCA_905215105.1 uncultured bacterium
CGCCATACGAGATCAGAAAGGTCATTACCGTGTGCAAGGCATACTCAAGCGCAGTGGGCGCTGGTGAATTTGTCAGCGAAATCTTCGGGGAAGAGGCCGACGAGCTGAGGCGCCGCGGCGGCGACGGCGGCGAATACGGCGCGACGACCGGAAGGCCGAGAAGGATGGGCTGGCTCGATTTGGTGGCCACCCGCTACGGCTGCATGATCCAGGGCGCCACCCAGGTGGCCCTGACCTGCCTGGATGTGCTGGGCTACCTGGACGAGATTCCCGTGTGCACCGCCTATGAGATCGATGGCCAGGTGACCAAGGATTTCCCCGTCCCCGCCCAGCTGGAAAAGGCCAAACCCGTCTTCACCACCCTGCCCGGCTGGAAGTCCGACGTGCGGGGTATCACCCGCTATGAGGACCTCCCTGCCGCCGCCAAGGCCTATGTGGACTTTCTGGAACAGGAGATCCAGGTGCCCATCAAGATCGTCTCCACCGGCCCCAAGCGCCACGAGATTGCCCTGCGGCCTTGATTCTCCATCGACCCAAAACAGTTCGCCCGGGAACCGATACGCACGGTTCCCGGGCGGATCATTATGTCCCTTTTTCCATTTCCTCCCGCAGTTTTCCCAACGCCTTTTTTTCCAGGCGAGAAACGTACGAGCGGCTGATGCCGCAGGCGCTGGCGATTTCCCGCTGGGTGCGAGGGGCCTCGCCATCTAGACCGTAGCGGAGAGTGATCACTTTAGCCTCTCGGTCGGTCAGGCAAGTTTCCACACATCGCCGGACTTTCTGGCAGGAGTCTCGAGCGTCCAGATTTTCCAGCATGTCGTCGTCCACGCTAATCACGTCCATGAGGGACAGGGCGTTTCCCTCGGGGTCTGCGTCCAGGGAATCCGACAGGGAGACCTCTCCCTGGTACTTCCGCTGACTGCGAAAATACATGAGAATCTCATTTTCAATGCAGCGGCTGGCATAGGTGGCCAAGCGGACCTTCTTGTCGGCCTTGAAGGTGGAAATCCCCTTGATCAGTCCAATGGTGCCGATGGAGATCAGGTCATCCTGATCGCCGGACTGGACATAGTATTTCTTGAGAATGTGGGAAACCAGACGCAGGTTGTGCTCCACCAGCTTGTTGCGGGCCTCGATGTCTCCCTGGGCAAACCGGGCCAGATACTCCCGCTCCTCCTCCGCCTTCAGAGGCCGGGGAAAAGACCCGGCATTCCCTAGGCGGAGGGGAACGCATATCGTGTTGAGCAGCAGTATGATCCATGCAGAAAGCATAGGCAGCACCTCCTGGCTCTACTCTATTCCCCGGCGGCCTGTCTCTATTGCCAAAATTTTTCGCGGCTGCCCTCCCTCTTCTCCCAGCCGTTTTCCCCTCCCTTCCCGGTTCCGCGGGAATTTTTTCGCGGTTTGTGTTTTAATCACAGTAAATGCCGGTCTTTTGGGATATGCTATAGCCAACAAAAAGAATTGCACTGGAAAGGAGCACTTAGTATGGCAGTGACCAATATCAATTTAGAGAATTTCGACCAGCAGGTCGCACAGGCTTCCTCCCCCGTCCTCGTGGACTTCTGGGCCGCATGGTGCGGGCCCTGCTCCATGCTCTCCCCCGTGGTGGAGGAGCTGGCCGAGGAGCATCCTGAGATCGCCTTCGGCAAGGTAAACGTAGACGAGGTGCCCGAGCTTGCCCAGCGGTACCAGATCTCCGCCATCCCCACCCTGCTGCTCTTCCGGGACGGCAAGCCCGTGGATATGTCCGTGGGCGTGAAGTCCAAAAGAGAGCTGGAGGCCTTTTTGAAGTAATCGATATCTTCCTCTCATAAATACGTCTTTCAGAACAAGAGGACCGAAGCATCCCGCTTCGGTCCTCTTGTTGTTTGGTCACTGAACAGGCAAAAAATAGTTCCACATAAGGCAGTCGCCTGTTGCCTATTTTAATGAAATTAGGTTCAACCGGTGGTTTTGATTCTTCAAAGGGAGCATCACGCAGAGAATGCACTGTTTTGATTGATGAAATGAGCGATGCATGATATAATAAAATCACTCTATTTCGATTATGAGGTCATTGGAATGAGAAACAAGAAGCCTCCTTTTGAAATCACAAACCGGATGATTGACTATATAGCGGAAATTGCTGAACTGCTGGGAAAACTGAATGCAACAGCCGCGCTTTCTTCAAACCCTACTTTGCGCCGCAACAACCGAATCCGTACCATACATGGGTCGTTGGCGATTGAGCAGAACACCCTATCCTTGGAGCAGGTAACGGCCGTACTGAATGGGAAGCATGTCTTGGCGCCCCCAAAGGATATTGCTGAAGTCAAAAACGCTTATGAAATTTATGAACGGCTTGATGAACTTGCTCCTTATTCGGTGGACGACCTGTTGACTGCCCATGGCATAATGACCCGGGGATTGGTGGAAGAATCCGGTGTGTTTCGCACCCGACCTGTGGGTGTAGTGGACAGCGAAGGACATGTCCTGCATTTCGGTACGCTTCCACAGTATGTGCCGGATCTAGTGATGGAACTGCTGGACTGGGCAAAGACCAGCGAGGTGCACATGCTGATTCGCAGCTGTGTGTTCCACTATGAACTGGAACTGATCTATCCCTTTGCCGATGGAAATGGGCGTGTGGGGCGACTGTGGCATACACTGCTACTCTCTCAATGGAATCCGGCCTTTGCCTGGCTCCCGGTGGAATCCATCATCCATGACCGGCAGCAGGAGTATTATGCGGCCATCAATGCCTCCAATAACGCAGGAGAGTCTACACTATTTATCGAGTTTATGCTCTCAGCTATCAAAGCATCACTCATGGATGCGATTAGTACGAGTGATGAAATGAGCGATGGAAAGATGGATAAGACAACCCTCCGCTGGAACAAGATTCAAGAGTATTTAAAAACTCACGACTATATCATGAACGCCGATGTGCGGGAGCTGTTTGGGGTGTCAGCTGCGACGGCGAATCGGATTTTGGTTGGGTTTACAGCGGCAAGGAAACTTGCGCGATACCATGACAGTGGACATTGGGTCTATAAATTGGTAGAGAATAACTTGTACGTGAGAGGAGAAACATTATGATAGTGCCGTTTGAAGAGTATCCCCAAAATCGGCCATGGGATGAAAAAGTCTTTTCAATGCCTAACATTCCTAGAGGAACCGAAGGTTTGCTGGTCGTATTATATGATATTTTGCAGAAAGTAAAAGAGCATTGTAATCCTAAAGATCTTTTAGTGTACAAAGGAAGTAATAGCAAAATCACTCTAAACGAAGCATGCGTTAGATTGCGACCCATGCATTTAGTCGTAAAGACTGCTTACGGATGGGAATTGTCAAAGTATTCTGAGCGTTGGCTTGAAACAAATGATAATCTATACTTAGCTGCAGTTTTATGTGCAAATATTCGCTTTGTTGCAGAAGTATTATATTATTTAGATACTCCCCGAAAATCTAATGAACTAAAAGAAATCGCAACAAGAGACTACGGGCTTAACTGGAAAACAATTTCCGACATTAACTCTAGACTTGTCTGGTTGCGACAATTAGGCCTAGTTGATTTTCAGGAGTTTTCACTTTTATACTCTATTACAGAAACCGGAAAAGAATTTCTTAAACATGTTAAAGTTGTTGAGTTAAGCCAAATATCTCATCAAGAAGATGAAACCGCACTTGAAACAAACTTGCATATAGATAGTTGGGCTATTAATTACTGCAGCTTGGATCAGCAGCATTTATCTACTCGTAAACAATCCATTGGCTATATTCCTGGGAATATTGCTGATTTCAAAGAAACAATTTATGAATATTTGTGTTTGATTGAAAGTGGATCAAACTATGATAACGTAAAAGAATATGCAAAAGAAAACAATGGTGTTGCAGCTTCCTCAATTAAATCATTTATGTCTACACTAACAAATTTAGGCCTCATTCATCGCCAAACAGACTCAAGGTTTATCCTTACCGATATTGCCCATAAATGGATAGAAAGCTCTGCAACTGTTGATTTGATATGCTGTATGCATCGTAATTTTTTGTTTATCTTCGAATTATTAAATGAACTGAATGGGCAAACGTTGAACTATAAAGAACTCGCTGCAATTGGGAAAGTGTCATACGGTTTAGATAAATCGAGTGTTGACGAGATTCGAAAGCGCATTTCAATTTTTAAAAGTGCAAAGCTTATTCGAAATGTTTCTCTGGACAAATTCTCTATTACAAAACGTGGCCAATTACTTTTGGAAAAAGTCAGTTTACAAGAGCGTCGATTAAGTGAATCTTCAACAAAAGATGTGACTATTCCACAAAAACCAAAGACGAGTCCACTTTTTACAGAACTTCGGCTTGCTTCCAAAGATTCAATGAATCCAGATCGCTTTGAATGGGCTATTAAATCGGCTTTTGAAACACTTGGATTTGCGGCAATCAGACTTGGTGGTGCTGGAAAAACAGATGTACTAATTCATACTCCCGGCTCTCCAAAAGTATCTTTTTCTGTAGCCATTGATGCTAAATCGACCGCATCAGATAGTGTGACAGATTCATTGGTAGACTTCGATACATTAGAGGAACACAGGAAAAAACATCGAGCAAATTTCAGCATGGTTATTGGCTGCGCTTTTAAAAACGAACGACTAATCAAACGTGCCATTGAACATAATGTAGTTTTATTAGATGTTGATGCACTGGAATCATTAATACAGCGCCACCTTGAAGTTCCTATTCAGCTAAATTCATATAAAACAATTTTTGAAAAGGCCGGAATTGCTGATATATCTCTTATTGATGAGGATCGGCAAAAAAATATACGTTTTGGAAAGCTGATTCGAGCTGTGATGCGTTGTCTAATTTCAGAAAGTGATGATCCCGTAACAGAAGGTTTTTTGCTTGAGCGAGATATTTACCGATCTTTACGCGACAACACAGAGTTAGGCACACTTCCAACAATTGAAGAAATATCTAATATGCTACAGTTTTTGTCGTCTCCATTAATTGGGTGTGTAGAAAAAACAAAGGACGGATATTACGCAACAGGATCTTTGTCAGATGCTGCTCGAAAATTTACATTTTATTCAAAGTGTTGTATGGAAGCAGAAGATATTTGATGAACAGCCGCTTATCTTCCTAAAATTTTAACCGCTTACAATTTACAATAAGCGCGGTACTGCCTCAGTTACATACGAAGCCCGGAAAGTCTTCCCTCACAAGGCTTTCCGGGCTTCGTTTACATTAGCGGAGCTCTGATACGTACGAGCGGCTGATGCCGCAGGCGCTGGCGGTCTCCCGCTGGGTGTGGGGGCCTCGGCTGAGAATGATCACCTTGGCCTCTCGGTCGGTCAGGCAGGTTTCCACACACCGCCGAATGGTAGTGCCCAATATCAATTTAGAGAATTTCGACCAGCAGGGCGCCCAGGTTTCTTCCCCCGTCCTCGTAGACTTCTGGACCGCATGGTGCGGACCCTGCTCCATGCCCTCCCCCGACAAGAGGACCGAAGCATCCCGCTTCGGTCCTCTTGTTGTTTTTCTTCTGTCAGACGTTCTACCTTGCCAGCAGCTGCCGGCGGAAGCGGAAAAACAGCAGGCAGACCCACAGGCCGGTCACCACCCCCGCCAAGGCCATGGGCAGTGCCAGCAGGAAATGCTCCTGCCAGTTCACCGGCAGGGCCATGAGCGTAATGAGAACCACCATCACCGTGCGCAGATAAAACAGTTTCTCCTGGTCGGGCAGCTTCAGCTTGGCGGCCAGACGAGCCAAGTCGGTGAGAAACTGGTAGTGGAAATAAATGGCCATGACGTCCACCAGCACCTTCACCAGGGGCAAGGTGACCGATACACTCAGAGCCGTGCTCACCCAGAGGATCCCCTCCCAGACCCCCAGCAGGATCCCCAGCGGGCGCAGGAGCTTCAGGGAGGGCACCAGCGGGGCGGCCTCCCGGATGGCCAGGAAGAGGAAGACGTAGCAGGCCCAGTCGGGCAACATGTCCAAAGTAAATAAGTTAAGGTTAAAATACTGGAAAAGATAGCCCGTTCCCGCCAAAGCAAAGGCATCCGCCGCTTTTCTATACTCCATCGTCCGCCGCCTCCTTCAAGGTCATGGTCTCCCGGACCTGGTCGTTCCAGAGGACCCGCAGGGCAAAGGCTTCTGGGAGGTCGTCTTTCGCATCACAGGCAAAACTGTCCCTGCAGGTAAGGGTCCCGTCCCATGCTTCGTCTATGGAGATGCAGGTGTAGCGGGCACCGTTGCTGTTGCTGCCGCTGGCGCCGGGGACCATGCGGTCGAAGACATCCAGGGCGGAGAAGTCCGCCTCCTTCCCCGGTGCCACCGGCATGGTCTGGATGGCCAGGGTGGTCAGGCTTTCCCGCTCCTCCGCTGTGCCGGCAAAGGTATAAGTCACCCAATGGCTGCGCCAGCACACCCAGTCGGTTTTGTCGTAGTCCGGGGGCTGTTCCAGCTCGTCCCAGCTCTCCGGGGCATAGACCAGCTGGAGCGCTGCCTGCCCTTGTCCGCTCTCCCCCCGGGCCCGATAGGTTTTGTCTGCCGGCAGGAAGGGATAGCCCATGTCCGGGCTGTAAAAGCTGCCGGACACCGTGGACAGATACAGGGTCCGCTCTCCGGTCTGCTCCACCACATAGCCTTGGCCGGCCTCCCGGTAGACCCGGATGGGACAGACCAGCAGACCCGTCCGGTCCAAAGAGTCCTTAGACCGCTCCTCCACAGCCAGGACCAGGAGGGCGGTGGTGCTGCCGTCGTCCTCTTCCCGCAGCTGACACAGGCCGTAGTTCTCCTTGGTGAAGGCACAGACAGTGGTCTCCTCCCTGTTTACCGGGGCCTGTGTAGAATACATCTCCACCAGATAGAAGGGCAGTTCCTCCCCTTCCAGCAGGGAGAACTGG
>CAJMOI010000106.1 GCA_905215105.1 uncultured bacterium
TGGAAATGGACGAGGCAGTGCTCAATCCGCTGAAAGCCGGGGAGCATCCCGCTTCCCCGGGAATGAAATATAAGCATTATGCGCCGAAAGCCAACGTAATCATTGTTGACGGTCCCTATGAATCCTATTGTGCCTATGTCAACGGGCAGAAGGTGCCGGGGGTTGCGGCCATGTGCTATAATGGAGAGGAAGCCCGTCTGGAAGTGCCCGCCGTCTGTTATGGCGGGGAAGAGGATTATGACGAACAGGCCAGAGAGGTTTTCGACGCGCTGCGGAAGCTGGACGAACTGGGAGCCAAAACGGTCTATGCCCGGTGTCCGGAGCCGAAGGGCGTGGGTCTTGCGGTATACAACCGCCTGATTCGGGCGGCGGGATTCGAGGTGCTGCATGTTGACTAAAGGCATTGTCATCGGGCTGACCGGTCCCACCGGCGCGGGGAAATCCAGCGTTGCCAAAGAGCTGGCCGCTTTAGGCTGTGCTGTGGTGGACTGTGACCGGATTGCCCGGCAGGTGACCGACTCCTGTGTGCCCTGTCTCCAATCGCTGGCAGAGGAATTCGGGTCGGACATCCTGCAAGAAGGAGTGCTGGACCGGAAGCTGTTAGCAGCACGGGCTTTTGCTTCCCCGGAAAAGACCCGGAAGCTCAACGAGCTGACCCATCCGTGGATTCTGGGGGAGACAAAAGCACAGATACAGGCTGCGTTGGATGCAGGCAAACCCTTTGTGGTGGTGGATGCGCCGCTGCTCTTTGAAGCCGGGGTGGATGCCCTGTGCGACGAGATTGTGGCGGTGACGGTTCCCTTTGAAAAGCGCTTGCAGCGCATTATGAAGCGGGACCATATTTCCGAGGAGCTGGCCCGGGCCAGAATGGCGGCCCAGCATCCGGAAAGCTGGTATGAGGAGCGGGCCGGAAAGGTGATTTCCGGAAGACTGGACGACGAGACGCTGCGGAGTGAACTGAAAGCCTATCTGGGCAGATTATCGGAGGAAACGCTTTGAAAAAATCAGGGTCCAAAAAGCGCGGGAGAAAAATTCTGGTAGGCGTGCTGGCATTTTTGCTGGTGGCCGGAGCGGTTCTGTACTTTGCGAAGAACGCCATTTTACAGCAGCTGTATCCGCTGCCGTATTATGAAATCGTCATGTCGGAGTCGGAGAAAAACGACCTGGACCCGGCGCTGGTATACGGCATGATTCGGGCAGAAAGCGGGTTTGACCCCAACGCGGTTTCCCGTGCGGATGCCCGGGGGTTGATGCAGATGACGCCGGAGACCTTTGAATGGGTACAGACCATGATTCCCGACAGCGAGAATTTGCAGGTGGAGGATTTGTTCCAACCGGAAGTGAACATTCAGTTCGGGTGCGAGCTGCTTTCCCTGCTGCTTTCCCACTATGAAAATGAATCCACGGCTATTTGCGCCTATAATGCCGGGATGGGCAATGTCACTTCCTGGCTGGAAAACCCAGAATATTCTTCTGATGGCGTTACACTGAAGGAAATCCCTTATGGAGAAACAAGGGAATATCTGAAACGAGTGACAGAAAACCGGGAAATGTATCAGAAGCTGTATCCCGATATATTTGGAAACAAGTAAGATTTTAGTATAGATATTTTTCAGGAGGTAACAAACAATGGAAAACAAAACCATTGACGCAGAGGCTCTGGCAAAAGAGCTGCTGCTGGACAAGAAAAACGGCTTTTTCCGCGTGGATGACGAGGAAATTGCAAAAGCAGATGCATTCTGCGAGGACTACAAAAAGTTCCTGGACAAGGGCAAGACTGAACGGGAAGCTGCTGCGGAAGCCATTCGGCTGGCAGAGGAAAAGGGCTTTGTTCCCTATGATCCCACTGCATCCTACAAGCCCGGCGACAAAGTGTATGTCAACAATCGCGGTAAGTCCGTGATGCTGGCTGTCATCGGTGAAAAGGGAAGCCGTGAGGGTGTGCGCATTTCCGCCGCTCACATTGACTGCCCCCGCATCGACCTGAAGCCCGTTCCCCTGTATGAAACCACCGACTTCGCCATGCTCAAGACCCATTACTATGGCGGCATCAAGAAGTATCAGTGGACGGCAACCCCTCTGGCCATGCACGGCCGCATCATCCGCCGCGACGGCGAGTACATTGACGTGTGCATTGGTGAGGAGCCCGGCGATCCCCAGTTCTGCATCACCGACCTGCTGCCCCATCTGGCACAGGAGCAGTCCACCAAGACTCTGGGCAAGGCCATCGAAGGCGAAGACCTGAACATCCTGTTCGGCAGCCGTCCTCTCCGCTGCGAAAAGGGCGACAGCCTGTTCAAGCTCAACGTCATGAAGCTTCTCAACGAGAAGTACGGCATCAAGGAGCAGGACTTCATCACCGCTGAAATCGAGTTTGTGCCCGCCCATAAGGCTGTGGATGTGGGTCTGGACCGCAGCATGATCGGCGCTTATGGCCATGATGACCGCGTGTGCGCCTATCCTGCCCTGCAGGCCATTCTCAACTGCTGCGGAGTGCCGGAGCAGACGGTTGTCACCGTGCTGACCGATAAGGAAGAGACCGGCAGCGACGGCAACACCGGCCTGAACTCCTCCTATATGCGGTACTTCATTCATGCGCTGGCCAAGCAGGACGGCGTAGACGGCCACGATGTGCTGTCCAAGTCCACCTGCCTGTCCGCTGATGTGGGCGCTGCTTATGATCCCACTTATGCTTCCGCTTATGAAGCCAACAACTCCTGCTACCTGAATAAGGGTGTGAGCCTGATTAAATACACCGGTTCCCGCGGTAAGGGCGGCACCTCCGATGCTTCCGCCGAGTTTATGGGACAGATTCGCGATCTGCTGGAAGACGCCAATGTGGTGTGGCAGACCGGCGAGCTGGGCCGCGTGGATCTGGGCGGCGGCGGAACCGTTGCCCAGTATATCGCCAACCTGAACGTGGACGTGGTGGATCTGGGTGTTCCGGTGCTCTCCATGCACGCTCCCTTTGAAGTGGTGGCAAAGCTGGATGTCTACATGGCATACAGAGCCTTTAAAGCCTTCTTTGACCAGAAGAAGTAAGGAAAATTTCCTCTCGTGAAAAATCCTCCGCGGAACGCTCTGCGGAGGATTTTTTGCATAAAAAAGAGAATGAGAAACAGGAGGGAAAAACATGAATGCACCTGTCGATTGCAGTCATCTGATTTTGGAAACACCCCGCCTGCGGCTTCGGCCCTGGCGGATGGAAGATCTGGCGGACTTTAACCGCTATGCTTCGGTGGACGGCGTGGGGCAAATGGCCGGTTGGGCGCCCCACCGTTCCATGCAGGAAAGCCGGAAGATTCTGCAAATGTTCATCGACGAGAAAAAGACATTGGCGCTGGAGCTTCGCCAGACAGGACAGGTAATTGGGTCTCTGGGACTGGAGTGCTGCAGCGCTTTGCCGGACAGCTCTTATGAAACGCTGTTGGGGCGGGAAATCGGCTATGTCCTCAGTAAGGAATTCTGGGGACAGGGGCTGATGCCCGAAGCGGTACAGCGGGTGATTTCCTGGTGCTTTGAGGAACTGGAAATGGATTTTCTCACCTGCGGGCATTTTGTCTGGAACCAGCAGTCCAGGCGGGTGATTGAAAAGTGCGGGTTTGTCTACTGCCGCCAAACGGATTATCAGACACGGATGGGAACCCACGAGGAAACCTGTCTGTATGTACTGAAAAATCCCGGAAAGTGCTTTTGACCAGACGGGCTCAAAAAACGGAAAGACAGAAAAGAACAAAGTTTACAATTTAGACAAGATTTCCTTTGGCATTTGCGTTACAATAGTTTTAGCACTTAAGCACGAAGAGTGCTAAATATAGAAACGTGAGGTTGATATTCTATGGAAATGAAGCAGTTTCAAGCAGAATCCAAACGCCTGCTGGATATGATGATCAATTCCATCTATACCCATAAGGAAATCTTTCTCCGCGAGCTGATCTCCAACGCCAGCGACGCCATTGACAAGCTCTATTACCGCGCCCTGAAAGATGGCGATACCGGTCTGAACCGGGATGATTTCTCCATCACCATTGAAGCCGACAAGGACAAGCGTACCCTGACTATCACCGATAACGGCGTGGGTATGACCAAAGACGAGCTGGACAACAATCTGGGCGTCATCGCCAAGAGCGGTTCTCTGAACTTCAAGAAGGAGAACGAAAAGCAGGAGGATATCGATATTATCGGCCAGTTCGGCGTGGGATTCTACTCCGCCTTTATGGTCAGTGACGATGTTACCGTGGTGAGCCGCGCCTATGGCAGCGACGAAGCCTGGTGCTGGCACTCCACCGGTGCCGAGGGGTATACCATTGAGCCCTGTGAAAAGGACAGCAACGGTACCGTGATTACCCTGCACATCAAGGACAATTCTGAAGAGGACAACTATGACGAGTATCTGGATCAGTACCGTCTGCGCTCCATCGTCAAAAAATATTCCGACTATATCCGTTACCCCATCCGTATGGATGTGGAAAAGAGCCGTCCTAAGGAGAAGCCCGAAGGCGCCGGCAAGGACGCTCCCATGGAGTTTGAGACCTATACCGAGACCGAAACCCTGAACAGCATGGTGCCTATCTGGCGCAAGAACAAGAGTGAGGTCACCGACGAGGAATACAACAACTTCTATAAAGAGAAGTTTATGGATTGGCAGGACCCCATTCGTGTGGTTCGCACCCATGCCGAAGGCACCGCAACCTATGACGCACTGCTGTTCATTCCCGCCAAGGCCCCCATGGATTTCTACACTCGGGAATATGAAAAGGGTCTCCAGCTGTATTCCAACGGCGTGATGATTATGGAAAAGTGCGCCGACCTGCTGCCCGACTATTTCAGCTTTGTCAAGGGCCTGGTGGATTCTCAGGACCTGTCTCTGAATATCAGCCGTGAAATGCTCCAGCATGACCGCCAGCTCAAGCTGATTGCCGGCCGTCTGGAAAAGAAGATCAAGTCCGAGCTGGAATCCATGCTCAACAATGACCGTGAGAAGTACGAGGAATTCTATAAGGGCTTTGGTCTCCAGCTGAAATACGGCATGTATGCCGATTACGGTATGCATAAGGATGTGCTGAAAGATCTGGTTCTGTTCTACTCTTCCAGCGAGGAGAAGCTCGTAACCCTGAAAGAGTATGTCAGCCGCATGAAGGAAGGCCAGACCAGCATCTACTATGCCTGCGGCGATGCGGTGGAGCGGATTGCCAAGCTGCCTCAGACGGAAATGCTCAAGGACAAGGGCTATGAAATTCTGTACCTCACCGATAATGTGGACGAATTCGCCCTGAAAATGCTGCAAACCTACGACGAGAAGGACTTCAAGAATATCTCTTCCGACGATCTGGGACTGGAGACCGAGGAGGAGAAGAAGGAAGCCGAGAAGCAGGTGGAGGACAACAAGGGCCTGCTGGACTTCATGACCGAAGCGCTGGACGGCAAAGTCAAGGCTGTGCGTCTGTCCCAGCGGCTGAAGAGCCATCCGGTGTGCATCTCTTCCGAGGGCGCTATTACCCTGGATATGGAAAAGGTGCTCAACGCCATGCCCGCTACCGAAAAGGTGCAGGCACAGCGTGTGCTGGAGCTCAATGCCAACCACCCGATTTTTGCAAAATTGACCCAGCTGTTTGAAAACGATCAGGAGAAGCTGAAGACCTACTCCCAGCTGCTGTATACTCAGGCCATGATGATCGAGGGCTTCCCCGTGGAGGACCCGGTGGCATTCTGCAACCAGATCTGTGAGCTGATGGAAGGCTAAGTTCCGTTTTGAATCTCCTGCACAGGGATTGGCTTTTGTGCAGGAGATTTTTTATACTAAATTAAAACAAATGATTTTCAAATTTAAAAAAATATGTTACAATTCACATAGGGTTGCTCTCAAAAGTTGAAATCTCATCAGAAATGCGAAATCAGCCGGAAGAGCAGAATGGCGACAGGACAAAACGGCTGACAAGGCGGTGTTTTGTCCTGTTTTGTTTTGGAAAGGAGAGGATATTGATGAAAAAAAGATGGATTTTGCTGCCTGCTGCGATATTGTTGATGCTCTCTGCCTGCGGACCCAAAGACCCTGCGGCAGATTGGGAAAAATCCAGGTATTCCGGTGACTTGGCAGCCAGCAGTGAGATGAAGCTCACACCTGTACAGGAAGAATATGACTTGTCAGAAATCTCCGAAGGGGAAGACCTGAAAGTCGAGTTTTATGTGGAAAATTTGAGCCAAGAGAATATCTGGCTCAATGATGCGTATGAATTGGAGAAAAAAGTGGGAAACGACTGGCGAAAAGCTCCGGAATTCGGGGCAAGCAGTCAGGATTTGCCGCTTTTTGATATTCCCGCCGGCAAAAAACAGGTCTGTTTTCAGATTCTGGAAAATGAATATTTGGATGAACTGTCGCCGGGAGCCTATCGGATGGTTTTGGCCCCGGAAGTAGATTATGAACCGGCTGCCTTTTATTTTCAAATTACAGACAGCGAAAACAAGTCATAATCCCTATTGAAAAAGGATCGGAAGAGCGTGTGCTTTTCCGGTCCTTTTTTGCGCATTTTTCAAAATCCCCTTGACAACTGTGTATAGCGTGTATATACTGTGTATAGATGATAATAACAGTTAACTGTGAGGTGCTCCATGGACATCATTATCAGCAACAGCAGCTCCAGCCCGATTTATGAGCAGATCACCCGGCAAATTAAAGATCACATATTGCAGGGAGAACTGAAAGCAGGGGACGCCCTGCCCTCCATGCGGGTGTTGGCCAAAGAGCTGCGCATCAGCCTGATTACCACCAAACGTGCGTATGAAGAGCTGGAAAGGGATGGATTTATCGAGACAGTTCCCGGAAAGGGCTGCTTTGTTTCGGAGAAAAATACCGAGTTTCTCCGGGAAGAGCAGCTGCGGCAGGTAGAG
>CAJMOI010000107.1 GCA_905215105.1 uncultured bacterium
CCCTTGGGGGCGGCCATGAACACGTCCACGTCGGCGGGGGGGGTGATCTGCTGATAGCGGATGTTGAAGCCGTGGGCGAAGGCGATGGCCTTGCCGGCGGTCAGGTAGGGAGCGATATCCTTCTTATACATATCGGCCTGGTTCTCATCGTTGATGAGGATCATGATGATGTCCGCGACCTTGGTGGCCTCGGCAACCGGCATGACCTGGAAGCCGTCCTTCTCTGCCACGGGCCAGGACTTGCCGCCCTGGCGCAGGCCGATGACCACGTCACAACCGGAGTCCCGCAGGTTCAGGGCGTGGGCGTGCCCCTGGGAGCCATAGCCCACGATGGCGATCTTCTTGCCGTTGAGCTGATTGAGGTCGCAGTCCTTCTCATAATACATCTTTGCCATAGTTGAATTCTCCTTTTTCCTTGGTGTCTTCGTCAATGGTATATTTTCCACGTTCCAGAGCGATCATGCCCGTGCGGACCAGTTCTTCGATGCCGAAGTCGGCCAGCAGCTCCTGCACGGCGTCGGTTTTCTTCTCGTCGCCGATGACGGACAGGGTGAGGGTCTCCTTGGACACATCGATGATGGAGCCCCGGAATATGTTGGCGATCTGAATGATCTCGTTCTTGTCCTCGCTGTTCTTAGCCCGGACCTTATAGAGCACCAGTTCCCGGCGGATGGAGTGGCTGGGAACCAGGAGCTTGACGGAGTGGACGGGGACCATCTTGGCCAGCTGGTTGCACATGAGGTTGGTCTGATTCTCATTGGCCAGGACCTCGATGGTCATGCGGGAGATGGCGGGGTTGTCGGTGGTACCCACCGCCAGGGACTCCACGTTAAAGCCCTTTCGGGAGAAGAGCCGGGACACCTGGGACAGAACGCCCGACTCATTGTCCACCAGGACGGACAGGGTGCGCAGTTTCACTTCTTCCATGTCTCATGCCTCCTTAGTTGACCAGGAATTCGGTGATGTGGGTACCGCCGTTGACCATGGGGCGGACCAGCTCGGTTTCCTCGATGATGCAGTCGACCACATAGCCCAAGCCCTTCTTCTGCTCCTCCAGGGCCTCCTGGATGGCGCTCTCCAGCTCCTCCACGGTGGTCACCTGGCGGCCCTTGAGGCCGTTGGCCTCGGCCAGCTTGGCGAAATCGGGGCCCCGCTCGGTGGTGGTCTGGCTGAAGCGGTTCTCATAGATCAGCTCCTGCCACTGACGGACCATGCCCAGCACCTGATTGTTGAAAATCAGCTCAATCACCGGGATTCCGTATTTGGACAGGGTGGAAAGCTCGTTGCAGTTCATGTGGAAGCTGCCGTCTCCGGCGATATTCACCACCTGCTTTTCCGGCAGTCCCACCTGTGCGCCCAAAGCAGCGCCAAGACCAAAGCCCATGGTTCCCAGTCCGCCGGAGGAAATAAACTGCCGGGGGCTGCGGAACCGGTAGAACTGGGCGGCCCACATCTGATGCTGGCCGACTTCCGTTGCCAGAATGGCCTTGCCGTCGGTCAGGCGGTCCAGAGTTTCCAGCACCTGCTGAGGCGTGACGGTGCCTTCCTGCCCGGGAAGCTGAACCAGCGGGTATTCTGCCTGCCAGCGGGCAATATCCGCCATCCAGTTTTTATGTTCCTTCTGGGAAAGGCGGTTCAAAAGCTCCTGTACGATGGCTTTTGCGTCGCCCTTCAGCTTCACGTCCACTTCAATGTTCTTGTTGAATTCCGCCGGGTCAATGTCAATCTGAATCACCGGGCAATGACGGGCAAACAGGTCGGCGTTGCAGGTCACCCGATCGGAAAAACGGGTTCCCACAGCGACGAACAAGTCGCAATTCTGCAAAGCCAGCGCTGCGGTTTTGGTGCCGTGCATTCCCAGCATTCCCATATAACGCTCGTTAGTCTGGTCAAAACCGCCCTGACACATGAGGGAGGAAGCCACCGGCGCGTCCAGTTTTTCTGCCAACTTTGCCACTTCCTCCGCAGCACCGGAGGAAATCACACCGCCGCCGGTGTACAGGAAGGGCCGCTCGGATTTTTCCAGCAGCTCCAGCGCCTTTTCAAAACGGAATTCCTGGGGAAGGGGGAAGACCTTGGGGGCTTCCGGTGTTTTGGGGGTGTATTCACACAGCTGGGCGCTGATGTCCTTGGGAATATCCACCAGTACCGGGCCTTTTCTTCCTTCATTTGCCAGCCGGAAGGCTTCCCGGATGGTGTCGGCCCGCTGATTCACGTCTTTGACAATGTAATTGTGCTTGGTGATGGGCATGGTCACGCCGGTGATGTCCACTTCCTGAAAGCTGTCCAGTCCCAGCAGATTGCGGGTCACGTTGCCGGTAATGGCCACTACCGGAACGGAATCCATATAGGCGGTGGCAATGCCGGTGACCAGATTGGTGGCGCCGGGGCCGGAAGTGGCGATGCACACGCCTACCCGTCCGGTTGCTCGGGCATAGCCGTCTGCTGCGTGGGCTGCACCCTGTTCATGGGCGGTTTCAATATGGCGAATCTTGTCGCTATACTTGTACAGGGCATCATAAATATTCAGGACTGCGCCGCCGGGATACCCGAATACGGTATCCACGCCCTGTTCCAGCAGGCACTCCATGATGATATCTGAACCATTCAGCTGCATCGTCAAAACTCCTTTATATCATTTGATTTTTTACAGAATCAGAAAAACAGTCCACGGGGGAATCTTTGCGGCGAGCCAAAGCAAACCCGTACAGGCAACAAAAAAGCCCTCGTCCCCAGTCATTTCTGACCAGAGACGAAGGCTGCAAATTCAGTTCCTCCGCGGTACCACTCTGTTTGCCGCATACACGGCCCCTTACCGGCATCCATCAATGCCTGCCCCGATAACGGCGGGCCAGCCGGGGCAGCTTACTGCTTTCAGCCGCCTGCTCCGGGGTGATTTCCTGCCGGTTCCGTACCGTCTCGCACCATCCGACGGCTCTCTGAAACGGGGGTCCTGCATTCCTTCCCCTTCGACACATTTCCAAGTTATGTGTATAATCATACGCTTCCCAGTTGGGTTTGTCAAGAAAAAATTTACGTTTTTTCCTGCCATGCTTTCCAAAGCACCGGTGTAATCGCCGGGTACGTCAGGTTTTCCGGAAGCTGTTCCCATGGTTTCACTTCCGCCATCTCGCTTTCGGGAAGCGGTCCCAGCTCTTCGATTTCTGCTAGGAATACCACACCGTTTGCCTCTCCGTGGGCATCCTCGGCCCGGCAGTCAAACAAAGGCTCGATCTGATACCGCAGCGCCCCGGATTCCTCAAAAAGTTCCCGTTTTGCCGCCTGCAAAGGGGTTTCTCCGGGCTCGATGTGGCCGCCCTGTGTTTCCCAGGTAGTGCGCTTTTTGTGGCGGCTGAGAAGGTATTTTCCCTGATACCGGGAAAGGACTACCACATATTTATATGGCCATAGCGTATCCGGCGGATATACGTTGCAATAATACGACACGAAAAAGGCTCCTTTCAATCGAACTATTGTTCTGATTTTACGCCTTTTTTCAAGGATTGTCAAGGGATGAATGTTTTTTTTGGAACAGAGAGCGATTGCAGTTTCAGTCGATTACATGTATAATAATGAAAATCAAGCAGGACAAAAGTCGGGCTTGATTAAAATTGAGTGGGAGTGAAGGAGAAAAATGCTGAAAAATGAACTGAGCGGTTGGAAATGGTGGGAAGTTGCCTGGCTGGTAACGGCCGCCGTAGTAATTACCATCCTTCCGATTTACTGGGGAGACAGCTTGATGGGGATTATTTCCGCAGTAACCGGTGTGATTTGCGTAGTGCTGACAGGAAAAGGAAAGCTGTCCGCTTATTTCTTTGGTTTGATTAACAGTGTGCTGTATGCCATTATTGCGTATCAATCTGCTCTGTACGGGGAGACCATGCTGAATCTCCTGTATTATGTGCCCATGCAGTTTGTGGGATTTTACATCTGGAGCAAACACATAAATCCCGAGACCCAGGAAGTCAGGAAAAGACATATGAAATGGGGCGGCCGAGTGGTCATGATTGCCGCAGTGGCAGCGGCTACCTTTCTGTACGGCCTGTTCCTCCGCTATCTTGGTGACGCCATGCCTTTTGTGGATTCCTTCACCACGGTGTCCTCTGTGGCGGCCATGATTGTTTCTGTAAAAATGTACGCAGAACAGTGGTGGATCTGGGTGGCTGTGGATGTGTTCAGCATTTATATGTGGTGGTGTGACCTGATGTCCGGCACGGATAATTTTGCGACGCTCCTCATGTGGGTGGTCTATCTGGGAAATGCCGTCATTATGCTGATTAAATGGGAAATGGAATCCAATGCATATAGCAGACAGGAGGAGAAAGCTTCATGAAATACGCTGTCGGGATGTATGGCGGTTCCTTTGATCCGCTGCACGTTGGTCATATTCACGATATCATCCGGGCAGCAGCAGTGTGTAAAGAACTCTATGTCATGATTAGCTGGTGTGAAGGACGGGAATCCACCTCAAAGGAATTGCGGTATCGCTGGATCCATAACTGTGTAAAGCATTTGCCAAACGTCAAGATCCGCTTTGTGGAGGATCAGGCCCGAAGCAAAGAGGAATACAACACCGATCTCTACTGGGAAAAAGGCGCGGAAGATATCAAAGCCCTTATCGGAAAGAAAATTGATGCCGTGTTCTGCGGTTCCGATTATGCCGGTACCAACCGGTTTGAAAGCCTGTATTGTCCGGAAAGTCAGGTCATTTATTTTGACCGGGCGGAAGTTCCCATCAGTTCCACCGACATCAGAATGGACGTTTATGAAAACTGGCAGTATCTTCCGCCGGTCTGCCGTCCTTATTATGTCCGCCGGGTTCTGGTAGTCGGAAGTGAAAGTACAGGAAAATCCACACTGGTACAGAATCTTGCGATGGCATACAACACCAATTTTGTCCGGGAAATCGGACGGGAAACCTGCGATTTTGCAGGTGGTGAAGAGTACATGGATGTACAGGACCTGTATGAAAATATCCTGCGGCAGAAAACGGAAGAGATTCAGGCCGCATATCACAGCAATCGGATTCTGTTTGTGGATACGGATGCACTGACAACGAAATTCTATTCCCGCTTCCTTTTGAGCGACAAGGAAGAAATCAGAAAATGTGGCGCGTTGGCAGATGCAGTGACCGAAATTCACCGTTTTGACCTGATTCTGTTTTTGGAGCCGACGGTGGACTTTGTACAGGACGGAACCCGTAATGAAATCATTGCAGCCGACCGGGGAGCATACAGCCGTCAGCTGAAAAGCCTGTTTGATGAAAAGAAAATCTCCTATCACAGTCTAAGTGGAGACTATCTGGAACGGTTCAATATGGCAAAAGAATTGATTGATACCTGTTTTGGAATCAAACCATCTGGTAATTCTTTGAAAATAAATTCCCCCTGTCTTTTTCTGGACGAAAAGGCAGGGGGAATTTCAGGTTCAGTCTGTTTTGAGAAAACACTTATACTTCAGACGGAGATTTCGGCCGGTGAAGCTTCTTTTTCGGGGTTTCCTCCACCACTTCTTCGTAGAAAGCCGGGTTGGCTTCTCCGCTCTTCCAACCCATGCGTTTGGCCAGCACACTGCCGCCCCAGCACAGGACAAAGCTCATGGCCATAGCCAGACAGGCATATACAGGGCCGTTGGGCGTGGTAAAACCGGAACCGGCCGCCGGGATAAAGGCAATGAGGAAGCCGCCGATCATCCCGGCCCAGGCGCCGGCACGGTTAATGCCCTTCCAGTAAAGGGAGAGCAGATAGGGAGCCAGAAACGCGCCTGAAATAATGCCCCAGGAATAGCTCATCATTTCCAGAATGGGGGTGGGATAGTTGGCGATCAGATAGGACATCACCACAAAAATCAGGCACAGCCCCTTGGTCAGCGCCGCCAGGTTCCGATCCTTCATTTTGGGGGCAAGGGTGGCTTTCACCACATCCATGGAAGCCGTTGAACAGGCGGTTAGGGTAATGCTTGCCAGCGTCGAAACGGATGCGGAAATGAGCAGCACCAGCACAATGCCGATGAGCAGATTGGGCAGCCCGGCTTCCTCCAGCATCAGGGGAACGATGTAGTCCTTGCCGCCTTCCGGCATGGTATTGCCGAAAAACAGATGGGAGAAAGAACCGATAAAATAGCCGCCGCCGGAGATCAGCAGGGCAAAGAAGGTGGAAATAATGGTGCCCCGGCGCACTTCCCGGTCATCCCGGATGCCGTAATATTTGTGAATCATCTGGGGCAATCCCCAGGTACCGAAGCTGGTCATGAGGATGGTGGCGACGAGGGAAACAGCGGCAGAAAAACTCAGTGGAGCCATTTCGTTCTGCTGCATATACTCCGCCATGCGGCTGATGCCCTCTGTCAGGCCGCCCACCTTGGGGCCGACGATCACCAGTACCAACAGGGCTGACACGCCGAACATCATCACAAAGCCCTGGACAAAGTCGGCTTTCAGCGTTGCCATATAGCCGCCCAGCACCAGCACCACTGCCGAGGCCAGTGCAATCATAATCATGCATACCTGTTCGTCAATGCCCAGCAGCACCGAGCACACGCTGGTCAGTCCTTTATAGACGGAAGCGGAATAGGGGATCAGGAATACAAAAATAATCACACAGGCGAACATCCGCATTTTTTTGGAGCGAAAGCGCTTTTCAAACAGCTGGGGCATGGAACTGATTTTCAAACGCCGGGTCACCTCCCGGGTACGCCGTGCCAGCACCAGCCAGGCCAGCAAAGAGCCGATCAGGGCATTGCCGATACCTACCAGTACGCTCCACAGGCCAAAGCTCCAGCCGGAGCCGCCGGAATAGCCGATAAACATCACCGCCGAAAAATAGGCGGTTCCGTATGAAAAGGCAGAAAGCCATGCGCCGGCGTTGCGGCCTCCTACTGTAA
>CAJMOI010000108.1 GCA_905215105.1 uncultured bacterium
TTATCATGCGGGGCGCATGGCTCCGCAGCAAAGAAATGGAGGAATATCATTATGACACTGAGTATGAAAGAAAAGAAGATTCTCTACGCTTTCGCCTGTCCCAGCCACCACAACACGGTGACACGGCTGAAATGGCTGACCGCCCTGACCGTTGACCCGCAAGCCAAGCACCGGATGCTGGAGCTGGCCCGGAAGATGGAAACGGAGATGGCAGAACGCTGGTACACCGACTTTTATCATCAGCTCCGTGCGGAGATGGATGAGTATTACCGTGCCAAGCGCCGCCTGCGTTTGGTAAAGGAAAACACCGAGTATGAGGAGGATCTGTATGACGAAGCTGTCTAAGTATGAGAAAGAAACCATCATCAACTGGAACGAAGCAGAGGACACCGCCAGTATCTACACCTTCAACGCCGATCTAAAGCGCAGGCTGGCCGAGTTTAGCCGCAAGTATCCCCAGCTGTGCCGGTTGGAGCGCAGCACCACTGAGGGCAGCGTGACCTATGTGATGGACAAGTCCCGCCTGTCTATCCGTCTGGTGCCGCCGTACAGCGAGGAGCGGTTGGCGGCTGCCAGAGAATACGCCAAACAGCACGGATTTCAGGTCTTGCAGACGGACAAGAAGAGCGCCTGAAATCGGGGCAATTCACAGGAAGATAACGGATCTGCACCCGGTATTTTGCGGTGAATTGGTATCGTGATACCCCAGTATCCCCCATGCCGGGAAATGCGACAAAAGGAGCATTCAAAGCCGGAGGAGCTGACAATAACCGTACAAATGGTGAAAGTCAGCTTCTCCGGGCAGGAGTACAGAGGGCGGCAAGCCCTTTGTGCCTGGGTGCAGGGACGGCAGCGCACTGCTGGGGTCAAGGGGCAAGGCCCATTGGCGGGTTGAGGGCAGCCAGCCCCATCGGGGCAAGGGTGAAACGCCTTGCCCAGGGAGAGTTGATGCCTTGCGTCAATTCGTACTGGGTATTACCTGACGCAGAAATCCGCAGGTTTGGCGGCTTCGCCGCTGCTCCCCCTTCGGGAAAAATCAGCAGAGATTGGAGGGATGGAATTTGAAACTGACACGGCACAACGGACGATCCGGCAAGCATGGCACCTATAATCCTCGGCACAATGACCGCCGGTTTGATGTGGAGAACAGCGAACACATTGATGCCCAGCGAGCCAAGAAAAATGTGTACTGGGACTGCTACCGTGGATTCACTACCCCGGAACTTCGGGAGAACCCGGAACAGCCGGATTTCAGCTTTGAAGAAATTGAGCGGATGTATTACTACGAGCATTACTCTGACCATGTGGATGGCCAGAACGCCCGGAACGAGAAAACTCGGCACACCGAGCGCAACCGCACGGTGGAAGATCTTTTGAAAAACAACAAGACCTGCCCAGAGGAAAGTATCTACCAGATTGGCACCATGGAAGAATCCGTTCCACCGGGTACGCTGGCACTCATCGTCAGCGAATTTTACGAGGAGTTTGAACGGCGCTTTGGTTCTCATATCCACATTCTGGACTGGGCGCTGCATCTGGATGAGGGTACGCCCCACATCCATGAACGCCATGTGTTTGACTGTAAAAACCGGTATGGGGAGCTGTGTCCCCAGCAGGAAAAGGCATTGGAAGAACTGGGATTTGAATTGCCTGATCCTAGTAAGCCCAAGGGCAAACACAACAACCGGAAACAGACCTTTGATGCAGTATGCCGGACGCTGCTCTTTGACATCAGCCGCAAACATGGGGTGCATCTGGAGCAGGAGCCGTCCTATGGTGGGCGGGCGTATCTGGAGAAGCAGGACTACATTCTGATGAAGCAAAAGGAGCAGCTGGCCGTCCAGGAACAGAAGCTGGAGGAGCTGACCCTGAAAATCGAGGATGTGGAAACGCTGGTGGAGGCAGTTTCGGATATTGCCTATGACAAGGCGGTGGAGGTTGTCGCCGATACTGTCCGGCAGGAAACCCATAAGGAGGACATCCGGTTGGTGGAGGAAACAAAAAACTGGGTACTCTCGCCGGAACGGAAAGCGCCGCGAAAAGAGCGTGAGTATGCCGCCGCCCGGCTGGATGGGGTGATCTCCAAAATCAAAAACGCCATGCAGTCTGCGCTGACAAAAATCCAGAAGAAGCTGATGCATCCGGAGGTCAAGCAGGCTGGTAAACAGCAGATTCAGGAAAAAGCCAAGGAATCCATTCTTGCTTTCCTGAAAAAAGCCAAGCAGGATAGCGCACAGAGAGAATCCAACCGGAAAAAGCAGCAGGAAAAACAGGATATGGAGCTTTAAGGCATCTGATTTTGCGAATAAATCAGATGCTTTTCTCTTGAGGAGGTGAGAAACATTGAACAGCGAATCGCAGAGTTTAGTGCCTGCAACCCAGCAGGCCGAAAGCGTGGAATTGACCATTGATGAAGTGAGGGAAAGCCTTTCCACGACAGAAAAAGGACAACCGGCCAACACCATTGGAAATTGCCGCACGGTGTTTTGCCAAGATCCGCTTTTGCGGGGCGCAATCCGGCTGAATCTGCTGACCGACCGTGTGGACATTGTGCGGGATCTGGGCTGGCGCAGAAGCACCAGTGCCTTAACCGATACCGATGTCAAATATCTGCTCCTGTACTTTGAGCAGAACTATGGCCTGACCAGTGAAAAGAAACTGATGGCGGCTCTCTCCATTGTGGCAAACGAAAACTGCTATCACCCTATCCAGAATGTGCTGAACAGCCTGGAGTGGGACGGCATACCCCGGATACGCTCCTGTCTGCATCATTTTCTGGGGGCAGACGAGAGCGACTATGTGGAACAAATGCTCAAGCACTTCCTGCTGGGAGCCATCCGCCGGGTGTTCCATCCAGGCTCCAAGTATGAGGAGCTGCTCTGTCTGGTGGGCGGTCAGGGAGCCGGAAAGTCCACCTTCTTTCGCTTCCTGGCTATACAGGATGAGTGGTTCTCCGACGATCTGAAAAAGCTGGATGATGACAAGGTGTTTGCCAAGCTGCAAGGCCACTGGATCATCGAGATGTCGGAGATGCTGGCCACCAGTAACGCCAAGAGCATCGAGGAGATCCGCTCCTTTATCAGCCGCCAAAAGGAAACCTACCGCACGCCCTATGAATCCCAGCCCAAAGACCGGCTGCGGCAGTGTGTGTTCGGCGGTTCCTCCAACACGCTGGATTTCCTCCCCCTTGACCGGGCCGGAAATCGTCGGTTCCTGCCAGTGATGATTGACCCGGAGAAAGCGGAGGTTCACATTCTGGAGGATGAAACTGCTTCCAGGGAATATCTGTTGCAGGTGTGGGCGGAGGCTATGACCATTTACCATAGCGGCAAGTATTCCATGAAATTTTCAAAAGAGATTCAGAAACAGCTTGTGGAGGTTCAAAAGGACTTTATGCCGGAGGATACCGAAGCCGGTCAGATTCAGGGATTTCTGGAACACTACACCGGCAATGTGGTCTGCTCCAAGCAGCTGTTCAAGGAAGCGTTGGGACACGCTTTTGAGGAGCCGAAGCGGTGGCAGCTGCACAACATCAACGAGATCATGAACACTGTGGTGACGGGTTGGAAGCCCTTCTCTAACCCCCGGATGTTTGCTGGATACGGGCGGCAGCGTGGCTGGGAACGGGAGAGTTCCGGCAACGAACTGCCCGACAACGAAGGTGGGTTTGTGGAGCTGAGCGAGGAAGAAGTTCGTCAATTAGAGCTGCCAAAGGAGTGGATTGCCTGATTTACGGTGCTTGTTATCCAGTTGGTTGTCGGCTGATTGCTGACTTTGTTGCCGCAAAAATGGAGGTGTGGATACGGTAAATGCCCATCAAGCAAGGCCTTTTTGGGGGTATATGTTCTCTGGCAACGAAAGCAACGAGATTTCACAAGAAAATTTGAAAAGTAAGAAACGATGGCCAGACGATAGGTTACAGGTCTTTCGGAGTCCGTTGCCGGACTTCGTTGCTGTTTCCTTTGTCTGGCCTTTCTGATCTATGGAGGTAGCCTATGGAGAAAACCCAAAAGCAAGAAAACAAGCAGAGTAAAAAAGTAAAGTTTATCGTGGTACGGGAGTTTTCCGGTGATAAAACCATGCAGGAAGCCTTTGAACAGCTCATTGAACGGCAGACCTGCGAACACTTTGAAGAATGGCTGGAACGCAAGGCAAGCTGAGGGAATTGGTTGAAGAAAAAACAGGGACATGATATAATATACATATCGTGTCCCTGTTCATAGAAGGAGATTGCTATGAGCAGGAAAAAACAAGTCAATCAGAAAATCACAGCCCTCTATTGCCGCATTTCTCTGGACGATGGCGGCGATAACGAGAGTATGAGTATCAGCAATCAGAAACTTATGCTCAAGGAATTTGCCGAGAAAAATGGGATGTTCCAGTATGAGTATTATGTGGACGATGGTTACACAGGCCGTAATTTCAATCGCCCAGCTTTTCAGCGTATGATTGCCGATATTGAGGCCGGTAAAATCGGTTGTGTCATTACCAAAGACCTGTCCAGACTGGGAAGAAATTATATCGAAGCCGGTAGCTATATTGAAATCTTCTTCCCTAAACACAATGTCCGCTATATCGCCATTACGGATGGCGTGGACAGTTTGACCCGTCAGGAAATGGACATCACGCCGTTCAAGAATATCCTGAACGATATGTATAGCCGGGATATTTCCAAGAAAGTGCTGGCGGGGCGTATGACCCGTTCCCGACAGGGAAAGTTCTGTGGAGGACAGCCTCCCTTGGGGCTAATGCGTGACCCGGAGGATCGGGGTCATTTGATCCTTGACCCGGAAACTGCTCCAGTGATTCGCAAAATCTATGACCTGGCACTGGATGGCTGGGGCTGTATGCGGATTGCCAAGCAGCTGATGGAGGACAAGGTTCCCATCACCAGAGTAAAAGGAAATACCTCCTGCGATGTCAACTACTATGCGTGGGGCGGCGCAAGAATCAGCCATATCCTGCGTAACCCCTTTTATAAGGGCGCTCATCTGGTTTGCCGGACACACCAGAAAGGGATTCGCTCCAACACCTATGACATCATTCCCCGTGAGGACTGGGAAATCATTGAGGACTGTCATGAGGCGATTGTGACGCCGGAGGAATGGGAACAGGTGCAGGCAATCGTGGATCGCAGACCGCCTATTATGAAAGGCAATGCCTGCCCCTTCTACAACTTGTTCCACGGTATTATCTACTGTGCCACCTGTGGGAAATCCATGCAGGTGCGGTATGAAAAGGTCGGCAGAACTGGCAAAAACCGCTTTACCGGCGAGATGCGGGAACCGATTGACAAGGCGTATTATATCTGCCAGACCTACAACCGGCTGGGCAAAAACGCCTGCACCAGCCATAAAATCGAAGCCAGGGATTTGTATAATCTCGTTCTGAAGGATATTCAGGAACTGGCAGCGATGGCGCTCAAAGATGCAGATGCCTTTTATCAACGGTTGAGCAGCCGGATGGAGCGCCGCTATATGGCAGATGCTTCCGAGATACAGAAAGAGCGTGAACGGCTGGAAGCCAGAAACCGGGAAATCGATGATATGTTCCTGAGTCTTTACACTGACAAGGCCAAAGGTGTTCTCTCTGAGCAGCGTTTTTTGAAGCTGACCGCCGCTATGGAGCAGGAGCAGGAAGAAAATCAAAGCCGGTTGCTGGAACTGATGCGAATGCTTCAGCAGTCTGATGCTCAGGAAAGTGAAGTCTGTACCTTTATCCGGGAAATTCGGCAGTATGCCACCATTCAGGAACTGGATGAAACGGTGCTGAACCGGCTAATCAGCCGTATCCTGGTCGGTGAAGTTGAGAAAGTTGATGGGCAGAAGGTGCAAAAAGTCAGGATTGTTTATAATTTTGTGGGAGAAATACCTCAAAAAACTTACAATCATTTTAAGTTCCAGTGATTTTGCATATATTAATTTAGAAAAAACACCTTTTTGAATTTTGGAGGAATGATATGAAACAAGTTTTCGATGTTTACGATATTCGTGCGAGATTGGCGGTAGTTATATTCCTTGTATCCCCAGTGCTGTTTTCAATATATTTACAAGTCGAATCTATAAGAAACATCGCATCTACGACTGTTATTGCCATTATATTAATGGCATTATCAAATTTGCTTATGGTAGTCATTAGGGATAACGGAAAATATGTTTACAATAAACGAGAAATAATGGTTAAATACCTTCTTCCCACTGACACCCATATAGATTCCGGAGTAAAAGAGCGTCTCTATAAGTTTTTGGGAAAGGTCGACGAAAGCTTTACCATACTTTTTGAAAAAAAGGATGATCCCGTAACAGAGGATTATTACAACACCTGCAAAAGTGCCTTAAATTGGCTAAAAGAACATTCAAGAGAATCAAGTATCGTAAGCAAGGAGAATGCTTCATATGGATTTTGCCGGAATCTATTAGGGGCCAAAAAAGTTGGCATTACAGTTTGTTTGGTTATACTTATCATTCAAGTGTTGCAGTTTTGGATTCAATTTAGTTTTAATATTTCAAATGTTACAGAAGAATATGCATTGTCATTTTGTATGACAACAATTTATCTGTTTCTATGGATTTTTTTAGTTCGAAAAAACATTGTGGAAATTAGCGCAAAATGTTATGCTGAAGCCTTGCTTTTATCATTTGACAAATTTATAGAGGCCAGTGGTATTAGTTGACCTTAATCGTATATTATATACTTGCTATTTAAGACTATTGCAATTTTGCAATAGTCTTATTTTTTTATTCATCACTTGACATTGTGGCAAAGAGCTTATGAGCCAGGATGAACTGGCCG
>CAJMOI010000109.1 GCA_905215105.1 uncultured bacterium
ACCCAGACAAACAGAGTCAGAGTCTGCCGTGCTACCATTACACAATACCGCATCAACCGGCCTGCGAAGCAAACCGAACAAGCGTTATTATATCACAAAAAAAACAAATGTCAAGGGGTTTTTGAAAAAAAGATAAATTCCGGAAAAACCGGCAGAAATCAGGGGAAAAACTTTACTTTTTCTGCGGAGTTGGGTATAGTGATAGTAATATGAAAAGCAAATATATTGGAAAAAGGAGGCGGCAACATGGCGGCGAAAAGCAGGGGAGAAGGTACCCTTCATGCCGGACACCGGGAACGGCTTCGCAGCCGGTTCCTGGAAAACGGGCTGGACACCATGGAAAACCATGTGGCGCTGGAATTGCTGCTGTTTTATTCCATTCCCAGAGGGGACACCAACTCCATTGCCCACCGGCTCATTGAAAAGTTTGGTTCCCTGTCCGCTGCTTTGGATGCGCCCTATGAAGAACTTTTGGAAACCGAGGGGATCGGGCCGTCCAGTGCGCTGCTCCTGAAATTGATTCCGGAGCTTTGCCGCCGGTATCAGGAGGACCGGGTCAAAGGGGGAACACGGGTTTTCAGCACGGAAGAAGCGGTGAAGCTGATCCGGCCCAAGTTTTTCGGACGAAAGACAGAGGCCGTGGTGCTGCTTTTGCTGGACAGCCGGGGAAAAGCGGTTTATTGCGGCATCGTCAACGAAGGCTCCGTCAATGCCGCTCCCATTTATACCAACCGGCTGGTGCGTCTTGCAACGCGGTATGATGCTGTGACGGCGATTCTGGCTCATAATCATCCCAGCGGGCAAGCAGTTCCCACTTCCGGGGACATCTCCGCCACCCGTCATGTGATCTGGGCCATGGATGCGGTGGATGTACAGCTGTACGACCATCTGATTTTCACCGATGGGGATTATCTCTCCATGGCGGCTACCGGAATGCTGGATGAGCTGTATCAGGATCACTTGCATCAGAAAAGCAGCCATCTTCGCCCGGAAACCGGCAGAATGGTGGGGGATGTGTTTCCAGCCATGGAAGAAGGGGAAGAAAACGGAGAAGAAGAAAAAAGCCCTGTATGAGTCACTCATACAGGGCTTTGATTGCTTAAGGGGCAACGTGTTTTTTGATGGCCTCAAAACTTTCGGCGCTGATGACATGCTCCATGCGGCAGGCATCTTCCACGGCCGTTTCCGGCGTTACCCCAAGGGCAATGAGCCACTGAGAAATCAACGTGTGACGCTCGTACATGGTGGCGGCAATTTCATGGCCTTTTTCTGTCAGTGTAATGTGGCCTTCCGGTGAAACTTCCACATATCCATTGGTTCGCAGATTTTTCATGGCAACACTGACGCTGGGTTTGGTAAAATCCAGTTCGTTGACAATATCAATTGCGCGGACAGTTCCCTTGCGCTTTTGCAGGATCAGAATGGTTTCCAGATAATTCTCTGCGGATTCCTGAATTTTCAAGCTGTTTTCCCTCCTTATCAACGATACTGTACACGTTATCAGGTAATAGTGGAAGTATTATAACACAATTTGTAGCAATCTGACAACCTTTCTTTTTTCAATCTCTCTCATTTGCTTCTTGACAAGGAAAAGCAGGAGGAATATACTGAAAAAGAAGCTGGGGTGCCGTATCAAAACGGCTGAGAGGGCGAGAAGCCTAACCCATTGAACCTGTTGGTTAGTACCATCGTAGGGAAGCTGATCGTTCTGTCTCCGCAGAAAAAATAGATTTGCGAGTAGGAAGCCGGTTCCCGGAATGGGGACCGGCTTTTGTCATATCTGGAGGTGGTTTTGTGAAGTGGAACGGAAAACAGATCGCGCTGGAAATGCCGGTCACGGTGCTGGAATTTTTGCAGCAGCAGGGCTATAACGCTCAGCGTGTAGCGGTGGAGCGCAACGGAGAGATCGTCCGGCGGGCAGACTTTGAAAAAGAGCTGCTCCGGGACGAGGATACCGTGGAAGTCGTCACCTTTGTGGGGGGCGGCTAATGGAAAACGTCACGAAACAAGCCCTGTATCAGGCCAGAGTGGAACGTCACGGGAAAGAGGCCGTACAAAAGCTGCAAAACGCCTGTGTCGGCATTGCCGGACTTGGCGGTCTTGGTTCACACATTGCGGTTTCCCTTGCCAGAATGGGCGTGGGGAAGCTGGTACTGGCGGATTTCGACCGGGTGGATGTGACCAACCTGCACCGGCAGCAGTATTTTACGGAGCAGGTGGGGCTTCTCAAAACGGAAGCGCTGGCGGATACCCTGCGGAAAATTGACCCATGGATACAACTGGAATTGCATCCCGTACGGCTCACGCCGGAAAACCTTCCGACAATTTTCGGCGGCTGTTCTATTCTTTGTGAGGCCTTCGACAAAGCGGAGGAAAAGGCCATGCTGTTGGAAACTGTTCTCACGGAGCTGCCCCATACCACGGTGGTGTCCGGCTCCGGCATGGCGGGAATGGGTTCGGTGAATCAAATCCAGACCCGGAAGGCTATGAAGCGGCTGTATCTCTGCGGCGACGGGGAAACCGATGTGGCGGAATATGGCAGTTTGTTTGCGTCCCGGGTAGCGGTGTGCGCCGGCCATCAGGCCCATATGGTGCTGCGGCTGCTGCTTGGAGAAGCTGAATAAAACTTCATTTATACAATTTTTGATTCAATGATAGGAGGCATTTTTTATGAAAGACGAGCTGGTTCTGGGCGGACATTCTTTTTCCTCCCGATTCATTCTGGGTTCCGGCAAATATTCTCTGGAGCTCATCAAGGCCGCAGTGGAAAACGCTGGGGCACAGATGATCACCCTGGCCTTGCGCCGCGCCAATGAGGGTGGCGTTGCCAATATTCTCGACTATATCCCCGAAGGCGTGACCCTGCTGCCCAACACCTCCGGCGCACGCAACGCCGACGAAGCTGTACGCATTGCCCGGTTGGCCAGAGAGTGCGGCTGCGGCGATTTTGTCAAAATTGAAATCATGCGGGATTCCAAATACCTGCTGCCGGATAATCAGGAGACCATCCGCGCTACCGAGATTCTGGCAAAAGAGGGCTTTGTGGTCATGCCCTATATGTATCCCGATCTGAATGTTGCCCGTGATCTGGTCAACGCCGGCGCCGCCTGTGTCATGCCGCTGGCCGCTCCCATCGGCTCCAATAAGGGTCTGGCTACCAGAGAGTTTATCCAGATTCTCATTGACGAGATTGACCTGCCGATTATCGTGGATGCCGGAATTGGCCGTCCGTCTCAGGCCTGCGAAGCAATGGAAATGGGCGCAGCAGCTGTTATGGCTAATACTGCTATCGCTACTGCCGGAGATATTCCCGCCATGGCGGAAGCCTTCAAAAAGGCCATTGAGGCAGGCCGCACCGCCTATCTGTCCGGGCTGGGCCGTGTGATGGAAAAGGGCGCTGCTGCTTCTTCTCCGCTTACCGGCTTTTTGCAGGACTAATGAAAGCAAACCATATTATAACGAAAGAAGGAAATGCCTTCATGATTGACCAGCATACCAACCATATGGAGTACCAGCCCGGAATGGAGCAGATCGGCTCCGAAATTCAGGACGCGGTCATTTCCAAAATGAATGAATGTGACTTTGACAGCTATACCGCCGCTGATGTGCGCCGGGCGCTGCAAAAAGATGTGCTTTCCCCGGACGATTTCGCCGCGCTGCTGTCGCCTGCCGCCGACCCCTTTTTGGAGGAAATGGCACACCGGGCCCAGCAGGAAACCCGCAAGCACTTCGGCAATTCAGTGATGATGTTCACCCCGCTGTATATTGCCAACTACTGCGAGAATTACTGCATCTACTGCGGTTTTAACTGCCACAATAAGATTCGTCGGGCCAAGCTCTCCATGGAAGAGATTGAAAAAGAGCTGAAAGCCATCTCCGACACCGGTTTGCAGGAAATTTTGATTCTCACCGGTGAAAGCCGCACCGCTTCCCCGGTGGAGTATATCGGCGAGGCCTGCAAGCTGGCACGAAAATATTTCCGGGTGGTGGGTATTGAGATTTACCCGGTGAACTCCGATGAATACGCCTACCTCCACACCTGCGGCGTGGACTATGTCACCGTATTTCAGGAGACCTACAATTCCGATAAATACGCCACTTTGCATTTGGGCGGCCATAAGCGGATTTTCCCCTACCGCTTCAATGCACAGGAGCGTGCCCTCATGGGAGGAATGCGCGGTGTGGGTCTTGCCGCTCTGCTGGGGCTGGACGACTTCCGCAAGGATGCCTTTGCCACTGGCTACCACGGCTGGCTGCTCCAGCGGAAATATCCCCATGCGGAAATTGCTTTTTCCTGCCCCCGCCTGCGTCCCATTATCAATAACGACAAAATCAATCCCAAGGACGTCCATGAACGGCAGCTTTTGCAGGTAATCTGTGCGTACCGCCTGTTTATGCCTTTTGCCAGCATCACCATTTCCTCTCGTGAACGCGCCGGATTCCGGGATAATATCATCGACATTGCCGCCACCAAGATTTCCGCCGGCGTTTCTACCGGTATTGGCGATCACAGCGGCGACGGCAAGGGCGACGAGCAGTTTGAAATCTCCGACGGCAGAAGCTATGACGAGATTTACAAGGCCATCAAAGACAAGGGCCTCCAGCCGGTGATGGCGGACTACATCTATGTGTAAGGGGAAAGAGGGGAGACGGCTCATCTGCGTTACCCAGCGCAGCGCCTGTCCCGATGATTTTCTCACCCGCATGGAGCAGATTATTGCCCAAAGACCCGCCCGGGTGATTCTGCGGGAAAAAGACCTTTCCCCGGAAGACTATGAAGCGCTGGCGCAAAAGCTGCTGCCCATTTGTGAGAAATATGGGGTGCCGCTGATGTGTAACGGCCCGGTGCCCGGATTTGCAGTGCCGGGGTGCGGCGCACAGCTTTCTTTTCAAAATCGGGACTTGCCGGTTTCCGGAGAATTTGGCGTGTCTGTTCACGCGCCGGAAGAGGCCGCCGCTTTACAGAAAAGCAATGCAGCCTATCTCATCGCCGGTCATGTATTCCCCACGGACTGCAAAAAGGGCGTGCCGCCCCGGGGACTGGAATTTCTCGAAAAAGTGTGTAAAAATGCCCGCCAGCCGGTGTATGCCATCGGTGGGATTACCCCGGAAAGAGTACCGTCCGTTTTGCAGGCGGGAGCCGCCGGGTATTGCGTTATGAGTGCCCTTATGAAAGCGCCGGACCCCGTCCGGCTGATACAGGAATTTTATTCACAGGAGGAAACCATCCATGAATTATAAAACCCAGATGGAAGCTGCCAAAAAAGGCATCATTACCCCCCAGATTCAGCTGGTAGCGGAAAAAGAGCACCGGGAGCCGGAGTGGGTACGGGAGCGGGTTGCCGCCGGTACCATCGCCATTCCCGCTAATATTCACCACACCTCCCTTTCTGCGGAGGGCATCGGTGACGGCCTGCGCACCAAGATCAACGTGAATCTGGGCATTTCCGGAGACGCCAAGGACTACGAGCTGGAAATGAACAAGGTGAAAATGTCCGTGGAAATGGGCGCTGAATCCATTATGGATTTGTCCAACTACGGCAAAACCCGGGTGTTCCGGGAAAAGCTGGTGGAGTATTCCCCGGCCATGATCGGCACCGTGCCCATGTATGACGCCATCGGTTATCTGGATAAGGATTTGCTGGATATCACCGCCGATGATTTCCTCAAGGTGGTGGAAGCTCATGCCAAAGAGGGCGTGGACTTTATGACCATCCATGCAGGTATCAACCGCCGGGCGGTGGAGGCTTTCCGCCGGGAGGGACGGCGCATGAACATCGTTTCCCGGGGCGGCTCTCTGCTGTTTGCCTGGATGATGATGACCGGCAACGAGAACCCCTTCTTTGAGCGTTACGACGATGTGCTGGAAATTCTCCGTGCTCATGACGTAACGATCTCCATCGGCGACGCCCTGCGCCCCGGCTGTATTGATGACAGTTCCGATGCAGGTCAGATTTCCGAGTTGATTGAAATTGGAAACCTGACCAAGCGGGCTTGGAATGCGGATGTACAGGTACTGGTGGAAGGTCCCGGACACATGGCCATGAACGAAATTGCCGCCAATATGCAGATGGAAAAACGCCTTTGCCACGGTGCCCCCTTCTATGTACTGGGCCCCATTGTCACTGACATTGCCCCCGGCTATGACCACATCACCTCTGCCATCGGCGGAGCCATTGCTGCCTCCAACGGCGCTAACTTCCTGTGCTATGTCACCCCGGCAGAGCATCTGCGCCTGCCTGACCTTGACGACGTGCGGGAGGGAATTATTGCCTCCAAAATTGCAGCCCATGCTGCCGACATCGCCAACGGCTTGCCCGGCGCCCGTGACCGGGACAATGAGATGTCCACTGCCCGGCACAAGCTGGACTGGGACGAAATGTTCCGCTTGGCTCTGGACCCGGACAAGGCCAGACGCTATTATGAATCCACACCGCCCGCAGAGCGCCATACCTGCTCCATGTGCGGCAAGATGTGCGCCGTTCGCACCACCAACATGATTCTGGAAGGAAAGACCGTGAAGTTCTGCTCTGAAAAGAACAGCTGCGGCGAATAAAGAATTGAGTGTTTTTTGTCCGCAGAAGCCGGTTTCTGCCGATTTTTCTGCGGGCAAACAACCACTTTGAGAAAAATAGAAAAAATTTCAAATTTGTGCTTGACACCGGCGGGAAGCTGTGATATTATATTCAACGTCGCTGGAGCGAGCACAACAGATGGCCCGGTAGTTCAGTTGGTTAGAACGCTAGCCTGTCACGCTAGAGGTCG
>CAJMOI010000110.1 GCA_905215105.1 uncultured bacterium
CCCTTTGAACGCAGAATTTCATTCTGCGGCTACGCGTCCGATGGACGCTTATGACCATGACCGGCTTACCGCTGGCCGTGGTCTTTTTCTTGTTCTTTTTTCTGTTCCTCATCCATTTTCAGCAGCCGATCCACATTGGCCTTTGCCGTCAAAAGTTCCCGCATTTCCTCACGGGAACGCCGGTACTCGGCGTAGGTTTTCTTCTTTTCCTTCAGCAGTTTGGCATACTCAGATTGCAGGTCTTTGACCTTGGGCAGCTTCTTCACTCCCATCTCATCAAAGGCATTTTTTGCCGCCTGATGGAGCAGAATTTCTTGCTCATGTTCCTCCCGAAATTTTCGGGAATAACCGGCCTTGCGATAGGCAACATAGGTCTCGCGGGTCTTGGCATAATTAACGATATGGGTACGCAGGACGGCGATCTCTGCCATGCGTTTCTCCGTCGCCTTAATCTGCGCTGACAGCTCATTGTGATGGGCGGTAGCCGCCACCGCTTTTTCTTCCAGCTCTGTATAGTCCAGTAGGTGATGTTCGGTAAGAAAATTCACGGTCTGCGCCATCTGTTTTAAGTTAAAAACCTTGGCCCAGCGTGCATATCCAGCACCTTTCCCGGCCTGCAATTTTGCCTGAATATCCACCAGCAAATTGACCTTGGGTGGCTCCGGCTGCACGGTGGATTTCTTGCGGGGCGTGTGCTGCTTTTCTCCAGCCAGCACCGCACGGATTTCTGTTTCGCTGTACCCGGCTCCCAGCTTGTCATCCATACGGGCTACATTCTTCCAGCCGGGAGCTTTAAGGCGGATTGCTTTCCCGCGCCGAGATACCTCGCAGCCCATCTCGGAAAGCAGTTGCAGAAGTGTGTCAAAGTCTGCTGGCTTTTGCTCCAGCGCCCGGTCAATCATCACCCGTAGCTGTTCCCGATGGGAGGGCTTGGCTTGTTCGCCCAGCCACTTGTTGTAGCTTTTTCCGTGGGGCTTGGGGTTCTCCACAATGGATAGTCCGTTCTCGATACAAATGGTGTCACTTAAACGTCGAACAGCTCTGGTGCTTCCCCAAAAGTTACGGAACTTCCGGTCACAATCCATATTGACCGCCGACCAGATGATGTGATTATGAATATGCGATTTGTCGATGTGGGTGCAGACCACAAAGGAATGATTGCCTTTGGTGAACCGCCTGGCAAATTCTATGCCCAGCCGGTTGGCTTCCTCCGGTGTGATCTCTCCGGGCCTGAACGACTGGCGCACATGGTAGGCGATCACATCATCTGTACCGCGCACTCGTCCGGTGGCGGCAATATACTGCCGCTTTGCCAACAGAAACTCTGCATCAGCAGTGCGGCTGTCACATCCATAGCTGGTAATCAATTTTCCGTTGTCGGTCTTTTGGGGATTTGCCACATAGTCAATAATATCGCTGATGGCACGGCTCTCAGTCCGACCCTTGCCGATATGCAGCGGCATGATGCGTGTGGTTGCCATAAGGGAGACCTCCTTTCCAAAAAAGAAACGGCCTGCATGGTGCAGACCGCTTTTGTTATTCTATTAAATCGTCCTCATCGAGAAAATCAAAATTGTCCTCGATGTCCTCTAACCGCTTCGGAGGAAACCTCATCTCGTATTGTTCTTTTGCCAGCGCACGAACTTCCCGGCGCTTATCTTTCATTCGGTTCTTCAGCCAGGAAATCTGCTCCTTTGATAATCTCCATGGGAGATTCAGCAAGCGGTTTATTGTCATTTGCTCCGCTTGCTTCTCCGGCGGCAAAGAAGCACAGGATTTACAGACGTGCGCCGCATGACCTTTGCCGGAAAATTTTTCATTAGCCTTATATTCTCCGCAGACTTTACAATAATGGCCGTGCTTCTTCATAGGCTCGATTCCTTTTCACTGAGAGCGTATAAACTGCGCACCGCCCCCATGATGATGTTCCACTCCAGATCTGCCGCATAGGAAAATTTTTTGCGGTACGATTCCCAAAGTTTCTGCATAACCGAGCTGTTCTCCACTTCCTCAAAAACTTCGGCAGCTTCTGCAAGATGTCGTTCTGTCCCGCGTTTGTGAGCAGTGGCCCGCAGCGCATCATGGAGAATCTGAGGGTCCAATGTATTCCCATGCAGCTGTTCCAGAATATAAATGTCATAGAAATCTCTCATGCGGGTGTTGGTGGTAGTTCTGGTAATGATCGTTTCCAGCTTTTCGGCCAGAACCGTTTCCAGATTGTACGCCCAAATATCAATGGAGCGATCTTCCAGCATCAGCTTGAAAGAGTAGCGGATCTCCCTGGGGGTAATGGCATCCCCTGTGGAAATGTCAATCTTCAAAGGCGTCACCACACCGTCAAAGGTTGTAGTCATATTTACGCGAATCCCCGGATATTCCGCCTCATCCATAATCTCCGAAATACTTTTCAGCTGGAATTTGACGCCATCATCAAGCGGGACACTCACAATAGCGGAAATCAAATTCTCTATGTCCTCCACATTGACATTGGCTCCTTTTACAGTAGCGTCCAAATCCATCGTGGAACGGGCATCCAGACCAACCATAGCCGCTACCAGCATACCGCCTTTCAGAATAAATTTGTCACGATATTCAGAAAGGGAGATACGCTCCAGAAAACGCTCCATCATGTAGTTCCGCATCAAGAGCTGGGCGTCCGCAGATTTTTTTCTGGAAAGATTGCGGATCAGATCCTTCAACTGCCTTGCTGTTTTTATCATAAAAGCACCTCCAAATACTGCCGCAGAATTTTTTCTACCCGGAACATACCGGCATACCGCATCAATGTCCGCAGGTCTTTGTCTTTTCTTCTGGCATACATCTTTAATGCCCCTTGAAAAGTCTGCATCTCCATGTTGTTCCTGCTGCGGAGCAGGTCGCAGATGGTGCGCTCCAGGTCATAGACAGGAACTGTATGCCCAAATGGTGTCTGAGCCGTTGTCAGGCCCACCCCATGCAGTTCCGCCTTAATGGTGAATACCTGTACGCCCTCTGCTTTCAGCTTGGAGGGATTATATCCGGTCTTGACTGTGACCGTATATTCCAGCGGCTCGCGGTCTGTCAGATCGTGAAAAAATAAAGCTGTCTCATGGGAAAACACTGCCTGTTCGACCCGCAGATGAAGTAAGTACATGGCATCGACCCAGGCATCCTTGGAAAGATAAATTCCATGCGCGACCCGCTCCAATTCCCGTGAGTGCACATAATCATAAAAAACAGGCTTAGAAATACCAGCAGATACTACTTGAGCTGTTCGCAGCATCCCATCCTGTGTTTCCAGCAGCTGATCCAGCTGTTCAAATTGTCCCACCGTACCACTTCCTTTCACACTAATATTATAAGCAATATTAGTTCAAAAGTAAAGTGATGAAAATTCGGCATAATTTTACCGACAGCTTAACGTTCAACAGTTTTGGAAATATGAAGTGGCAGCAAAATAGACAACCTCAGCTGCCCATTTCATCACGATATGAAATAATCTGCTTCTTTTTCTGTTTGGCACACCGTAACGTTGTGGCTGCTCCGCCCCAATCATGGAGAACATAGGCCACCACTACATCGGCGGACTCTACCATCCAGCGATTTCTATGAGAAATCGAAAAACGGCGCGGTACGTTTTCCAGCGGTGGATACACGGTACTGTCATAGCCAGAAACATCCCGGCCAGTGTTCAAATATGCCAATACAAGAACCAGCTCGATTTGCGGATACTTTTTCTTTTGTTCCCGTAAAATAGACGCTGCTAAACTGTCGAACTCTCCATATCCTCCAAGATAAAAAGTTGTTGCTCCTTGCTCAATTAGGTCTTGTGTTACATTGCGAAGCCAATTCGCAATATTGTCTGCCTTTGTGATTTGCGAATGGCCACAAAAAGTTACGTTCATACGATGGCACCCCTATTACCATCATACTGCAAATAGCTCTATTAGTACAGGTACAGGGACCAATTTTAGCAAAACTGCCCATATACTAAATATAGTACAGTCACAGGGGCGGTGTATAGAATGAAGCTAAACGAGGCGGTAAGCAAACGTCTGTTAGAATTACTAGATGAAAGAAAAATGACACAATATCAACTGTATATGAAAAGCGGTGTTCCCAAGTCTACGATTGGAAATGTCATCAACTGCTCGTATGATTCGGTTAAGCTACGGATCATTCATGAGATGTGCCAAGGAATGGGGATTGGGATAGATACCTTTTTTGCATCGCCGCTTTTTCAAGAAGATAACCTAGAACCATAAAACCTCCGACGAAATTCGTCGGAGGTTTTCATATTATCCATAAACCAAATCTTGAATGATAAACTTCAAGTCCTGTACCTTGCCCAGTAGCCAGATTGCAGCCATTGGCAAACCATAGGGACTAATGAGAAATGCTATCACCAGCAGGATAATGCCGTTTTGCAAGGAGTAAGTAATCAGAACTGCCACACCCAGCAGGGCAACCACCATGCTGATAAGCCCCAGCACCAAACCGGAGACATAGACAATCCCCACACAAATCCAGACGAACAGGGTCAGCGACAGAATCACCGGAGCCATTAAAATCTTCAACGGCAGTTTCAGAATGAACCAGATCGCCCTCATTTTTCTTCCTCCTTCCATCGTTCCCGAAAGCTCTGACAGAGAATTTCTGCCTGTCTTTCATCTTCTTCCGTCACTTCTCGGCATCCTTTGGTTAGCCGCAGTTCCTCATAGCTGCGATAATCAGATAACAGCACCTCGAATAGTTCGTCCGGTGTCCGGCTGAGAAGTCCATCCACACAGTAGCGGGAATCTCCATTCCATGTGACGCGGAGATAACCTTCTCGACAAGGGAGGACTTCTTCCTCTAGATCACAGTCCAAATACTCACGAAAAATCTCCAACACCTTCTCAAAGGTTTTCATCTATTCTCAACTCCTTTGCGGCAATCTGTTTTCTACCCATATTATCCTTCCAACATTTCAAAAAGACAAGGATATGGGCAAAAGAAAAAACGGAGGAAGGCGCGGCGAAAAGAACGCCGTTCCTCCCTCCGCAGTTGGGGCATATATCCCTGTTACGAAAGCCTGGAAAGCTGGGTTAGGATTTCTTTCACGCCCTCCCATAACTGCTCCTGCCGTTGGGCTATATCCTCCAGGTCAGCATCATAAATCCGCCCCGTTTCATGTACCCGTCGGGTGAGCTGGTTCAGGTTATTGCTGCTTCGGCGCAACAGGGATACCAGTTCCTTCAGCTCCGGCAAGTCCAGCTGTACCACATAGCCGTCCACAGCCATCTTCCGCAGATAGGCGCTCAGGTTTTTTGTTCCGAACTGTGCCATTTTCTGCTGGATCGCTTCCATCTCCGCATCGGAAACCCAAAACAGGACCGGCACATCCCGTTTACGCTTTTTGGCGCTCATCGTTCCGGCTCCTGTTTCTTCGATAAAGCAGGCTTGTGGGTGGTAGGCTCCTGTTTGAGCTTTTGCAAGACAGAGCCTTTCTCCGGTTCCTGAAGCGTTTTTCGTGCCTGCCGTGTAAACAGATCGGTCAGACCAAGATTGACCTCATCCACAACCAGATAAGCACAGTGGCGCGAAGTGCCGCTGTCCTCCGGCATGGGAATGGTCTTTGCCCAGGCTTTGTTGTCACGGGAAACGCGACCGTCGCTGTCCTTATGCTGGATGGTGTTGGCAAGGATGAACTGTACTCGTTCCGACCCGAACTTTTCCAGCACCGCCTTAACCGCAGACTCCGTATCCAGTCGGTTATCCGCATAGTGGGCACTGATGGCGTGTTCAATGGCCTCTTTACAGTCAAAGTTTGCCTGATAAGAGCGGTTATATTGTGCCATCTCCCCATGCTGGGACGCATAGGCGGCAGAATGGAGATAGAGAGGGATGGACCGCTGTTCTTCCAAAACCTTACACACATCATCCGCTCGGTTTTCAATGCTGTCCCGGATCACATCCATGTAGCCGGTCTCCAGCTTCTCAAAGTGACGGTACACATCGGCCAGCGGTGTAGGCGAATCCAAAAGCGCCTGGGCCTGGGCATCGGTCAGCTCCAAGTCCTCCATCGCCATCACAATGTCCTCCCGGACGGTGTACTCATAGGTATGGTGCAGGATTTCCTCCGGGGGCTGGCTTTTCAGCCAGTCCCGGTATTTGTCCTGTTCAGCGGCCATCTTCTCATAAAGGGCCGTATTCAGATCGTTGGTATTCATGTTATCGCACCTCCTCATGTTGTTTCGGTTTCTTTTCAGGGCTACGGGGTGGCACCGGGCGCTTCAAGCTGTCCAGCACCGAAGGCCGTGCGCTCTTGGCAACCACAGTTTCCGGCTGGGCATGGCCCTTGCCGTCAATGTTCAGCAGCGTGTCCAGTTCCACCAGACGGGCGGACTTGACTCGCAGATCATCCTCAAAGGGAAACGGCTTTCCGATTTCCTCTTTGGCTGCGGCCTGCTGTTGGTAAAGGTTGTCCAGCTGGTTTTTCACGGCTTCCAAACGCTGAGGCATTTGAGCCAGTGCATTGTCGATACGGGTGAGGTTTCCGCGCGGGTCTGTGCCGAGGCTTGCCCGGTGGGTCATCTGGCCTTTCAACAGGAGCGTATATTCCTGTTTCCAAGCGGAAAACTCCACGGACATAGTAAAGCCCCGATAGCTGCCGATCTGCACCGGTTCGGAGCCTTTGACCTCCTTACAGGCGTCCAGCAAGGCTGCACCGGCGTTTTCTTTGTCGGTCAGCACATCGCCCCGGATCTCCATTCCAGCAAAGCCATC
>CAJMOI010000111.1 GCA_905215105.1 uncultured bacterium
GTACGGGGTTGGTAATGGTAACGGCAATCCAGTAACCGCTTCCCAGCAAAAGGATACCGATGACAGCCAGCAGCCAGCGGGCCTTGGGTTCTTTTTCACCCATCTGTCCGCCCCGGAGCAATTCGATGGGGTTGGTCAGGTGAATCTGCCGCAGGCTGTTGAGGAAAATCAGGAAAAACAGGATGCCAAACAGAATTAGAGCCGAGCGGATTGCGTCAAAAGAAATATAAAAGCCCAGCGGCACTTCCGTTTCCATCAGGCTTGCCAGTACCAGAAAGGACGCTTTGTCCAGGACAATTCCCAGTCCCAGACCGATGACCAGACTGATCACGGCGATATAGAGGGTTTCATAAAAGATCATGCGGGAAAGATGGCCTTTGCCCATGCCCAACACGTTGTAAAGGCCGATTTCTTTCTTTCTCCGTTTCATCAGAAAACTGTTGGTGTAAAAAATAAAGATCACTGAAAAAAGGGAGATGACCCAGACGCCCAGCCCCAGGCAAACTTTCAGGGAAGCACTGCCCAACTGCATTTCATCAATACCCGGATTGGCGGAAAGGGCATTCATCATATAGTAACCTGCCACGGTAAAAATGCAGGTCAGCAGATAGGGGAGATAGACTCGGGCATTTTTGCGGATATTGATGCCTGCCAGCTTTGCATAGAAAAACTTACTCATACAGCGCACCGCCTTCGCCGTGAATAAAGTTGGCAGAAGAGCCTACCGAGGCACCGGTGGCAATCAGCGTCAAGGTATCGGAAATCTGCTGATACAGCTCTTCCTGCGTATGGCTGCCGCGATAAATCTGATGGAATACCTCACCGTCTTTAATGAACAGCACACGTCCGGCGCTGCTGGCAGCTTTGATACTGTGGGTGACCATCAAAATGGTCTGGCCGCTGTGGTTGATCTCTTCAAAAAGCTTCAGCAGGCTGTCGGCAGAGCGGGAATCCAGCGCGCCGGTGGGCTCATCCGCCAGAATCAGCTGCGGTTCGGTAATCAGGGCACGAGCTACGGCCGTGCGCTGTTTCTGTCCGCCGGAAACCTCATAGGGGAATTTATTCAACAGAGAAGTGATTTCCAGCCGGGCGGCGATAGGCGCCAGCTTTTCCTTCATTTCCGGATATTTTTTGCCGGAAAGCACCAGCGGCAGAAAAATGTTGTCCTGAATAGAGAATGTGTCCAGCAAATTAAAATCCTGAAACACAAATCCCAGATTTTCCCGGCGGAAAGCCGCCAAATCCTTTTCCCGAATGGACAGTACGTTTTTTCCAGCTACCAGCACTTCGCCGCTGGTGGGACGGTCCAGAGTTGCCAGAATGTTCAGCAGCGTGGTTTTGCCGCTGCCGGACTCGCCCATAATCGCCACAAACTCTCCCTGCTCCACGGAAAAGTTCACATCCGTCAGCGCCTGTACCTGATTGCCGCCGAATCGGGTGGTATATACCTTTTTCAAATGGTTGACTTCCAGAATTGACATGAAAAAGACCTCCTTTGTTTCGTCACAGTCAGTATACCAAAGCCGGGAAATGCGTGCCATTTCTTTGGCTTACATTTCCCGGCGGAATCTTACCGAATTGTAAGAAGTGAATCATTCAGATGTTTTGAGAAGGATTTACTGCCAGATTTCCGGAGCGGAATCCAGATATAACCGCACCTGAGTTCCTTTTCCCGGCTGAGAACGGATTTCCATTCGATGAGACAGCTTTTCCAGCACCCGGCGGCATAGATACAGTCCCAGGCCGGTAGCACGTTTGTCGGACCGTCCATTTTTTCCGGTAAACCCTTTTTCGAAAATCCGCGGTAAGTCTTCCTGTGCAATTCCGATGCCGGTATCCTCAATGACCAGTACTTTTCCCGGTTCTTCCCGGATGGAAATGGTACCTTTCGGGGTGTATTTCAGGGAATTGGAGAGAAGCTGCTCCACCACAAAGCACAGCCATTTTTCGTCGGTAAGCACTTCTGACGACAGAGTTCCCAGTTCCAGCCGGATTTTTTTCCGAATAAACAGCGGCGCATATTTCCGCACGGCCTGACGCACGATGGATTCCAGCGGATACTTCTGGATGACAAAATCGTTGGACGTGCTGCCCAGCCGGAGATAAGACAGCACCATTTCCACATACTGTTCCACTCGGAAAAGTTCTGCCAATAACTCCCGATTCTGTTCGGTGTCCTCGCTTTGCAGCAGCAGGCGCATGGCAGCAATGGGCGTTTTGATCTGGTGGGCCCACAGGGTATAATACTCCATCATGGCGCTTGTTTCCCGGTCTTTGTCCGATTCCACCCGCTGTTTTTCACAGAAGAGCTTCCGCAAAGCGTCGTCGTATTCCTCTTCAATCAGGTTTCGAGGGTCCGGCAGTTCTTCCAGAGAGTACCGGATATTGGCGCACATGGATTCCAGCCGGCGGCACCGGACAGCAAATAGAGCGAAATCGATGATTCCTGCAATCATTCCGGCCAGCAGCCACAAAAGCAGCATATACCAGAAAGCTTCCGGTTCCAGCCGGTATACGGCAAACAAAAATCCACTGATGGCCGTCATGGAAAGGAGAAGAGCCAGCAGCTTTTTTCGCTGGTGAAGGTAGGAGAGCATCAGTTTCCAAAAAGAAAGCGTCCTGTTCATGGCACCATATACCCGATGCCTTTCTTTGTCGTAATAAAGTGTTCCAGTCCCACCGCTTCCAGCTTGCGGCGCAGGCGGGTCACATTGACCGTCAGGGTGTTTTCATCCACATAGCAGTCGGTTTCCCATAGCTTGGTCATCAGTGCTTCCCGGCTGACGGCTCGGCCTTTATTTTCCAGAAGGTTCTGTAAAATCTTATATTCATTTTTGGTCAGCTCTACCTTTTTTCCTTCATAAGTCAGGGTAGCGTCTCCCATATTCAAAATCGCGCCCCGATGTTCCAGCAGGCTGGTCTGGCCGCTGAAATCATAGGTTCTGCGGAGGACGGCCTGCACCTTTGCCGCCAGTACATGGAGGTCAAAGGGCTTTGCGATAAAGTCGTCGCCGCCCATGTTCATGGCCATCACGATATTCATGTTGTCCGACGCAGAGGAGATAAAAATGATGGGTACCTTGGAGAGACGGCGAATCTCACTGCACCAGTGATACCCGTTGAAAAAGGGCAGGGAAATGTCCAGCAGTACCAGCTGGGGGTCAAAAGCAGCGAATTCCGCGGTGACTTTCTGGAAGTTCTCCACACAGTGGACTTCACAGCCCCAACTTTCCATATGCCGGGCAATCGCCCCGGCAATCACACTATCGTCCTCAACTATCATGATTTTATACATCGATTTCGCCCCGCTTTTCTTATGCATTCAGCTGGATTTTCCGTTTAATGATAGCATGTTTTTCATGAAAAGTCTATTTTACAAACAAAAAGCCCGCCGTTTCCGTCAGGAAACAGCGAGCTTCTCTCACAATTCTCTTCGGCCTTCAATGGCACGGGAAAGGGTTACTTCGTCGGCATACTCCAGATCGCCGCCTACGGGGATACCGTAAGCCAGACGGGTAACGCGGATTCCCATGGGTTTCAGCAGCCGGGAAATGTACATGGCCGTAGCCTCGCCCTCCACCGTGGGGTTGGTGGCCATAATCACTTCTTTTACCTGACCGTCTCCCACCCGGGCCAGCAGTTCTTTGATGTGCAGCTGGTCAGGGCCAACGCCGCTGAGCGGGGAAATTACGCCGTGAAGCACATGATAGGTGGCATCCACCTCGTTGGTGCGTTCCAGCGCAAACACATCCCGTGGGTCTTCCACCACATAAATGATGGATTTATCCCGGGAATTGTTGCGGCAAACAGGACAAAGCTCCTGATCGGTCAGATTACAGCACACTTTGCAGTAGTGAATTTTTTCGTGGGCATTTACAATAGCGGAAGCAAACTGTTCAGCTTCTTCCTTGGAAACGCTCAGAATATGATAAGCCAGTCGCTGGGCGGTTTTATGGCCGATGCCGGGCAGTTTTTCAAACTGTTCCACCAGCGTTTCCAGCGGTGCTACATGATAAGAGGCCATTGCTTAGAACAGGCCCGGAACGTTCAGACCGCCGGACAGCTTCTCCATTTTTTCGTTCTTCTCGGTGGAAGCGGCACGCAGTGCCTCATTGGCAGCAGCCACGATCATATCGGAAAGCATCTCCACGTCCTCCGGGTCTACAACCTCGGGCTTCATGTCGATGGTTTTCAGCTCCATTTTGCCGGTAACTGTTACAGTGACAGCGCCGCCGCCGGAAGTTGCGCTATACTCTTTTTCTTCCAGCTCCTTGGCCAGCTCGTCCATGTCCTCCTGCAGCTTCTGTGCCTGACGGGCCAGCTGCTGAATATTGTTTACGCCGCTGGTGTAACTCCGGGGTAATCTTGCTTTCATATCAATTCCTCCTAATTTTTTTCAATAACTTCAATCCCCGCCTGCCGGGCTTCTTCTGTCAGGGCGGCAAGAGGGTCTTGTTGTTCTGCCTTGTTCTCCTGCGAATGGGGGTACGGGCCCAGTTTATAGACCTTTCCCAATACCTGTCGGATAGCGTCCCGCAGTTTGTCCCGCTGGGACGACTTTCGCAGAAGTTCAAAGGCAAGCTCCTGAGGAGCATCTATCAGCACATAGCTCCCGCTGACATAAGCGGAAGAGCCATGAAATGCTGCCGCAATGGATTGAGAATAACTGCGCATAAGCTGGAGAATTTCCGGCCACTCGTTCAAGCGTTTGGCGTTGGCCAGAATTTCCTCCATGGAAGGTTTCCGTGTCGGTTCGGAAACCGATGGAGCAGGGGCAGCAGGCTGTTTTTCCACAGCCGGAGCGGGTGTCTCTTCGGGAAGGAATTCTTCCACGGGAGCCGCTGTTTCTGCCGGTTTTGTACTGGCGGGTTTTGCCGGTGCTTCTGCCGGCTGAATGGCAACACCGGACCGCAGCTGCCGTTCCAGTGCTTCAATACGGCGTACCAGAGCAGCGGTACTGTCCTCCAGCTCGGGAGAACACAGGCGGATCAGGGTCATTTCCATCTCTACCCGACGGTTTCCGCCCCGATACATCCGTTCCAGACTTTCCTGAAAGACGGTCAGGCCGTGAAGAATCAGGGGAAGAGGTGCGGAAAGTGCCTGTTTGGAGAGTCGCTCCTGTTCCTCCGGTGACATGGCCAGCAGGGAACTGGGGTCTTTCATGCTCTTCACCAGCATCATACCGCGGAAATGGCCGGTCATTTCTTCACACAGCCGCGCCATATCTTTGGAATCCCGGTAGAGTTTATCCACGGTTTCCAGCGCGGAAGCGGAATCGTGCTCCATAATGGCCCGGGTCAGCTCAAACAGATGCTCTCTGCCGGCAAGTCCTGCCGTTTCATTGACTACCTGTACGGTGATTTCCCGGCTGTGTCCCAGACACTGATCCAACAGGGAAAGAGCATCTCGAAGGGCGCCATCTGCAAGTCGGGCAATGAGCAGCGCAGCCGGTTCATCCAGAGAAGCGTTTTCGTGCTCCGCAACATAATGCAGCCGGGCGGCAATATCCTCCGGTGCAATCCGGTGGAAGTCAAACCGCTGACAGCGGGAAAGAATGGTGGCCGGAATCCGGTGCACCTCTGTGGTGGCCAGAATAAACAGCACATGAGCCGGCGGTTCTTCCAGAGTTTTGAGCAGCGCGTTGTAGGCCCCCGGCGAAAGCATATGTACTTCGTCGATGATGTACACCCGGTATTTGGCGGCAGCGGGGGTAAAAACCGCTTCTTCCCGCAGTTCCCGGATGCTGTCCACGCCGTTGTTGCTGGCGGCGTCGATTTCTACAATATCCATCACCGCGCCGCTGTCAATGCCCCGGCACATCTCGCATTCACCGCAGGGATCTCCATTGACCGGGTGGAGACAGTTGACCGCCTTGGCCAGAATTTTGGCGCAGGTGGTCTTGCCGGTTCCCCGGGAACCGGTGAACAGATAGGCGTGCGCGATTCGTCCGGCCATCAGCTCATTGCGCAGGGTGGTGGTCACCTGAGGCTGGCCTGCCACATCGGCAAAGACCTGAGGACGCCATTTACGATAAAGAACCTGATACATCGGGGAACCACCTCCTGTTTTTGTCAAAGCGTTTCTGAAAACGAAGAAATTGTCGGAAAAGACGATCATTTCGACTTTTCAGATAGCCCCTAAGAAAAAGAAAAGCAAGACAGCCGCCGGTCAGGGGCGGTACCATACCGCTGGATATACGGACGGACGGGCTGCCTGCATCGCGCAGGGCAACTCCGCTTAATGCTGCTCGGTTCCCCGCCTGACATGGTTCACGGCGCCCCGCCGTGCAGACCCATCCGCCCGCATATCCTGCGATATGCGTTCTGTCTTGCTTCAATCATGTACCAGCATTTCTGCCAGCCAGATTATTATATACGATTTTGAAAAAAAAAACAACACCTGACAGCGAATTTTTTACGAATTCTTCTTTTTAGTTGGAAATCCCGGTCCAGCCGGTCACCAAATCGGGCACCTGACCGACAATCACGGTCTCGGAAAGTACGGCTGAAGTGGTCTGTTCTACCCGCCCGGAAGCGCCGGGAACATAGGTAAAGGCCTGCACTGTCACAGTCAGAACAATCCGGTGACAGGTCTGGTTCACCCCTGCGGAAGAAAAGGTGCTTTCATAGTCTACCTGTACATTTCCATCGGCGGATACCCGCAAAGGAAGGGAAAGCCCTCTCCCCTGGGGCATGGCGCTGCCC
>CAJMOI010000112.1 GCA_905215105.1 uncultured bacterium
CTCAAAGGATAATACAATCGTCGGGATTTGTCAATACATAGTCTAAAAATTTGCAAAAAAATCAAAATATGTATTTACAAACCGGAAAACCCGTGTTATACTGACCTTGCAATCAGCAAACCCAATTGGGGAAGGAGTGAAAGGAATGTCAAAGGCACTTCATATGCAGGTGTCTGAATACATCCGCTCCCGGATCGAGTCGGGAGAATATGCCATAGGCAGCCAGATTCCCACGGAAAATGAGCTGGCCTCTCTTTTATCGGTGAGCCGCCCCACTGTGCGACAGGCATTGGATCGGCTTGCTAATGATGGCTATCTGGTTCGCATTAAAGGAAGGGGAACCTTTGTAGCCCAGCCCAAGGTTGTGCACGAATCCACTACCTTTATTACCGGGTATCGGGCAGAAAGCGAAAAAAACCATCGAAAGCTCCGCACCCGTGTGCTGGATCTGCGGGTTCTGCGTCCCACCGAACAGGTGGCACAGATGCTGGAAATCCCCATCAGCGAAAAGGTGACCCGACTGGTCCGGCTGCGCTATCTGGAAAACTACAATAATAACGCACCGGTGGTGTATACCATCCTGTATGTGCCCTGTCATCTGTTTCCGGATATGTGCCGAATCGATTTTACGGATACATCCTTTTATGAAGTACTGCATAATCGCGGTCTGGATGTTCGTCAGGCACAGCGGAAACTGGAAGTGGTTCCGCCGCCGCAGGAAGTTTCTTCCGAGCTGGAAATCAGCCCCTTTGAGCCGACGATTTTTATCACTTCCTGCGGCCGGCTTGAGTCGGGAGAACCGGTCGAGTATACGGAGAGCTATTATCCTGCGGGAAGCAGCAGCTTTATGATCGAAATTCACCGCTGAGGAGGCGTGAAACATGGAAACAAAACTGTGTCTGGATGTAGGCGGAACGGAAATCAAGGCCGCAGTGGTGCAGGAAAACGGTACACTGTTGGGGGAAATCCGGTATTTTCCCGCCAACTCCCGGGAAAGTGCGCCGGTACTGCTGGATCACTTTGCTGAAATTCTCAAAACCCTTGCCCGGGACTGTGAAACCGTCACCGGAATCCGGATGGCCTTTCCGGGTCCCTTTGACTATGAAAAGGGAATCAGCCTAATGCAGGGGCTGGACAAGTATGATTCTCTGTATGGTTTGGAACTGCGGAAAGAACTGATGCAGCGTCTGAATCTGCCGGGCATCAAAGAGGAGGACATTCTCTTTATCAATGATGTCAGCGCCTTTGCTCTGGGGGAAATGCATTTCGGCAAAGCGGCAGGGGCGGAAAAATCCATGTTTATCTGCATCGGAACCGGATGCGGCAGCGCGTTTGGTTTGGACGGAAAGCTGACGGACGAGCGCACACCCGGAGTGCCCAAGGACGGCTATGTGTATCCCACCCCGTTTTTGGACAGCTGTATTGACGACCATCTCTCCCGCCGGGGTTTGCTTCGCCTTTCCCGGGAAATGATGGGGGAGGAGCTGGACGGAAAAGCGCTGGCCCAGCGGGTACAGCAGGGAGATGAAAAAGCCCGTGACTGTTTCGCTTGTTTCGGCAATCGTCTGCGGGATGCGCTGGCACCGTTCCTGTTTTCCTACCATCCCCAGTGCCTGTGCATTGGCGGTCAGATCACCCGCAGTGCAGACCTGTTCCTTTCTCCGCTGAAGCAATTGTGTCAGGAAAACGATATTCTGTTGTATGTAACAGCCGATACTTCCGTCAAGACTGTTCAGGGCTTGTCGGTGTTATAAAAATATTTCAAGAAGATCAAGAAATGATCGGGAGGAATTATCAATGAGTCATCAGATCAAAACCATGTATGTGGTTCACCATTCTCATACCGATATCGGATATACCGATCTTCAGGAGCACGTCATCCATGGTCAGGTAAGCTACATCCGTTCTGCTCTCCAGCTGATGGAGAAGCCGGAAAATCAGGATTTCCGCTGGAACTGCGAAACCTGGTTCTGTGTGGAGGAATTCCTGAAAACCGCTACCGAGGCCGAAAAAGAGCAGTTTTTCCGTCTGCTCCGGGAAAACCGCATGGGATTTTCCGCAACCTATCTGAACTTTACCGATCTGGCCGATTGTAAAGTTCTGGGCCGCCGGATGGATGAAATGTGCGCAGTGCTGGAGAAAAACGGCGTGCATCCGGCCACCGCCATGATCGCGGACATCAACGGTATTTCCATGGGTCAGCGGGACGCGCTGCTGGACCACGGAATTGAGTTCCTGTACACCAATATTCATTGCCATCACGGCATGTATCCTCTTTATCAGAACCAGAATTCCTATTGGTGGGAAGACGCCAAGGGTCGCCGCCTGCTGGTGTGGAACGGTGAGCACTATAATCTGGGCAACGCCCTGGGAATCAAGCCCAACCGTGCCGCCAACTTCATGACCAAAGATTTGTTTGGCGAAGTTCCCGTTCAGATGGATGAAATCGATATCCTGCATCAGAATGTGGACCAGTACCTGACTCTGTGCGAAGAAAACGGCTATCGCTATGATTTCATCACCGCCAGCGTGTCCGGCGTGTTCAGCGACAACGCACCGCCGGAGCCGGAAATCCTGCGTGTCATTCAGGGCTTCAATGAGCGTTATGGCGATACCGTAGAGCTGCGGATGGTTTCCCTGCAGGAGCTGTATGCAGAAATTCGTGACCGTCTGACCGATAGCCCGGTCTGCCATGGCGATTTGACCGACTGGTGGGCCAATGGCGTTGGCTCTACTCCTTATGCTGTCAAGCATTTTGAAGATGCCCGCCATCGTTATGAGCTGTGCCGCCGTCTGGACGAAAAGCTGGATGAAAAGTATCCCTCTCTGGTTCGTACCGCAGAGGACAACCTGCTTCTGTACGCAGAGCATACCTGGGGCCATTCCTCTACCATTACCTGCCCCTATGACACCATGGTGCTGAATCTGGATATGCGCAAGAACAGCTATGCATCCAAGGCCCACGAGAGCGCTTCCATGATGCTCAACCTGATTGCCGAGGACAAGGGCGACATTCTCCGGTATTACAGCACCAACGGCCAGCTGACTGTTTGCGCTCCCAACAACGTCAAGGGTCTCCAGACAGTGGAGTTTTATATTGAAAGCCCCTATCTGCCCCGAGCCCGCATCACCCGTGAGGACGGCGCCGTGATTCCCTGCCAGGTTTCTCCTCATCCCAGAGGACGCCGCATCACCTTTGTGGACTCCTTTGAAGAGTGCAGCTGCCGCCGTTATACCTTTGAAGAGCTGCCGGCAAAGGTGGAAACCGTCAACAGCCGTCACGCTTATGTCGGCGCAGAGCGGATTCGGGACATCGTGAATGACTACGACCCCATTACGTACCGCCTGCCCTATGAGTTTGAAAACCGCTGGTTCCACCTGACCTATGCCCCCGGCAAAGGTGTCACCGGTTTCGTCAATAAAGCAACCGGCCGTGACCTGCTGGGTCAGGGCGCAGCACCTTTCTTCACTCCCATTTACGAGTGCACCCCCATCCGTACCAAAACGTTTGAGTTCCCCTGCCGGGAAGAGCAGGAGCGCCGCATCATTGGCCGGAATATCCGCGGCCAGCACGCACAGCTCCATGTGGCTCATCTGGAAGAAATCAATGTGGTGGAGCGGGGAGAAGTGTTCACCATGCTGGAACTGAAATATACCCTGCCGGGTACCATCCACTGCACCGTATTCCTCAAGTTCTTTGAGGAGCTGCCCCGTGTGGACTTCCGTATGGAGCTGGGCAAGACCATTTCCACCGATATCGAAAGCGTGTTCCTGCCCATGACTCTGTCTCTGGATGACCATCAGGCCCTGTATCTGAAAAAGGGCACCGAAGCCTTCCGCCCCGGTGTGGATCAGATTCCCGGTACCTGTATGGAGTACTATATGTCCGATAACGGAATGGCTTTTGTGGGTGAAAAACAGAGTGCCCTCATCGCTTCCCGCGATGTCCCTCTGGTCTATATGGGCGAAATGCGCCACCATCCCATCCGTCTCTGCGATAATCGGGAGGAAAACAACGCCCGTCCCGTGTATTCCTGGGTGATGAACAATACCTGGGAGACCAACTTCAAAATGGATCTGTCCGGCTTCTGTGAGTTCCAGTACAACCTGTGGCTGACAGACGAAACCGACCCGGAGAAGGCTATGGCCGAGCTGGCAGAGCGCAGCTTTGATCCCTATCCCATGATTACCGGCTAATCAATACCGGTTTTTTTTTCCGAAGATTTTCATAAAAAAATCCTGTCCGCCGTTTTTGGCAGACAGGATTTTTTTGTATAGATTGAAATGGTTTTATTGATCGGACTCTGACGGCTCCGATTCTCCGTGGCTCTTTTTGTCCTTTTTTTCCGCTTTTTCCGACTCTGCTTTTTCAGCGGCTTCCAACTCACACAGAATCCGTTCTGCGGCTGCCCGCCGAGCATTGGCCTCTACCGCCAGTTCCATAGCCAGACGGCGCAGAGCTTCCTCTCCCTGTGTAACACAGTCTTCCACCCGACGGCAGACCTGCTGCACCGCTTCCGTGTGGGCCTGTGAGTATGTCTCATACAGGGATTGGCGGCTCCCGTCTGCTTCCAGCCACGGCTGAAGCAGGGCGGAAATATCCTGTAACGATAATACCTGTTTGAGCATACAAATGACCATCAGGGTGGCTAAATGATTTTTGGAATACTTCTTTTTTTCTGGCCGTTCCAATACGCCGCTTTTGACATAATTGTTAATCATGCTGGAAGTCAGCAGGGGATTGTCCTCGCTTCGCTCAAAGAGAGAAAGCTGCCGGTGCATATAAGTCAATACCTGATCCATATACAAATCAATTTCCGGCATCCGGTCCCAGGGAACCGGCACGGCGTTTTCGCCCTGCTGTGCCCACTGGGAAATCGCTTCGTCCGCTTTCATTATGATTCCTCCTTTGATGAGGGAGCAGGTGCTTTTTCCGGCTCCTGATCCGGTTTTTTCCCGGCAGAAACATACTTGCTGGGGGGCACGCCCTTGTACTTCTTAAAGACCCGGGAGAAATACAGCTGGTCGGAAAATCCGGTGGAATAGGCTGCTTCTCCCACGGAAAGGTTGGAAGAGCGGAGGAGGGCAGCGGCTTTGTTAATGCGGAACCGGGTCAGATATTCGTTGGGGGGCATGGAAACGTACTGCATAAACAGCGGTACAGATGGCTGCGGCTGATCCCTGCATGGGAGGCAATATCATCGATATCAATATCCCGGGAGTAGTTAAAATCAATATAACGAATGGACTTTTTTACATATTCATAACCGCTGCTTTTCCGCTGTACGGTGCTGCCGAAAAGTTCGATCAGCTCCGAGAGAAAATCCAGCAGCCGGGCGGTCATGCGGGCTTCGTTGCTGGGGCCGGGGCCTACCGCTTCCGTAATTTTGTGCAGCAGCTCTTCCAGAATGTTGTCTTTGTCATAATGAAAAATAGGGTTGTCCGATGAAAGACCAGTGAAGCTGAGATAACGCTGGGCATCCGCACCGTTAAAGCCCACCCAGCAGTATTCCCAGGGTTCATCGGAATCGGCCGTATAAGTCACCAGTCTGGAGGGCACCACCAGAAATCCGTCGCCGGCCGAGAGGGAATAGCGGTTTTCTCCGTCTTGAAAAACCCCTTTTCCGGAAATGACATAGTGGATCAGAAAATGATCCCGTACTGCCGGGCCCCAGGTGTATTCAGGGCTGCATTTTTGTACGCCGCAGTTGTAAACTGACAGCCCCAGACTGTCATGGCTGGAATTTTTAAAGGAATGCTTGAAGGTGTCGCTCATCTGGTTCACCGTCCTTCCGGTTATTCTTACATACTTCAACTATATTATAATGCAACAAAAGTACATGTGCAAGAGAGATTTCTCCTCCTGTGTAAAATCGAAGGGCCCCAGTGTGGGAAAACCGCCGAATTTTCAGTGTTTTTTATGGCGTCCCTTGTCAGTAACCGGCAGATATGGTATAATGACAGCAAAAGTTAAGACAGATGAAGAACGGAAGAAACCGGTACAAAGACTGTGCTTTGTATGGAAAGATATGGAAGAGCATTCCGTTCCTGTCCGATTTTCGGGGAGAAATGGGGAACCAATCGCATCAGATGCGATTTTCCTCCAACGATATTTTTGTAAAGGAAAGGGTTGTTATTGTTATGGATATCACCATCTGTATCGGCAGTTCCTGCCATCTGAAAGGCTCGCAGGACATTATCCGGATTCTGGAGCGGCTGGTGAGCTACCACCATCTGGAAGACAAGATCACGCTGAAAGGCTCCTTCTGTATGGGAGAGTGCACCACCAACGGCGTCTGCGTGGATGTGGACGGAACTCACTTCAAGCTGACTCCGGCGGAAACCGAGTCCTTCTTCACCTATGAGGTAATGAAGCGGCTGGAAAACAGCTGATCCCGGTAAACGGACAAAACGGCAGTGCTTTGCCGAAACATAACGGAAAAATACGCCGGAAACGGCGGGATGGGTGGTAAAAATGAGTATTTTGGGCCTCAAAAAAGCAAACTGCAAAAACTGCTACAAATGCGTCAAATCATGTCCTGTCAAGTCCATCAAAGTGGAAAATGAACAGGCAAAAATTATGGAAAAAACCTGCGTCCTGTGCGGAACCTGCCTCAACGTATGTCCCCAGGATGCCAAAACCGTATCCAGCGACCTGGCACTGGTGAAGGAATTTATCAGCAGA
>CAJMOI010000113.1 GCA_905215105.1 uncultured bacterium
CCTGCCGTTATTTTTGGTTCTGACGGACTTGAGGGCTGTGAACATTCGATTTTTGAGATCCTCTCCAACTCCATCGATGAGGCCAGAGAGGGCTTTGGCAATAAAATTATCGTCACCCGCTATGAGGATCACTCTGTAGAGGTGGAGGACTTCGGCCGAGGTATCCCCGTGGATTTTAACCAACGGGAACAGCGGTATAACTGGGAGCTGGTGTTCTGTGAAATGTACGCCGGCGGTAAGTACAACAACGCTCAGGGCGGCAGTTATGAGTATTCTCTGGGTCTCAATGGTCTGGGTCTGTGCGCCACCCAGTATGCTGCCGAGTATATGGACGTGGATATCCGCAGCGGCGGCAGCCGGTATACTCTTCATTTTGAAAAGGGCGAAAACGTAGGCGGGCTCCATCGGGAGGAGTATTCCAAAAAGGACACTGGCACCCGGATTCGCTGGAAGCCCGATTTGGAGGTCTTTACCGACATCAATGTGCCTGCGGAATACTATCTGGATATTATCAAGCGGCAGGCCATTGTCAATGACGGCGTGACGTTTATTTTCCGCAATGAAGTAGACGGCAAGTTTGAAACCACCGAGTTTTCCTATGAAAACGGCATTGTAGACCACGCCAAAGAGCTGGCCGGAGAGGACAGCCTGACTTCTGTCCAGTTCTGGCAGACTGAGCGCAAGGTGCGGGACCGGGATGACAAACCGGAATATAAAACCAAAATCAATGTGGCGGTGGCCTTTTCCAACAAGACTCACGCAGCGGAATATTATCACAATTCCAGCTGGCTGGAGCATGGCGGCGCACCGGATAAGGCTGTGCGCAACGCCTTTGTCTATCAGATTGACGCATATCTCAAGCAGAACGGGAAATACAATAAAAACGAAAGCAAGATTACCTATCCCGACGTGGAGGATTGTTTGATTATTGTGATTTCCTCTTTCTCCAACGTGACTTCCTATGAAAACCAGACCAAAAAGGCCATTACCAACAAGGGTATTCAGGAGGCCATGGTGGAAATGCTCCGCCATCAATTGGAAATCTACTTTATTGAGAATCCCATGGACGCGGACAAAATCGCCGGACAGGTACTCATCAACAAGCGCAGCCGTGAGGATGCCGAAAAAACCCGTCTGAACCTGAAAAAGAAGCTCACCAGCAACATGGATATGACCAGCCGGGTGGCAAAGTTTGTAGACTGCCGCAGTAAAGACCCTGCCCAGCGGGAAATCTTCATCGTGGAGGGTGATTCTGCATTGGGCGCCTGTAAGCAGGCGAGAAACCCGGATTTTCAGGCCATTATGCCCATCCGCGGTAAGATTTTGAACTGCTTGAAGGCCGATTACGACAAAATTTTCAAAAGTGAGATTATCACTGATTTGATTAAGGTACTGGGCTGCGGCGTACAGGTCAAGTCCAAAGCCAACAAGGAGCTTTCTTCCTTTGACATCAACGCCCTCCGATGGAACAAGGTCATCCTCTGTACCGATGCCGATGTGGACGGCTTCCAGATTCGCACGCTGCTGCTGACCATGCTCTACCGGCTGACCCCCGATTTGATTCAGGCCGGAAAGGTGTTTATCGCCGAGTCGCCCCTGTACGAAATTACCTGCAAGGACGACACCTATTTTGCCTATAACGAGCGGGAAAAGGACGAGTTTTTGAAAAAACTGGAAGGGAAGAAATTTACCATCCAGCGCTCCAAGGGACTGGGTGAAAACGAGCCGGACATGATGAGCCTGACCACCATGAATCCGGAAACCCGCCGTTTGATTAAGGTACTGCCCACTGACGCAGAGCAGACAGCCGCCGTATTTGATTTGCTGCTGGGCGACAACCTGGCGGGCCGGAAAAGCCACATTGCCGAAAACGGCCATCTGTATATTGACGATCTGGATATCTCATAAGAAAGGGGACGGGAGAAATGGCGAGAAAACGAAGCGACAGCCAGCCTGCCAGACGCGCTGCCAAACCGAAGGGCTATATTGCCGGAGCCGGTGAAGTGGTGGAGCAGCGGATTACCGACACGCTGGAAAAGAACTATATGCCCTATGCCATGAGTGTCATCATGTCCCGGGCCATCCCGGAAATCGACGGATTTAAGCCTTCCCATCGAAAATTGCTTTACACAATGTATAAAATGGGGCTGCTTAATTCCGGCCGTATAAAAAGTGCCAACATTGTGGGCCAGACCATGAAGCTGAACCCCCACGGTGACGCGGCGATTTATGATACCATGGTGCGCCTGTCCCGTGGCTATGAGGCACTTTTGCACCCCTATGTGGATTCCAAGGGTAACTTCGGTAAGTTTTATTCCCGGGATATGGCGTGGGCTGCTTCCCGATATACGGAAGCCCGTCTGGATGCCCTGTGTCAGGAGCTGTTCAAGGACATTGACAAGGATACCGTGGACTTTGTGGACAACTACGACAACACCATGAAGGAACCCACCCTGCTGCCTGCCACCTTCCCGTCGGTGCTGGTAAACGCCAACACCGGCATCGCCGTAGGTATGGCCAGCTCCATTTGCCCCTTTAACCTGGCGGAAGTGTGTCAGACGGCCATTGCCCGGATGCGTGACCCGGAGCACGATTTGCTTTCCACGCTGCTGGCGCCTGATTTCCCCGGCGGCGGTCAGATTATTTTTGACCGTAAGGCTATGGAGGATGTGTACCGCACCGGTCGGGGCGGTATTCGCGTGCGTTCCCGGTATACCTATGACAAGTCCGCCAACTGCATCGACATCACTCAGATTCCGCCGACGACCACCATCGAGGCCATTGTGGAAAAGGTCATCGAGCTGGTCAAGCAGAGCAAGGTAAAAGAAATTGCCGACGTCCGAGACGAAAGCGGTCTGGAAGGTCTGAAAATCACCATTGATTTGAAGCGGGGTGTTGACCCTGATAAGCTGATGCAACGGCTTTTCAAAATGACGCCGCTGGAGGATACCTTCTCCTGTAACTTTAATGTGCTCATTGCCGGTACCCCTAAAGTGCTGGGCGTGGGTGAACTGCTGGACGAGTGGACGGCCTTCCGGGTGGAATGCGTGCGCCGCCGCACCTATTACGATTTGCAGCAGAAGCAGCAGAAACTGCACCTTCTGCGAGGTTTGCAGGCCATTTTGCTGGATATCGACAAGGCTATTGCCATTGTACGGGGTACCGAAGAAGAGCAGGAAGTGGTCCCCAACCTGATGATCGGCTTTGGCATTGATGAAACCCAGGCGGAATATGTGGCAGAAATCAAGCTGCGCCATCTGAACCGGGAATATATTCTGAAACGTACAGAAGAGATTGACCAGCTGGAAAAGGATATTGCCGATTTGCAGGCCATTCTGGAATCCAAATCCCGGGTGAAGACCATTATTATCCGGGAACTGGAAGCTGTGGCGAAAAAGTACGGCCAGCCGAGAAAGAGCCAGCTGCTTTATGCCGATGAAATTGAAGAGTATTCCCCCGAGGAGGACGTGCCGGATTACGCGGTAAACCTGTTCTTTACAGCCGAGGGGTATTTCAAGAAGATCACGCCTCTTTCTCTGCGGATGAGCGGGGAGCAGAAGCTGAAAGAAAACGATCAGGTAATTCAGCAGGTGGAAGCTACCAACAACACGGAGCTGCTATTCTTTACCGACAAATGCCAGGTGTATAAGACCCGGGCCAGCGAGTTTTCCGACACCAAAGCCAGTGTGCTGGGTGACTATATTCCCGCAAAACTGGGCATGGATGAGGGAGAAAGCGCTGTCTATATGGCAGTGACCAGGGACTATAAGGGCTTTATGCTGTTTGTATTTGAAAACGGCAAAGTGGCCAAGGTGGAAATGAGCGCTTATGCCACCAAGACCAACCGGAAAAAGCTCATCGGCGCCTATAGCGATAAAGCGCCATTAGCGGCGGCGGTCTATGTGCCGGAGGACTGTGAGTGTTTGCTGACCTCTTCTGCTGGTCGCCTGCTGCTGATGCACACCGGTTCCATTCAGAGTAAGTCCAGCCGCAGCACCCAGGGAGTTGCGGTGATGACACTGAAACGGGGACAGAAAGTGATGAGCGCAAAGGTGTATGAAGAGGGAATGCTGAAAAAACCGGATCGTTACCGCAAAGCCATTCCTGCACTGGGTGCTATGCCGGCTCCGGAGGATACTCAGGGCGAGCAGCTTCACCTGTAAAAATGCAATGAAACGGCCCCTTCCGGAAGTTCCGAAAGAGGCCGAAGAGTTTCCCCGTGCAAACGCGGTACCGAAGAAGCTCTTGATGGTAGGATATGCGTTTTTCAGAGCTTTATGCAGAAACTGAAAGATTTTTCCCGGCTTTGCAAGGAAATGCTTGCGTATTTTCCGGGATTGTGGTATGATACGATAAGTAGTTTGATACAGGAGGCAGCAGAGTATGGGCGCAGTTCAGATCATTTTTGGCGCTGTATTGCTTTTGTTTTCCATTGCAATCATCCTGATCGTCCTGCTTCAGGAAGGTCATCAGAAGAACGTGGGCGTTGTCACCGGCGGCGCAGATACCTTTTTCTCCAAGAATAAGGCTCGTTCCATTGATGCATTCCTGGCAAGATGGACCAAGGTGATTTCCGTTGGATTCTTTGCAATGGTGATTATTATCAATATCATCATGTATTTCAGCGCCTGATCAAACAGGTATGATAAAGTGCCCCGCCGTTTCCGATGGCGGGGCCTTTTTCTGTCTGTTTGGCGGTTTTTCATAAAAGTAATCATAGCCTGCAAAAAAAGTCAAAAGATTTGATTTTCAGCGGAAAGATTGCAAAAAATAAGTTTTGTGTATGTACGATCTGTGGGAGTGCGCCCGGGAACAGGAGAAAGGCTTCCGGAATACAGAAGAAAAACCGGAACGGGTCTGTCAAAAGGGCAGGCCGTTTGACACAAGGAGAAAACGAAAAGAGTATGAGTAAAAGAGAAACCTGGAAGAAAAAAATCAAAGAGCTTTTAGCTCGCGGAAAAATGACAGAAAAGGCGCTGCGGAAAAGCGTTGGAATTGAAGAAAAGAAAAAATTTCATCAGGTGCTGGATGAGCTGGTAGAAGAAGGCGCGGTTCGCGTAAATCGGGAACATGTGGTGGAACTGATTGAGGAAAGCCACAAAAAAGAAGGTGTCATTGTTTCTCTGTCCCGAGGGTTTGCGTTTGCTCGGGTACAGGGAATGGATCAGGATCTGTTTATTCACAGCAGTGCCTTGAACGGCGCTCTGTTGGGAGATAAAGTGGAGATTCTGCCCATGCTTCATGACCCTAAAGGCCCCAGCGGCCGCGTTGTCCGAATTTTGGAGAAAAAGGAGCAGCGCACAACGGGAACTATTGTCCGGGACGGTTTTTACTTTTCCCTGCGGGCGGATAATGCCATCCGATATGATATTTCCATTATGGATCGGGATTTGCTGGGAGCCAAAGAGGGCGACAAGGTCATGGCGGAGCTGTACACCCGTCCTGGCGGAGATCGGCTGTTTGCTCGGGTAAAGAAAATTTACGGTTCCGGTTCCAGTGCCCGGGTTTGCGCGGACGCTATTCTGGAACAGCACGAGATTCCCACCGTTTTCCCGGAGGAAGTGCTGGAAGAAGCGCGCCGTGTCAGTGAAAAGGGCGTGCAGGAGGAAGACCTGAAAGGCCGTCTGGATTTGCGGAAGCTGGCGATTTTCACCATTGACAGCGCTTCTGCAAAAGACTTGGACGACGCCATTTCCGTCAGCCGCACCCGCTCCGGCGGATATAAGCTGGGCGTACACATTGCTGATGTGTCCCATTATGTCAAAGAGGGTTCCCGGCTGGATCAGGAAGCCATTATCCGGGGCACTTCCGTTTATTTTGCCGATCGTGTGGTTCCCATGCTGCCGGAGGCTCTGTCTAACGGCGTGTGTTCTCTGAATGCAGGGGAGGACAAACTGACCTTTTCCGCCATCATTCATCTGGATGGAGAGGGCAACATGGAAAAATATGAGTTCCGCAAAAGCGTGATTCATTCCAAAGTCCGGGGCGTTTACAGTGAGGTCAATGAGATTTTTGCCAAGACCGCTTCCAAAGAGCTGCGGCAGAAGTATTCCCCTGTAATCCGGGGACTGAACGCCGCCCGAGAGCTGGCCAATATTCTGAAACGCCGGGCAAAAGAGCGGGGGTATATGGAGTTGGAAAGCGTAGAGCCCCACTTTACGTTGGACGAAAACGGTGTATGCGTGGATGTGGAGCCCCGTCACAGTGGAGAAGCAGAGGAAATGATCGAACAGCTGATGATCTGCGCCAATCAGGCTGCGGCAAAGCTGGCCGCAGAAAAGGGAATCCCCTTTGTCTATCGAGTACACGGTCAGCCGGAACAGCGCCGGATTGATACGCTGGTGGAGCTGCTGGACGCATTGGGCATCAGTGCCAAGGAGATTCGTCAGGGCGAGCCCAAAACCCGGGACTTTGCCGCGATTCTGAATCGTGTGCAGGGAACGCCCACACAGCGGGTCGTCTCTCACCAGCTGCTCCGCACCATGGACAAGGCCCGATATTCCACAGAGCCCATCGGCCACTTTGGTCTGGCTTTGGCGGACTACAGCCACTTTACTTCCCCCATCCGCCGTTATCCCGATACCGCCATTCACCGGATTCTGTCCGCACTGGCCGAAAAGAAAAGCCCGGCGGACATTACCCGTCACTTTGCCGCTTTTGCTCAGAATGCTTCCGA
>CAJMOI010000114.1 GCA_905215105.1 uncultured bacterium
CTGCTTGAACAATTTTTACTTTCAAATATTGTCTAACTTTTGGGGGTCACTTCATATAATTATCGGAACGGGTCTTTTTCTGAAATTGGTAGCTGTATGTATTCGGTTTTAGTCCATCAATTTTTCTTTGTCAGGCGATACAAAACCGCACCGTGAGGCGGCAGCTTGCAATCCAGTTTTCCCGTCATGACTCCAAGGTCACACTGTTTCCACAAATCGCGGATTACCCAGCCTTCGCTGTTTTCCAATTCATCGGCCTGAACAGATACGACCCGCTCTTCTTCTGAAAGATTGAAAAGCGCTGCGTATACGCTGCCATCCTCGTCAAAGCTCTTCCATACGGCTTCTTCCGGTGTGCGGCGAACCTGTTCCGCACCATAAGAGTGGCTGTTGAGCCGCAGCACTTCCCGATTGGTCATCAAACCCAGTGTCCATTCGTCGTTGTCCCGCATTTCTCCGCCCATAATCAGAGGAGAACGGAAAATCGACCATAGCGTCATCATGGTAACCTGTTCATCCCGGGTAAAGTGGGTCATATGTCCCGCTCCGTCTGCGGTAATGCGGATCTTTCCCAGGGGCAGCATGTCGCAGTCCGGCCAGCATCCGGGAGAAACCTGCCGCTGCCACACTTCGCACCGCTCGAACATCGCGTTGAGCAGCTTCCAGTCATCCCAAAAATCGTCGGTAATCCGCCACATGTTGGCGTGCTTGCGAAGATGCCAGGCCTTTTCAATCACAGCCGGTCCGGGGGAGAGGCTGAGTACCATGGGACGGCCGCAGCGATCCATGGCCAGACGAATCATTTCAATTTCCTTTTCGGCGGAATAGGGGTTGTTTTCATAGAGATTGGTGTTACAGATATCGTCCACTTTAACGAAATCAACACCCCATTGGGCATACAGGGCAAAAATGGAATCATAGTAAGCCTGAGCGCCTTCTTTTCGGGCGTCTACGCCGTACATGTCCGTATTCCATTTACAGACAGAGTCCGGCGAGGCAATTTCATTGCAGGTGGCTTCCGTACCCAGCACCGGCAGATGACGATGAACAGCCAAACGGGGCACACCGCGCATGATGTGAATACCGAATTTCAACCCCATTTCGTGGATTTTGTCGGCAATAGGCCGAAAGCCCTGGCCGCCTGCCGCAGAGGGGAAGCGGTTTTCTGCCGGGATTTGCCGTCCGTATTCATCCAGACACAGCGGGGCAAAGGGGACATAGTCCCAGCCGGTTTCTCCGGCGTGGGGTTCCGACCACTGGATATCGCACACCACATACTGCCAGCCAAAGTCCTTCAGATGCTCTGCCATATAGGCAGCATTGCCCAACAGCTGCTCCTCATTAACCGCCGGGCCGTAGCAGTCCCAGCTGTTCCAGCCCATAGGCGGTGTCATAGCAAATTGATCTTTTCTGTACAACGCAATCATTCCTCCCAAAATCAGAATGGGTAATTCTGAGACTACTATAATACAGAATCAGAGGGAAGTCAACAAGTTGTACGTACAAATTTAAGAGTGTTTTCGATGCAAAATGACCATCACGATAAAGGGCTACAGAAGGTTATCCAGCGTTACCGACTCGCTCTCAGACAGCCGGTCCAGCTGGGCTTCTGCCAGACTGCATTGGGCTTCCGCCTGTCCGGTTTCTCCTGTTTGAATGAGAGCGGGGAGCATGGACAGTGTTTCCTCAATATCTGCCAGCTCTCCGTGGGGCATGAAGGTGCACAGCTTTCTGTGTTCGTTTTCCCATTGTCTCCCCAGTGACTGGCTGGCAGCCAGTGCGGTGGAAAGATTCCCACTGTGAAGTTCTCCTTTTACATAGGAAAGCTGACGGTTCATTTCAGCGGCGGCTTGATTAGCAGCAGCATTTCCCAGCCAGCAGACCGACAGGAGCAGAATCAGAAGAAAAACCGATACCCACAGCCGTTTCATGAATGTGTTCCTCCCTTCATAGGTGCAGTTCCGTCCGCATTTTTCGGAATGACAGAATACGCACCGGATTGAGTAGCCGTCATAATGAATACCTGTTTCGGGGTTAATCCTTCCTGTTCCAACACATCGAAGACCCAGCGCCGGCTTTTCTGACAGAGTTTCAGGGAAGCATCGGAAAACTCTCCGTCGCTGATGACCACCACTTCCAGCCCCGGGTCGGCGGGGGAGAGCCCCAGCAGTTGATTGGTAGGGGTATCCGCTTCCGGCTTTTTGACAATACTCACTTTCCCATTGGTTTCCATAATAGCCCATTCCACGTCCCGAATGGAAAATACGTCTTTTTCCCGCAGTTCTTCAAAAATGTCCTCAATGCTCAGCCGCAGCCGCGCCATTTCTTTTTGGTCTACCTGCCCGTTCTGAATCAGAATAATGGGCTTACCGCAGACCAGGCGGCGGAACTTGCCGCTTTTCAGCATAAATACGGAAACCGCGATTTCGCACATAACCAGTACGGCAATGGGAATAAACCCGCTGGCCAGCGGCTGACCGGTATCCTGCATGGGAATGGCTGCAATATCGGAAATCAGCAGTGTCACCACAAGCTCCGAGGTTTGCAGCTCGCTGATCTGACGTTTGCCCATCAGCCGCACGGAAGATAGAATGACTATGTACAGCAGCACTGTACGCAGAAAAGAAATAATCATGAACAGCCCTCCGATCAAAGTGCGGATTCTTGCCAAAGTCCGCCGAATGTGATATCCTGTATGAGAATTCACGCAATAGTCACGAGAATTTTCGGATATGGATATTCTGCGGAATTTCACCGGAAATATTCATGAAAAAAGTACTTGACATTCGGATGGAAAATGCGTATAATAGTTGAGGTAAAACAAAGAAGAACGGAACAAGTTCTCACCTGTGGAGTTTCGTCTGTCACGGGTCAATAGGATGAAAGAAGCAGAGCGGCAGTTCTGCGGTTTTTCTGAGCATTGACGCACGGACAGAGAAATTTGTCCGTGCTTTTGTTTTTGATGACTACGTGTTTTGGAGGTGCTTACCCATTAGCAACAAGGAACTGCAGATTAACGAAGAGATCCGCGATAAGGAAGTCCGCGTTATTGATTCCGACGGCTCTCAGCTGGGCATCATGCCCGCCAGCCAGGCACTGGAAAAGGCCTATGCCCGTAACCTGGACCTGGTAAAGATTGCACCGACGGCGAAGCCTCCGGTTTGCAAAATCATCGACTACGGCAAGTTCCGTTTCGAGCAGGCAAAGCGCGAGAAGGAAGCCCGGAAGAATCAGCGCGTGGTGGAAATCAAGGAGATTCGTCTCTCTCTCAACATCGATACCCATGATTTTAATACAAAACTGGGTCACGCCAAACGCTTTTTGGAAGACGGCAACAAGGTCAAGGTTTCCATCCGGTTCCGCGGCCGTGAAATGGGTCATCCGGAGCACGGCTATGAAACCATGCGCCGGTTTGCAGAAGCCTGCGCCGAGTTCGCCAACGTCGAAAAGCCGGCGAAGCTTGAGGGAAGAAACATGCTGATGTTCCTGGCCCCCAAGCCCGTCAAATAACAACACATCTAAGGAGGAGCAGTCATGCCCAAGATCAAGACTCACAGCGGCGCTAAGAAGCGCTTCAAAATTTCTAAAAACGGTAAGGTCATCCGCGCTCATGCCAACAAGAGCCACCTGCTGAACGGCCACGGCAAGACCCGCAAGACCAAGCGCGCACTGCGCGGAACCACTGTTGCGGATAAGACCAATGTCCGTCAGGTGAAGAGACTCCTGCCCTACAAATAAGATTTTTACTGTAACGATTCCTATAAATTTGGAGGTATAAGAAATGGCACGTGTAAAAGGCGCGTTGATGACTCGCAAGAGAAGAAAAAAGGTTCTGAAGCTGGCTAAGGGCTATTGGGGTTCCAAGAGCAGACACTTCAAGATGGCCAAGCAGGCTGTTATGAAGTCCGGCAACTATGCATACATCGGCCGTAAACACAGAAAGAGAGATTTCCGTCGTCTGTGGATCACCCGTATCTCTGCTGCCTGCAAGATGAACGGCATGAACTACTCCACCTTCATGAACGGTCTGAAGAAGGCTGGCATCACGCTGAACCGCAAGATGCTGTCCGAAATCGCCATCGCTGACGAGGCCGCTTTCAAGGCTCTGGTCGAGCAGGCCAAGGCTGCTCTCTAATAAGCTGTCAATGCGCTCGGGGCTCTTTGGCTCCGGGCGTATCTTTTAGCTGAAATTTCTTCCAGGAGAGAGGATGTCTATGGTCACACATATTTCCAGCCGCCGGAATGAACTGATCAAAGAGACTGTCGGGCTCGTGCGCTTTGTGGAAAAAAGAAGGGCACAGGGCCTTTTTGTCGTGGAAGGCGCACGGCTGTGCTATGATGCCTGCCGCAGTCATGCCACTGTAGAGCGGTTGTTTTTTACCCAGAAGGCTGCTGAAAAATACGGGGAGTACCTCAAGCCCCTGATGGAACAGGCCCGGGAAGTCTATTCCATTGAGACGCACTGTGCAGAGCTCCTTTCCGATACTCGCAGCAGTCAGGGTGTTTTTGCCGTCTGTCAACTGCCGGAAATCAAATTTCTGTCCAATCTGCCCCTTGCCGGAAAATATATCGCGGTGGAAAATTTGCAGGACCCGGGAAATCTGGGCGCTGTCATGCGTACCGCCGAAGCTCTGGGAATTTCCGGTCTGATCCTGTTTGGGGAATGCTGTGATTTGTACAGTCCCAAAACCCTCCGGGCCGGGATGGGTGCAGCGTTCCGTCTGCCGGTCTATCATGGGGGCGCTTTTTCCGCACAGGCCAATGATCTTCATCAAAGAGGCTTTGTTACCTATGCAGCAGTTCCGGACAGCACCGCTGAAAAAGTGACGGATTGCACCTTTGGAGACGGCTCCATTTTACTGGTGGGCAATGAGGGCAACGGCCTTCTGCCAGAAACCATTCAGGCGTGCAGCCGTCGGGTAACCATTCCCATGGGCGGCCGTGCAGAGTCTTTGAATGCCGCTACCTCATCCGCGATTCTCATGTGGGAAATGGTGCGATAATAAGCCGGAAAGGGGGAGAGAATATGGAGAAAACCATCCTGTACTGGATCTGGATGCAGCAGGTCTTCGACTGCGGAAGTCCCAAACCTGTACAGCTGTGGCGTAAGTTTTCTTCTGTTCGCTCTTTCTTTGAACAAGCCCCGGGTCTTCTGGAAGATTCCTCTGTTTTTTCCAAAGCTGAAAGCCGTCGGGCAGGAAGCGTGACACTGGAAGACTGCCAGCGGATTTTTGAACAGGCGCAAAAGCTGAAAATGAAGCTGTTGACGCCGGATGATACTGAGTATCCAGAATGTCTTTTGCAAATCGCAGCGCCGCCAGCGGTTTTATACTATCAGGGAACACTGCCGCCGGTGGATGACGTTCCCACAGTGGCCATTGTAGGCTCCCGAGTAGCCTGTCCCAATGCCATGACCGCTACCCGGCTGATTAGCCGCCAACTGGCGGAGGCCGGCGCGGTGATTGTCAGCGGCGGTGCGGTAGGGATCGATTCCGCTGCTCACGCCGGTGCACTGGAAGCAGGCGGCAAAACCATTTCCCTGCTGGCCAGCAGTCTCGATCTTCCCTATCTGAAATCCAACGAGAAAATGCGCCGGACGATTGCGGAACAGGGAATGCTGTGCAGCGAATATCCGCCGGGGACTCCCGCGCGGAAGTGGCATTTCGGCATCCGAAACCGTTTGATTTCCGGTCTCAGCTGCGGCGTGCTGGTTTCAGAAGCGTCATTGAAAAGCGGCAGCATGATGACCGCCCATCACGCAGTAGAACAAAGCCGGGACGTATTTACGTTACTGGTGGATTCCTGGCGCGACAATGCAGAAGGTGTTTTGCGCCTGTTGTGGGACGGTGCAAAACCGGTCTCCTGTGCCGCGGATATCCTGACAGAGTTCAAAAGCCGTTTTCCCGCTTGCGAAGTGCCGGAGCGGAAGCCGCTTTCCCAACTGATGGCAGAAGTGTCTCCTGTTACCAATAAAGAAGGGTTAAAGGACTATTGTCCGCCGTCAGAAATTGTACTTCCCGAAGCGCTGAAAACACCGGAACCCTTCACTGCGCCGGTTTTGTCTCAGGAGCTTTCTCCGGCAGCTCAAAAGGTGTATGAAGTTTTGGGACGGGAGCCGATGACCGCCGAATCCATTCATACCCGTACCGGCCTGTTGATTCAGGAAATCTTTCAGGCTGTCACGGAACTGGAAATTTGCGGGCGGATCCACTCCTTCTCCGGCAGACGGTATGCAAAGAAGAGCTGACAACCGGTAAATCCTGTGAAAGCCGTCCCTTCGTGGTCGGTTTTCACAAGATTTACAAATTATTTTGCTGTCTCCGACGGAAAAACCCTTTTCCCAACAGTGTCCGTTGTGGTATGATAACCAGAGACAGCCATCCGAAATTCGTTCGGATGAGGACAGATTTCTTATGAAAGATGGGTGATGAACCTGTGTCAAAACTTGTCATTGTGGAGTCTCCGTCCAAAGCGAAGACCATCAAAAAATATCTGGGCCCCGGTTATGAAGTGGTGGCCTCTATGGGACATGTGCGCGATTTGCCGGAAAAACGGCTGAGTGTGGATGTCAAACACGATTTTGCCCCCAAATACACCATCATCAAGGGCAAGGAAAAGCTGGTGGATGAACTGAAACCCGCCGCTGAATATCAGCCGCTGATTATTCATT
>CAJMOI010000115.1 GCA_905215105.1 uncultured bacterium
GTCCGGCTGCCACAGCCGCAGCCGAACCGCCGGAAGAGCCGCCGGGGGACAAGTCAGGGTTCCGGGGATTTTTCACCGGCCCGAAAAAGGAGGTTTCCGTGGAGGAGCCCATGGCGAATTCATCCATATTGGTTTTGCCCAGCAATACCGCGCCGTTTTCGGAAAGCTGTTCCCACACCGCCGCGTCATAGACCGGGCAGAAGTGCTCCAGCATCCGGGAGCCGCAGGTGGCGGGCATTCCCTGTATGCACAGGTTGTCCTTTGCCGCCATGGGAATTCCCGTCAAAGCTGCGGCGGTTCCTCGCTGAAACCGCTTTGCAGCCTGTGCGGCCTGCCGGAGGGCTTCGTCACCGGAAACATGGAGATATGCATTAAGGGCGGGATTTTGCGTTTCCATGGCAGACAGAAAGTGACGGGTGACTTCCTGAGGGGAAAGGGCCCCGGTTTCCATTTGCCGGTGCAGACATCGAATCACACTCACCGCGGTTCCCCCTTTCCGGTTTCAAACAAAAACCAGCCTTTTCCCATTTCTCCCGCTTCTTCCCGTCCCATGCCGTTCAGGGCCTGACATTGGGAGAGGGAAGGCTGGTTCCGGTCCTCCCGCAAACCGGCAGAAGGGCCTTCCGTCCGGCTTTCCGGACAATCGGCTTCCATCAGCCGGTCAAAAAAGCGGGTCATTTCCTCCAGCTGGGGTGTAACAGTTTCCAAAAATGCCGGGTCGTCAGACAGCTTTGCCAGGGTGGCCAGTCGAACCAGTTCGGACGCTTCCACCGAAAGCCCTCCTTTCGTTGATGGTGTAAATGAACAGTTTTGCACAAAGTGCCGGTTTAAATTTGTTGAGAAATATGGTATACTACCAATAGATCAACCGGCAGAAAAGACCATATGATCAAGGAAAATTTTGATTCCAATGGCGATCAGCACAATGCCGCCGGCCAGCTCCGCTTTGGAGGAAAGGAGACATCCGAACTTTTTCCCGATAAAGACCCCGGCGGTGCAAAGGGCAAAGGTAATCAGGCCGATAATTCCTACGGAAAGCAGCATCAGGGAAACGCTGTCCGCACCCACTGCGCCGGGCAGAATAATACCGGTGGCCAGGGCATCGATGCTGGTGGCCACAGCCATCGCCAGCAGCATTTTCAAACTGATAGCATCCCGGGTTCCCGGCTGACAGCTTTCCTCGTCGTGAGAGAAGGATTCCCGCACCATCTGCCCGCCGATAATGACCAGAAGAATCAGGGCAACCCAGTGGTCAATGCTGGAAATAAAGCTTGCGCCAGCGGTGCCCACCAGCCAGCCCACAAAGGGCATGAACGCCTGAAACAAACCAAAACAGGCCGCCATCTGCAGGGCAAAGGGGAGATTCACCTTTTTGGTAACAGCGCCGTTGGTCAGGCTGACGGCAAAAGCATCCATGGAGAGTCCAACCGCAATCCCCGCCAGAGAGATAAAATCCATGAAAAAACGCTCCTTTATCTGAAATTATGATAACCTGAATATTTTACTATTTTTGGAAGAGTGTGTCAATTCGTTTCCCAGTGGGAATGAGTGGAAGAACGTCAGAATAGAGACGAAAGAGACGACTGAAATGTAGGAAATGGAGGAAGCCGTATGAAAATCGGACAGTACATTTTAGCGCTGGATCAGGGAACCACCAGTTCCCGGGCCATCCTGTTCAACAGTTATGGAGAAATTGTCTCGGAGGGGCAGAAGGAGTTTCCCCAGATCTATCCTCAGCCGGGCTATGTGGAGCACAACCCGGTGCAGATTCTGGAAAGCCAGCTTTTCGCCGTCCGGGAAGCCATGAACCGGGCGGAAATTTCCGTGGAGGAAATCGCCGCTATCGGCATTACCAACCAGCGGGAAACCACCGTGGCCTGGGACGCCAAAACCGGTATCCCGGTATGCAATGCCATTGTGTGGCAGTGCCGCCGAACAGCAGAGCTTTGTGAAGAGCTGAAAGCCGAGGGCTGGGAGCCCTATATCCGGGAGAAAACCGGCCTGATTATCGACGCCTATTTTGCCGGTACCAAGATGAAATGGATTCTCGACCATGTGCCGGAGGCCCGCACGCTGGCGGAAGAAGGGCGGCTTCGGTTTGGCACGGTGGACAGCTGGCTGATCTATTCCCTGACAGAGGGAGAGTGTTTTGTCACCGACGTGACCAACGCCAGCCGCACTATGCTCTTTGATATCCACCGGCTGGACTGGGACGATGGCCTTTTGGAGCGGCTGACCATTCCCCGTTCTGCTTTGCCCAAAGTGGTGGAGTCCAGCGGCGTCGTAGCCATGTGCCGCAGCAGTGTGCTTGGACGGGAAATCCCCATTGCCGGAATTGCAGGAGACCAGCACGCAGCCTTGTTTGGCCAGTGCTGCTTTGAAAAGGGAATGACCAAAAATACATACGGTACCGGCTGTTTTGTGTTGATGAATACGGGGGAAACGCCTGTGGAGTCCAAACACGGGCTGCTCACCACCATCGGCTGGAGCATCGGAGGAGAGGTCACTTATGCACTAGAAGGCAGTGCTTTCAATGCAGGCAGCGCCATCAACTGGCTGCGGGACGGTCTGCACCTGATTGAAAAGCCTTCCGATGCCGACCGCATGGCGGAAAGCGTGACGGATAACGGCGGCGTGTACTTTGTCCCCGCCTTTACAGGTTTGGGTGCTCCCTATTGGGATATGTATGCACGGGGCGCAGTTTTAGGCCTGACACGGGGCGCAACGGATGCCCATTTGGCCCGGGCCGTGTTGGAGAGTATCGCTTTCGAGAGCTGGGATCTGTTCCATGCCATGGAAGAGGATGCCGGTGTGCGGATTCCTCAGCTGCGGGTAGACGGCGGCGCCAGCCGCAGCCGTTTCCTGATGCAGCTCCAGTCGGATTTGCTGGGGTGCCCCGTGTATCGCCCCGAATGTCTGGAAACCACAGCCCTGGGAGCAGCCATGCTGGCCGGGCTGGCGGTGGGCGTGTGGGAAAGCCGGGAAGAGCTTTCCGCCGTGTGGAAAACCCGCACGGTTTATGAGCCGGGAGAAGATTCCAACTGCCGCCACCAGCTGGACAAGTGGCACAAAGCCGTCAGCCGCTGCCGCAGCTGGGAGGAGTAATGGGAAACTTTTTTCCTCTTCCATCTTGCGATTTTTCGGAAATTTTGATATAATTCAATTGATACTTTTTTGCTGTACCGTAATAAAGTGAGAAAAGGGGCTGTCTGGATGATTGCAATTATTGATTACGGAGCAGGCAACCTGCAAAGCGTTGTAAAAGCATTTGAATTTATCGGGTGTCAGGTTTCCATTGTGGACGATCCCGAAATGCTGGAGCGGGCAGAAGCGGCGGTTTTGCCCGGCGTGGGTTCCTTTGGGGATGCCATGGATTGTTTGAAAAAGCGGGGATTTGTCAATCCCATCCGCCGGTTTATCGAGTCGGGAAAACCCTTTCTGGGAATCTGTCTGGGACTTCAGCTGCTGTTTGAATCCAGTGAAGAATCCCCCGGCGCGCAGGGACTGGGCATTTTGAAAGGCAAAGTGCTTCGGATTCCCGACGGCATGGGCCTGAAAATTCCTCATATTGGCTGGAACTCTCTGGACTTCCACGGAAACCGCTGTATGTTGTTCCAGGGGCTGGAAGATCATCCCTATGTGTATTTTGTCCACTCCTACTATCTGCGGGCAGAGGATCTCTCCATCGTTTCCGCTACGGCGGATTATGGTGTTACCATCCATGCTTCCATTCAAAAGGGCAGTTTGTTCGCCTGTCAGTTCCACCCGGAAAAGAGCGGGTCTGCCGGTTTGCAGATGCTCCGCAATTTTGCGGCGCTGGTGCCGGGCGAGCGGATTCTGCAAAAATAACAGAGATTCAGTTTTTTCAAAGTATCTTTCGCAATGGGCGAAAACAGGAAGTATGAGGGGGAACTCTTATGTATGCAAAACGAATTATACCCTGTCTGGATTTGAATAACGGCAGAGTGGTCAAAGGAACCAATTTTGTAAATCTGCGGGATGCAGGCGACCCGGTGGAAGCTGCTATTGCCTATGATGCTGCCGGTGCGGACGAGCTGGTGCTGCTGGATATCACCGCTTCTTCTCAGGCCCGGGGCATCATGCTGGATATTGTGGAAAAAGTCGCATCCCAGATTTTCATTCCGTTTACCGTGGGCGGCGGCATCCGCACCGTGGAGGATTTTACCATGCTTCTCCGTGCAGGTGCGGACAAGGTTTCCGTCAATTCGGCGGCGCTGCACAATCCCCAGCTGATTCAGGAAGCCGCCTACAAATTCGGCAGCCAGTGCGTGGTCTGTGCCATTGACGCAAAGCGCACCCGTAACGGCAGCTGGACGGTCTATCTCAACGGCGGCCGCGTGGATACGGGAAAAGATGCGCTGGAATGGGCAGTGGAAGCGGAAAAGCTGGGAGCCGGTGAAATTCTGCTGACCAGTATGGACTGTGACGGCGTGAAAAACGGCTATGATCTGGAGCTGACCCGGTCGGTATCCCAGCGTGTGGGAATCCCGGTCATCGCTTCCGGCGGCGCAGGACGGCTGGAACACTTTTATGATGCCTTTACCATCGGAAAGGCTGACGCGGTTCTGGCGGCTTCCCTGTTCCACTTTGGAGAAATCGCCATTCCGGAGCTGAAAAAGTATCTGGAGGGAAAGGGCATTCCCGTTCGTCATCTCCCGGAATTTTGACAGAAAAGGTCATAAAAATTGAGGAACCTTCTTGCGGAAAGTTGTCCGTATGTGGTATAATTATGTAATCCGATAGACTACCGCTTGACGCAGACAGGAGGCCCGTTATGAAGTGTCCATATTGCAGCTTTGACGAGAGCAAGGTGATTGATTCCCGCCCCACGGATGAAGGGGAACGCATTCGGCGCAGAAGAGAATGCCTTCGCTGCGGAAAGCGCTTTACCACCTATGAAGTGATTGAAACCGTACCGGTGGTTGTCATCAAAAAAGACAAGTCCAGAGAACCTTTTGACCGGAATAAGCTGCTCAACGGCCTTCTCCGTGCCTGTGAAAAGCGCCCGGTTCCGCTGGCCACGCTGGAAGAGCTGGTGGACGAAATTGAAGCCATGCTCCAGAATTCTCTGGACCGGGAAGTGCCTTCCAGCCGCATCGGCAGCTATGCCATGGATAAGCTGCGGGATATTGACGAAGTGGCCTATGTGCGTTTCGCCTCTGTGTACCGCCGTTTTAAAGATATCGATTCCTTCCTGGATGAACTGAGCCGGATTAAAAGCGGCCGGGAAAAGACAGAAGGTTCTGAACAGAAAAAAGAGGAAAAAACGGAAGAACAGTCCTGATTTTTTCAGGGTCAAAAACGATTTCCGCCAGTCTGTTGTTCAAAATGCAGACTGGCGGACTTATTTATTGTAAAACATGACGCTTTCCTGTCAGACAACTTGCATTTTACCAAGGAAAGTGCTATAATGATACATATCCTTTGCAGGATACGCTGTCAGAAGCTGCAAAGGGGAGGCATTGATTTCATAATACAACTGAAAGAGGGGCGTTTTCCATGGAGGAAATCCGCATTGAACTGACAAAAGAACCCAAGGCCAAGCCTGCTGATGAAAGCAAGCTGGGATTCGGCACCATTTTTACAGATCATATGTTCATCATGAACTATGACGAGGGACAGGGCTGGCATGATCCCCGCATTGTTCCCTATCAGGATCTTTCCCTGAGCCCTGCCGCCATGTGCCTGCACTATGGCCAGTCCGTTTTCGAGGGTATGAAGGCATACCGCGCTGTTGACGGCCGCATCCTCATGTTCCGTCCGGACCGCAACATGGCCCGTCTGAATGTTTCCAACGAGCGTCTGTGCATTCCGCAGATCGACGAAGCATTCTGCACCGAAGCCATCGCAAAGCTGGTTTCCGTGGAAAAGGACTGGATTCCCCATTCCGAGGGTACCTCCCTGTACATCCGCCCCTTTATTATCGGCATTGATCCCCATGTAGGCGTGCATCCCGCTGCTCACCTGCTCTTCATCGTCATTCTCAGCCCCGTGGGCGCTTACTATCCCGAAGGCCTGAACCCGGTGAAGATTTATGTGGAAAAGAACTATGTCCGCGCTGTCCGCGGCGGCATGGGCTATACCAAGACTGCCGGTAACTACGCTGCATCCCTGAAAGCACAGGACGAAGCTGAAAAGCAGAAGTACACCCAGGTTCTGTGGCTGGACGGCATCGAGCGCAAATATATCGAAGAAGTAGGCACCATGAACGTCTTCTTCAAGATCGACGGTGAAGTGGTAACCCCCGCACTTCAGGGTTCCATCCTGTCCGGTGTCACCCGTATGTCCTGCATCGACATTCTTCGTTCCTGGGGCATGAAGGTCACCGAGCGCGCCATTTCCATTGATGAGTTGGCAGAAGCCGCCAGAGCCGGCAAGCTGGAAGAGGCTTTCGGCAGCGGTACCGCCGCTGTTATCTCTCCCATTGGCGAGCTGAAGTGGGGCGACGAGATTATGACCATCAACAACGGTGAAATCGGGCCGGTTTCCACAAAGGAGTAATGGCATAGATCG
>CAJMOI010000116.1 GCA_905215105.1 uncultured bacterium
CTCGGAATCCATCAAGGATTCCTGCGTTTTTTGCCTTGTATCTGTCTGTTGCTTGCGGAAAATTCGTCGATTTCTTTGCTTTCAGAAACGCCCTACTTCTCCAAACGGCTCTGTTCAATTTTTTCCGCCAGCTCATTGAGATAGACCCAGCGCTCGGTTTTCTCGTCCAGCCTGGCTTCCAGCTCTTCTTTTTCCGCCAGCAGACCGGGCAGCAAATCGAACCGGGAAGCGTTTTCCTCAATTTCCCGCTCCTTTTGAGCGATGGCTTTTTCCAGCGCGGCGATGTCATCGTCGATGGTCTCGAACTCCCGCTGCTCTTTAAAGGAAAATTTCAGTTTCGGTTCCCGCTTGGGCTTTTCTTTCTTTTTGGGGGCTTCCTTGACTTCTGTTTCCGGCTGAGGTGCAGCAGCCCGATAATCGGTATAGCCGCCCAGATAGGGGGTCAGGGTGCCGTCCGGCTCAAACACAAATACATGCTCTGCCGTGCGGTCGAGGAAATACCGGTCATGGGAAATGGAGATGACAGCGCCGGAAAAGCTGTCCAGATAATCCTCCAGAATGGTCAGCGTCTGAATGTCCAGATCGTTGGTAGGTTCGTCCAGCAGCAGAATATTGGGGGCGGTCATGAGGATACACAGCAGATACAACCGGCGCTTCTCTCCGCCGGAAAGCCTTCCAACCGGTGCGTGCTGCATGGCACCGGGAAACAGGAATTTTTCCAGCATCTGAGAGGCCGTCAGGGTGCCTTCAGGGGTTTCGGTCTGCCAGGCAATGTCCCGAATGGTATCCAGCACGGTCTTGTTGTTGTCCAGTCCCTCACATTCCTGAGAGAAATAGCCGATTTTGACCGTTTCGCCGATGCGCACCTCACCACTGTCCGGCGGCACAATGCCCTGCATCACCCGCAAAAGGGTGGTTTTGCCGCAGCCGTTTGGGCCAATAATGCCCAACCTGTCCCGACGCAGGAGGTTATAGGAAAAATCGTGGAATAGTACTTTATCCCCATAGGATTTGGAAACGCTGTCGATTTCCACAATCTTTTTGCCCAGCCGTGTCTGCAAAGAGGAAAGCTCCAGTTCCTGTTCTGCCACAGGTGCTTTGGCTGCGTCTTTCAGCTCTTCAAACCGGTTGACCCGGAACTGGGCTTTGGTGGTTCTGGCCCGTGCGCCCCGGTGAATCCATTCCAGTTCCTTGCGGTACAGGGCTTTTTTCTTTCGCAGGGAAGCGGCCTCCATGGCCTCTTTTTCCGCCTTGAGTTCCAGATATTTACTGTAGTTGGCGGGATAGGGGGTCAAAATACCGTTGTCCAGCTCCACCATACGGTTGCACACCCGCTCCAGAAAATACCGGTCATGGGTAACCATGAGCAGTGCGCCCCGATATCCGGCCAGATAGGTTTCCAGCCATTCCACGGTGGCGCTGTCGATGTGGTTGGTGGGCTCGTCCAGAATCAGCAGCTCTACCTGTCCGGCCAGCGCCGCCGCCATAGCCACCCGCTTTTTCTGTCCGCCGGAAAGGGTAGACACGTCCTGGTCGAAATCTGTGATGCCCAGCCGGGTCAGCATGGCCCGGCACTCAAACTCTGCGGACTCTTTTTGATTTTGGGCGGCATGACGGAGCACTTCTTGCCAGACGGTGGTGCCGGGGGTAAAATCCGGGCTTTGGGGAAGATATCCCACCCGCATTCCGGAAGCAGTAATGCGTTTGCCGCTGTCGGCTTCCTCCATCCCGGCGCACACCCGCAGAAAAGTGGATTTTCCCGTGCCGTTTACGCCAATCACACCGATACGGTCGCCGGTTTCAATGGTCAAATCCACATGGTCCATCAGGGGCTTTACGCCGTAGTTTTTCGTAATTTGTTCCAGTGTTAAAACGATCATGAAGTTTCCTTTCTATCTTCTCGATACGATTACGATTTTCTTCTCAATTCCCGGGCTTTTACGCCCAGACGCATGGCGGAGGACACCAGCAGAATCCCCAGCGCCAGAGAACCGGCTACCCCCAGAGTGGAGAGCAGGCTTTCCAAAAATAGCTCCGTTTCCCCGTTGATACCGTGTTCCATAGTGTAGTAAATGCCGCCGCCTGGAACCAGCGGAAACAGGGCGATGAGCAAAAAGACCGTGACGGGCGTTTTGGTCACCCGGGCCATAATTTCACAATACAGGGAAAGGGCTACCGCCGCCAGAAAATAGGAGGCAATACTGGGCAGAAAGGCCGAACACAACAGATATACGCCCCAGGAAATGCCGCCGCCCAGTCCCACGGGGATCAGGCGTTTTCCCTGAATATTAAAGATAATGGAATACCCAATGCAGCCGATAAAGCTGTAGAGGCAGGGCAGCAGCCCGTCTTTCACAATTGCAATCCAGTCCATAGCCGCCCCTCCTTACAGTCCCGGAATGAGTTTGGCCCCATAGACCGCCATGACAGCGCCCAGGGCGATAAATACCGCAATCAGGAATACTTCTGCAATTTTGGCAACGCCGGACATCAGGTCTCCGGCCAGAATATCCCGGATACAGTTGGTGAGGGCGATGCCCGGTACCAGATTCATGAGCACGCCGATAATGACCTTATCCGCATTGCTGGCCAGTCCCAGTTTTACGGAAAGAATGGCCAGTGTGCCGATGAGGAAGCTCTCCACCATGAGGGAGAAAAACTGGTTGGCTTCCAGTTTTCCCAGCAGGGAATGAAGCAGGCAGACCAGTACACCAATGGGAAAGGCACAGGCCGCGTCGAAGAAATTCCCACCGAAAATCATGGCGAAGGTAGCGCCTACCAGCGCCCAGCCCAAACAGGTGAGGGGGAGGGAATAGACAGGCCGTCCGGGAATTTTGGACAGCTCTTCCTGAATGGCGGAAAATTCCGGTTTTTCCCGGCATACCCGGCGGCATAGGTCGTTGACGGCCATGACCTTATCGAAATCCGTGCCGCGGGAACGTACCCGAATACTTTTCGAGATGTTTTCCCCTTCCGGGGTCACAATGGTGGCAATAATCGTAGTGGGAACGCAGTAAACCTGACCATTGACGCCATAAGCGGCGAAGATTCGCTCCATGGATTCCTCTACTCGGTAGATTTCCGCGCCGTTTTGCAGAAGCAGACGGCCGATATCGGAAGAAAGATTCAGTAACTCGTGATAATCCAACAACAAAACCTCTTTACTAAGAAAAATAGCAGGGGATAAAACTTGATGCGGGACAGGATACGGAATGTAAAGGGACCCTGTCTCTCTGCATTCTGCTGCACGCTCCGCCCAAGTATACCACATTTTCCGATTTGAAACAATCCGCGCCCCTTCTTGCATTTTAAGGCCGAATCTCTTATAATATACCCGGAAGCGTTCCTGGTTTTCCGTGCCCCGGAACTGGATTCAGAACGGCAACGCACCTGTGGAAAATCCCGGATTTGCTTCCCTCAAAAATACGCGCTGCATCCTTGCCGGAGCAGCAGCAGGAGGAATTTTTTATGAAAAACAACGCATCCACCCGAAGCCGTGGCCTGTTCCACAAGGACAACATGCAGGATACCATTCTGCTCTGTCTCTTTATCGCCATTATTTTGGTGTTGGCCTTTACGCCACTGGGCATGATTCAGCTGCCCCTGATTAAGGCCACCATCCTTCATGTGCCTGTTATCATCGGTTCGGTCCTGTTTGGACCGAAAAAAGGTGGGGTACTGGGCTTCCTTTTCGGCCTGTGCAGTTTTGTCAGCAACACCTTCCCCCACGGCCCTGTCCTTTGCCTTTTCTCCCCTGATTCCCGCACCGGGCACCGACAGCGGCAGCTGGCTGGCGCTGGTGGTCTGCTTTATTCCCCGGATTCTGGTTGGCGTTCTGCCCTGGTTTGTGTTCCAGCTGCTCCGCCTTCCCTTTAAAAAGGAAAACTATCAGCTGCGCACCATCCAGCTGGTCATTACCGGCGCGGTGGGTGCTTTTGTCAATACCGCTTTTGTCATGGGCCTGATTTTCGTCCTGTTCCGCGATGCCTATGCAGCTCTTAAAGGCGTGGGTGTGGATGCCGTATTGGGTCTGATTATGGGCGTGGTAGCCGCCAACGGCGTGCCGGAGGCCATTGCCGCCGCCGTGCTCACTGGTGCTGTGTGCCTGCCCATGCAGAAGCTCATGAAGCGTGACCCGCTGAAAAACGGCGCTCCTAAAAAATAAGCAATACCGAGGTGAAACACCATGATCGTCGCCATTGATATGGGCAACACCAACGCGGTGATTGGCTGTATGGAAGGAGAAAAACTGATTTTTACTTCCCACATCAGCACCGACCGCTCTAAAACTGTGGATGAATACGCCCTGCTTTTCAAGGGAATTTTCGAAATGAACCACATTGACCCCAAAACGCTGGACGGAGGAATTATTTCTTCTGTAGTGCCCATGCTGCGCCCGGTGCTTCGTGACGCGGTGCAGATGCTCACCGGGAAAAAGCCTCTGCTGGTAGGAGCGGGCGTCAAGACGGGTTTGAATATCAAAATCGATAACCCTGCCCAGCTGGGCGGCGACTTGGTGGTGGCTGCTGTAGCGGCCTGTGCAAAATATCCTCGACCCATTGTGATTTTTGACATGGGAACCGCCACTACGGCCTCTGTCATCGACCAGAACGGCAGCTATTTGGGTGGTATGATTATTCCCGGTCTGCGAGTGGCGGTGGATGCCCTTTCTGCAAGAGCTTCCCAGCTGCCCCTGAATATCAGCCTGGAAGCGCCGGAGCACCTGATTGGCACCAACACCATTGACTGTATGCGCTCCGGGGCGATCTATGGCAACGCTGCCATGATTGACGGTATTATCGACCGGGTAGAAGAGGAACTGGGCGCGCCGGTCACGGCAGTGGCCACCGGCAATCTGGTTTCTCTGGTAACGCCCTATTGTGAAAGAAGAATTCACGAAGAACCGAACCTGCTGCTGCGGGGGCTGGGGCTTCTCTATGAAAAGAACTGCCGGAAACCTTCCGAACCGGCTTCCCGGGGGGTGAACCCGTGATTTTAGCGGTTGATATTGGAAATACGCAAATTGTGGTGGGCTGTCTGGAAGGGGAAAAGCTGATTTCCTCCTTCCGGCTGGCAACCGACCGTTCCCGTACAGCGGAGGAATACACTCTGCTTCTTTCCGGCATTTTTGCCATGCGGGGCATTCATGCTGAACAAATCGACGGCGGCATTGTGTCCTCGGTGGTGCCGGTGCTCCGTCCGGTGTTCCGGGACGCTATGGAAAAGATTACCGGAAAGCGTCCATTGATAGTAGGAGCCGGGGTGAAAACCGGTCTGAACATCAAAACCGATATTCCCGCCCAAGTAGGCAGTGACCGCATTGTGGACGCAGTAGCGGCCTGTGCCAAATATCCGCTCCCCATTATGATTGTGGATATGGGTACTTCCAGCACCATTTCGGTCATTGATAAAAAGAAGAACTTTCTGGGTGGCATGATTATTCCCGGCCTGCGGCTGGCAGTGGACGCTCTTTCTGCAAGGGCTTCCCAGCTGCCCCAAAACATTAGTCTGGAGCCACCGGAAAAGATGATTGGCACCAATACGCTGGACTGTATGAAATCCGGCTCGGTCTATGGCAGCGCCGCCATGCTGGACGGCCTGATTGCCAGAGTCGAGCGGGAAATAGGCGAGCCGGTGACTGTGGTGGCTACGGGAGGCAATATGTCCATGGTAGCACCTCTTTGCCGGAAAAAGCTCCATGTGGAGCCGGATCTGTTGCTTCACGGCCTGCGGATTTTGTATGAGAAAAACTGTGGTCGGGGGTCAAAACATGAATCGCGATAGAATTCTTGAGAGGGTACAGCATCTTTTGGAAGCGTATCATAATGGACTGTTGGGTGGCGAAAAGATGCCCGAAGATGAAAATCCGGCCCTTCCTAGAGATTCAAAAGAAAATTATTTATATTTCACACTGCCTATGGCACTCAATTACCAGAGAAATTCTTACACACTATGGGAATGTGCCAATCGCATGTATGGTGACAATTGCGCCCGAAAAGTATTTGACAGCCGCTCTGTTTGTGAGATGGATGAAGAAGAACTTCGGCAAATTTTGGTGAAATATCGAGTGGCATTGCAACCAAACCGTCATCCTGCTATTTGGTACACCCTTTGCCAGACCATCGAAAACCGGCTGGACGGAGATATTCGTACTTTGTTTTGGCAAAATGATTGCTCGGTGCAGAAAATCAAAGAGTTCATTCAAAAGCACAAAAAAGAATTCCCCTATCTTGGCGGAAATAAAATTTGCAATTACTGGTTGTATGTCATCGGGCAACGTACTGACATGGAATTTTGTGATTGGGAAGCTCTTTCGATTGCACCGGATACACATGTAATTCAGGCAAGTGTACGCTTGGGAATTCTAACCGATGAAGAAGCAGAACACTCGGATGCACAATTTATTACTGCCGAACGGTGGAAAGAATTGCTTGTCGGAAGCGATATTATCCCTATCGCACTTCATACGCCACTGTGGCTTTGGAGCCGGGGA
>CAJMOI010000117.1 GCA_905215105.1 uncultured bacterium
GTTTTTCCGTGATTTTTTCAAAATTGCACGTTCGTTGCCGGGAGTTCGTTTCCACAGGTTTCTCTTTCAGAAGGCACCGAACGGCAGGAGCGCACCTACCGGGAGATCCCTATACCCCCTCTGCCGGAAAAAGGGATTCGATTTTCCGGTCACAGCCATCGGGAGAATACTGGAACCGTTCCAGATGATCCCCACTGAAATAGTACCGGGGCGGCTCCGGCTGGTACTGGCCGTCAAAGGTTTCAATGATAATCAGTTTGATCTTCATCCGGCTGGGCACAATGCTTTTGATAAACACACTGGCCTGCTGCCCCGGGCTGACGCCGTCTTTCGGCTCTGCCAGCCCGGCAAGGTTCGGCGCAAGCTCCACAAATACCCCATAGGGCTCCACGCTCCGGACCGTGCCCGCCACCGTTTCCCCGGGGGCAAAAGCAGCGGCGTTCTCCTCCCAGGTGCCCAGCAGCTCTTTGTGGGAAAGGGTAATCCGCCCGTTTTCACAGGAACGAACCACCGCCCGGATATCCATTCCCACCCGGAACCGTTCCCGGGGATGTTCGATGCGGGAAACGGAAATGGCATCAATGGGCAGCAGGGAAACCACACCGCAGCCGATATCCGCAAAGGCGCCAAAGGCTTCCAGATGGGTGATTCGGGCATTGACCACGTCACCGGGAACCAGCCGGGACAGAAATTCCTCCCGGCACTTTTCCTGAGCTTTCCGGCGGGACAGAATGGCGACAGGCGCACCGCCTGCATCCTTTGTCAGCTCCGTCACCACAAAACACACCGGACGGTTGACCCGGGACAAAATGGCAATATCCCGCACGGTGCCCTCCCGAATGCCCACGGCCCCCTCCTCCCGGGGAATGACGCCCCGAATTCCGTGGAGGTCGAGAATCAGATTGTGCTCACTGTCACAGATCAGCGCCCGGGCTTCCAGAATTTTCCCTTCACGACAGGCCTCCAGCAGCGTGCCGGAGGTCAGAAGGGCCTCCCTGTTTTCCTGTGTATCCATCAGCCAGCCTTCCGGATAGTATTTCATGTGTACGACCATTCCTTTCATTGGACTTTTTCCGGTCCTGTATGCTTGAGGGAACCGACAGTTCCGCTCTGTTAACAGTATGCAGGAACCATCCCAAACATGATGACCCAATGGCCGGAAGAAAAAGGACTTGCAACCGGCAGCGGTTTCCTCTACAATAAGACTGTTATCCCAATCCTTTGGGGAGTTATCAGAGTTTATCGAAACGAAAGGAAGTTACTGGAATGAAAAAAAGAATTGCAGCCGCGGTTTTGGCCGCTGCGCTGATGCTCATGGCCTTTTCCGGCTGTCAGTCCGGATACAACGGCGTAAATCCCGCTGTCACCACTTTATCGGAAGAAAACACCGATATTGCTTCCATGGACCAGTTTCCGGAACTCTCTGACGGGGATCTGAAGCTGGGCGATCAGCTGGAAATGCCCGAAGACGGCGAGGAAATCGCCGTGATGACCACCAGCATGGGCGAAATCCGCATCCGGCTGTTTCCTGACGCAGCTCCCAAAGCTGTTTACAACTTCAAAATGCTGGCCCAGCAGGGCTATTATGACGGTCTGACCTTCCACCGGGTCATGGAAGACTTTATGATTCAGGGCGGCGATCCCAATGGCGACGGCACCGGCGGCGAGAGCATCTGGGGCGAAGCTTTTGAGGATGAGTTCTGCAAAAATCTGGTCAACATCCGGGGTTCTCTGGCCATGGCCAATTCCGGCAGCAACACCAACGGCAGCCAGTTCTTCATCAATCAAGCCGGCCCTGTGGATTCTTCCACCTGGGAGACCATGAAGAGCTATTACGATCAGATCAAGAAGCTAAGCGATGACGAAAAGCAGGCCGTACAGATGTATAACGGCTATACCTTCCTGAACACCGACGTGGTTACCGAGCCCTACAAGCAGCTGTATGAGGAGCAGGGCGGCAATCCGACTCTGGACGGGGCTTACAATGCCTTTGATCCTCAGCGCGGCCACACCGTATTCGGCCAGGTGTTCCAGGGCATGGACGTGGTGGATAAAATTGCGGCCGTGGAAACCGACAGCTCCAACAACAAACCCAAGGAAGATGTGACCATCGAATCCATTAAAATCGTCAAGTACGGCAATACAAAATAATCCTACAGAGGCTGTTCCATTCGGAGCAGCTTTTTTGTTTGCCAAAAAGAAAAAAACAGTGGTTATGCACGAAACCGGAGTCTGTTTTTGGGCAAGAAAAACAAAGGTCCGGAAAATAAACGGCAGTCATTTCAAAAAACACCCTCTATCTTTGGTAAAAAGAAGTATTTTTGGTGTTTTTACAAAAACCCCTTTACAAAAGGACAAAAAGTTGTATAATATGAATGGATAAACCTTTTGGTTATTAAGAGAATCACCAATCATCCATAAACTGATCCCATGCAGTAACGAAAGGAGTTTGTATTATGACATTCAGCAAAGACAACCTCATTGCTTCCAGCGAGCTGGTGGATATCTACAGAGATGGCGATACCTGCATCAAGCTCTTCAAAGAGGGCGTTCGCAAAACCAACCCGCTGTACGAGGCTCTGACCCATTCCCGCGTGGAAGATACCGGCCTGCGTGTTCCCGTGATTCACGAGCTGTCCGTCATCGACGGCCGCTGGGCCATTCATATGGACCTCATCGAAGGCAAGACCCTTGCCGAAATGATGAAGGAAGACCCCGACAACATGGACAAATATCTGGATGATTTCGTCAACATCCAGCTGGAAATCCACTCCAAGCAGGTTCCCAAGCTGAGCAAGCTGAAGGATAAGATCAGCCGTCAGATCAACTCTCTGACCGAGATTGACGACGTCAAGAAATATGAGCTCCTCACCCGTCTGGAAAGCATGCCCAAGCACGTGAAGCTGTGCCACGGCAACTTCACTCCGGAAAACGTCATTTACAACGAAAAGGGCATCTATGTAGTGGACTGGATCGCTGCACGTCAGGGCAACGCCAGCGCCGATGTGGGCAGAACCTACCTGCTGCTCAGCCTGAACTATCCGGAGATCGCAGACAAGTATCTGAACCTGTTCTGTGAGAAGACCAAGACCTCCAAGAAGTACGTACAGCAGTGGCTGCCCATCGTTGCCGCCGCTCATCTGCCGGACGCAAAGCCCGAGGAGCACGACTTCCTGATGAAGTGGGTTGACGTGGTAGAGTACGAATAATTTCTGAAAACAATTTTTTCCGGTTATCCAAGGCAGCTGTTCCCACAGCTGCCTTTTCCCTATATGGATACGCCACACATGATTTGGGAAGGATACGATTCCGGAAAAATATGGTTATGCAGCACAAATTCTATTGCTGTTTTTTATGGATTTATTCACGCTCTTTTGGGTTTGGATGAACTTCATACAAAAACAAAAAGATGTTGTGCAAAAATTGGCGAAAACCCGTGTTGACTTTAGAGTGCTGGATTGATATAATGTACTTGTTAAAAAAATAACAAATCAATGACAGCAATCTATTTTCACAAATTGTTTATTTACAAAATGGAGGACTGGCAAATGGAGAAAAAAGACCAAGTAGTAACCCCCGAAACCACTGCCACCGGCCTGGTAGACAATGTTGATGCACTGGTTGCCAAGATGGCAGAGGTAAGAGAAGCTCAGAGAATCTTCTCTACCTTCACTCAGGAGCAGGTTGACAAGATCTTCTTTGCAGCTGCTATCGCTGCAAACCAGGCTCGTATTCCGCTGGCCAAGATGGCTGTGGAAGAGACCGGCATGGGCGTTGTGGAAGACAAGATCACCAAGAACCACTATGCTGCCGAGTATATCTACAACAAGTACAAGGATACCAAGACCTGCGGCGTGCTGGAGTATGACTCCGCTTTCGGCGTGACCAAAATCGCTGAGCCCATCGGTGTGGTTGCTGCTGTTATCCCCACCACCAACCCCACTTCTACCGCTATCTTCAAGACTCTGATTTCTCTGAAGACCCGCAACGGTATCATCATCAGCCCCCATCCCCGTGCCAAGAAGTGCACCATCGCTGCTGCTAAGGTTGTTCTGGACGCTGCTGTTGCAGCCGGCGCTCCCAAGAACATCATCGCATGGATCGACGTGCCCTCTCTGGAACTGACCAACGAGGTTATGAGAAGCGCTGACATCATCCTGGCCACCGGCGGCCCCGGCATGGTGAAGGCTGCTTATTCTTCCGGTAAGCCTGCTCTGGGCGTTGGCGCCGGCAACACCCCCGCTATCATCGACGACACCGCCGATGTTGTGATGGCTGTTAACTCCATCATCCACTCCAAGACCTTCGATAACGGCATGATCTGCGCTTCCGAGCAGTCCGTTATCGCTCATGAGGCTGTTTATGACGCAGTGAAGAAGGAGTTCGCTGACCGCGGCTGCTACTTCCTGAATCCCGACGAGACCGAGAAGGTCCGTAAGACCATCCTGATCAACGGCGCTCTGAACGCTAAGATCGTTGGTCAGAAGGCTCACACCATCGCCAAGCTGGCCGGTGTTGAGGTTCCCGTTGACACCAAGATCCTGATCGGCGAAGTCGAGAGCGTGGATCTGGAAGAAGAGTTTGCACACGAGAAGCTGTCCCCCGTTCTGGCTATGTACAAAGCCAAGGACTTTGACGACGCTGTTGCAAAGGCCTGCCGTCTGGTTGCTGACGGCGGTTACGGCCACACCTCTTCCCTGTACTGCAACGCTGTGACCGAGCGCGCCAAGATCGAGAAGTTCGGCGAGACCATGAAGACCTGCCGTATTCTGGTCAACACTCCTTCTTCTCACGGTGGTATCGGCGATCTGTACAACTTCAAGCTGAACCCCTCTCTGACACTGGGCTGCGGTTCCTGGGGCGGCAACTCCGTTTCCGAGAACGTCGGCGTGAAGCACCTGATCAACATCAAGACCGTCGCCGAGAGGAGAGAAAATATGCTGTGGTTCAAGGCACCTGAAAAGGTTTACTTCAAGAAGGGCTGCCTGCCGGTAGCTCTGGAGGAACTGAAGACCGAAATGCACAAGAAGAAGGTCTTCATCGTTACCGACTCCTTCCTGTACAACAACGGCTACACCAAGTGCATCACCGATAAGCTGGATGAGATGGGCATTAAGCACACCACCTTCTTCGATGTTGCTCCCGACCCGAACCTGAAGAGCGCTCTGGAAGGCACCGCTGCTATGAACGCATTCCAGCCCGACTGCATCATCGCACTGGGCGGCGGCTCCGCAATGGATGCCGGCAAGATCATGTGGGTGATGTATGAGCATCCGGAAGTCAACTTCCTGGATCTGGCGATGCGCTTCATGGACATCCGCAAGAGAGTTTACACCTTCCCGAAGATGGGCGAAAAGGCATACTTTGTCGCCATCCCAACCTCCTCCGGTACCGGCTCCGAGGTTACTCCGTTTGCTGTTATCACCGATGACCGCGACGGCACCAAATATCCGCTGGCTGACTATGAGCTGCTGCCAAATATGGCAATCATCGACGCAGACAACATGATGACCCAGCCAAAGGGTCTGACCAGTGCTTCCGGTATCGACGCACTGACCCATGCACTGGAAGCGTATGCTTCGATCATGGCGACCGATTACACCGATGGTCTGGCGCTCAAAGCGATGAAGAGCATCTTTGAATATCTGCCAAGCGCTTACGAAAACGGCGCAAATGACCCGTATGCCCGCGAAAAGATGGCGGATGCTTCCTGCATGGCAGGTATGGCATTTGCAAATGCTTTCCTGGGTGTCTGCCACTCGATGGCACATAAGCTGGGCGCATATCATCACCTGCCGCACGGCGTTGCCAACGCGCTGATGATCTCCTATGTGCTGAGATTCAACGCAGAGGAAGTTCCGGTCAAGATGGGAACCTTCTCCCAGTATCAGTATCCACATACCCTTTCCCGCTATGCAGAATGTGCACACTTCTGCGGTGTCTGCGGCAAGGATGATAAGGAGACATTGGAGCTGTTCATCCAGAAGATCGAAGATCTGAAGGCAAGAGTCGGCATCAAGAAGAGCATTCAGGAGTACGGCGTCGATGAGAAATACTTCCTGGAGACCCTCGATCAGATGGTTGAGGACGCCTTCGATGACCAGTGTACCGGCGCAAACCCAAGATACCCGCTGATGAGCGAGATTAAAGAGATGTACCTCAAAGCGTATTATGGAAAATAGCAGGCTGAGCCTGCACGCTGTTCGCCTACGGCGCAAAGACAGGTAGCGGGAGGACAGAACAAAAGTTTTCGTCCACCTTTTTCAAAAGGTGGTGGTGTCCAGAGGCAACGCCTTTGGTCGCTCACCGCAGTGAGCGAAACACCTTTATCGTCAGGCGCATTTTCAGGGGTATGGACCCCTTTTGCAAGAGAAAAGGGGTCCATGAACCGATTGTCAGTAG
>CAJMOI010000118.1 GCA_905215105.1 uncultured bacterium
AGCCCCGCCACTTTGAAGCGTGGGTGGAGTATGCCAAAGAGCGGGGGCTGGGTCTGGACTTTAACCCCACCCTGTTCTCCCATCCCATGGCCGCCGACAACCTGACTCTTTCCCACCCGGACGAGAAGGTGCGCCGGTTCTGGATTGACCATTGCATCGCCTGCCGTAAAATCGCGGAGTATTTTGGTCGGGAGCTGGGTACCCCCAGCCTGTGCAACATCTGGATTCCCGACGGCTACAAGGATGTGCCCGCCGATCGGATGGGTCCCCGCCGCCGCTTGAAGGAATCTCTGGATGAGATTTATTCGGTGAAGCTGGACCCCAACTATGTGATCGATGCGATGGAATCCAAGGTGTTCGGCATCGGAGTGGAGGCCTGCACCGTAGGCTCCCACGAGTTTTATATGAATTATGCCGCGAAAAACGGCATTCTGTGCCTGCTGGACAACGGTCATTTTCATCCCACCGAGAATGTGGCGGACAAGATTCCCTCCATGCTGCTGTTTGCCGATAAGGTGGCCCTTCACGTTACCCGCCCCATGCGCTGGGACAGTGACCATGTGGTGTCCTACAACGATGATTTGAAGGAAATCGCCGCGGAAATCGTCCGCTGTGACGCTATCGACCGGGTGGTGATCGGGCTGGACTTCTTCGATGCCAGCATTAACCGGGTAGCAGCCTGGGTCATCGGTGTCCGCAATATGCAGAAAGCCTTGCTTACGGCGCTGCTCACTCCGTGGGACAAGCTGCGGGCCATGCAGGATGATGGCAATTTCACCGGCCTGCTGGCCTGGGAAGAGGAAATGAAGCTGTGCCCGGTGGGTGATGTGTGGAACGAATTCTGCCAGCGGCATCAGGTTGCCAGAGGCATGGACTGGCTCAAGGAGGTTCGCTCCTATGAGGAAAAAATTCTGCCGGAGCGTGCATAAGAGATTGGATTTTACCGAAGAAAGGAAACGTGATAGAAATGGGTATTCTGGATGTTGAGATTATCAAGGGCTATATTCGACTGACCGAGGACGCCGTGGCCAAGGGATGGCACGAGCGCAACGGCGGCAACTTCTCCTACCGCATGAAGCCGGAGGAAGTAGAGGAGACCCGCCCCTATTTCCGCACGCCCGGAGAGTGGCAGGAGATCGGCACCAGTGTGCCGGGGCTGGCCGGGGAATATTTCATGGTTACCGGCAGCGGCAAGTTTCTGCGGAATGTAACACTGGCCCCGCAGGATAATTTCGCCATCATCGAACTGGACGAAACCGGCACCAAATACCGCATTGTCTGGGGTTTGGAAAAGGGCGGACGTCCCACCAGCGAGCTGCCCAGCCATTTGATGAACCATGAGGTGAAAAAGCAGGTCACCGGCGGCAAGCATCGGGTCATTCTGCATTCCCATACCCCCAATGTCATCGCCCTGACCTTTGTGCTGCCGCTGGAAGATGAAGTCTTCACACGGGAGCTGTGGGAAATGGCTACCGAATGCCCGGTGGTGTTCCCCGACGGTGTGGGCGTAGTGCCGTGGATGGTTCCCGGCGGCCGCGACATTGCCGTTGCCACCAGTGAGTTGATGAAAAAGTACGATGTTGCCATCTGGGCCCATCATGGTGTGTTCTGTTCCGGCGAGGATTTCGACCTGACCTTTGGCCTGATGGATACCGTAGAGAAATCCGCTAAGATTCTGGTCAAGGTGCTCTCCATGGGCGGAAAACGCCAGACCATTACGCCCGACAATTTCCGGGATTTGGCAAGAGATTTCCATGTGACCCTGCCGGAGCGATTTTTAAAGTGAAAATTGTAATAAAAGAAGGCAGATTTGTTCTATTATTTTTCAAAAATATGTGATACAATATAACCAGTTATCCAATCCTGTTACATAGTTTTCAGGTTATTTTCAATAAAGGAGTGTTTCACAATGGCAAGAATCATTCTCAACGAGACTTCTTATTTTGGTAAGGGCGCCATTTCCAATGTGGCAACCGAAGTCAAGGCCCGTGGCCTGAAAAAGGTACTGCTGGTCACCGATAAAGACCTGGTGAAATTCAACGTGGCTACCAAGGTCATGAAGGTCATGGATGATGCCGGTATTCCCTACACCGTATATGACGATATCAAGGCCAACCCCACCATCGAGAACGTCCAGACCGGTGTGGAAATCTGCAAGAAGGAAGGCGCTGATTGCATCGTAGCTGTCGGCGGCGGCAGCGTCATCGATACCAGTAAGGCCATCGGCATCATCATGACCAACCCCGAGTTTGCCGATGTCCGTTCTCTGGAAGGCGTGGCTGACACCAAGAAGCCCTGCCTGCCCATTATCGCCATTTCCACCACCTCCGGTACCGCAGCCGAGGTTACCATCAACTATGTGATCACCGACGTGGAGAAGCGCCGCAAGTTCGTGTGTGTTGACCCCCACGATATCCCCGTTGTGGCAATCGTTGACCCCGAGATGTCCGCTTCCATGCCCAAGGGCCTGTGCGCTGCTACCGGTATGGACGCCCTGACCCATGCAATCGAGGGCTACATCACCAAGGGTGCCTGGGAGCTCACCGATATGCTGCACCTGAAGGCTATCGAGATGATCGCCCGTTCTCTGCGCAAGTCCGTTTCCGGCGACATCGACGGCCGCGAGGATATGGCCATCGCCCAGTACATCGCCGGCATGGGCTTCTCCAATGTGGGCCTGGGCATCGTCCACTCCATGGCACACCCCCTGAGCGCTCTGTATGATACTCCGCACGGCGTGGCCTGCGCTACCATCCTGCCCACCGTTCTCGAGTACAATGCCGAAGCAACCGGTGAGAAGTACCGCGAGATCGCCCGCGCTATGGGTGTTGAGGGCGTTGACAACATGACCCAGGAAGAATACCGCAAGGCTGCTGTGCAGGCTGTCCGTCAGCTGGGTATCGATGTGGGCATTCCCCAGAAGGTCAGCGAAGTCGGCGTAAAGGACGAGGATATCCGCTTCCTGGCAGAATCTGCCATGGCCGACGCCTGCACCCCCGGCAACCCCAAGGACCCCACTCTGGAGGATGTAGAGGCTCTGTATCGCTCCATGATGTAAAATTTGCCATCGCTTTCAAGGGCTCCTCATGGCTTTGGCCATGCAGGAGCCCTTTTTGCGCAGGAACTGCGATAAAAGCGGGAAATATTTGTGAAATTCTGGAACAATACAACAGAAAAGAAACAAAAAGAAAGCGCAAATGAGCAATTATGCTGATAAAAATTCGGAAATTTGACCGAAAAGTTTGTGAAATAAATCACGAAATTCAGGCGAAGTGCGCTTGAAACCATGGGTGCCGCTGTGCTAAAATGGGCACTGGTAAAAAATAAGAATAAGAAAGTAAGGGAGAATTTTATGTCGTATAATTTTCTGCTGGATCTGGCGCTGATTCTGCTCAGCACCAAGGTGTTGGGATTGCTGACCAGACGATTTAAAATGCCTCAGGGGGTGGGTGCTCTGCTGGCAGGCGTCATTTTAGGACCTGCTGTGCTGAATACCCTCAGCGATGTGGATTTCATCACCAAAATGTCCGAGGTGGGCGTGATTGTGCTGATGTTCACCGCCGGCATGGAAACGGATATCAAGGAACTGAAAAAAACCGGTGCCGCTTCCTTTATCATTGCACTGATTGGTGTATTGGTGCCGTTAGGCGGCGGTTTTCTGCTGGCTCACTTCTTTAATGGCCCGGACCTGTCTCAGGGTGCAACCGCCAACATCTTCCTGCAAAATATGTTCATCGGTGTGATTCTGACGGCTACTTCCGTAAGTATCACCGTGGAAACCCTGAAGGAAATGGGCAAATTGAATACCCGGGCAGGCAACGCCATTCTGGGCGCAGCCATTATCGACGATATTCTGGGAATTATCGCCCTGACTCTTATCACCAGTATGGCTGACCCCAATGTCAACATTGGAATCGTGCTGCTCAAGGTTGTGGCATTCTTCGTCTTTGCAGGCGTGGCAGGTGTTCTGTTCTTCCTGTTCTTCCGCAAGCTGCAGAACCACTATCACAAGGATATGCGCCGTTTCGTCATTCTGGCCTTTGTGTTCTGCCTGCTGATTTCCTACTGTGCAGAGGAATTCTTCGGTGTTGCCGATATCACCGGTGCTTTCATTGCCGGCCTGATTATTTCCAATACCCAGCGCGCTCCCTACATTGCTTCCCGCTTTGAAACTCTGTCCTATACGCTGATTTCTCCCGTATTTTTCGCCAGCATCGGTCTGAAAATGGTGATGCCGGAGATGACCACCAGTATTATTGTGTTCTCCATTCTGCTGATGGTAATCGCTGTGCTGACCAAAATTGTGGGCTGCGGTCTGGGCGCAAAGCTGTGCCATTTCACCACCCGTGAGTCCGTTCAGGTGGGCGTTGGCATGGTTTCCCGTGGTGAGGTTGCTTTGATTGTGGCCACCAAGGGTGCGGCTCTGGGACTGATGTCCGACAGTTTCATGGGTCCTATCATCCTGACGGTTGTGCTCACCACCGTGATTGCTCCCGTTCTGCTGAAAATCGCATTTTCAGACAAGGGCGGCAAGGGTGACGCAGACCAGAAGGTTGAAGAGAGCGAGCTGGTCAAGAATTACAATATTGCCATGAAGGGCGAAGACGACGAAGTTCCCGCCGGAGCCCGCTCCTGAAAACTGAATCTGTTTTTCCCGGCTGCTGCCAAAATGGCAGCAGCCATTTTTTTTTTCGGAAAAGCCTTGACAATCAAGTTAGAAAATGCTAACCTATATGAGGTTAGAAAAAGCTAACTGATAAATCATGGAACTTTTCTGATAATATTTCCCGGAAAAGTGTTTTTGAAAAGGAGCCGATGTATGATGCCGTTAACCATGCTGCAAACGGGGGAAACCCAGACCATCAAGAAAGTGGGAGGTCGGGAGGATACCCGGCGTTTTCTGGAATCATTGGGCTTTACCGCCGGCGGGGAAGTGACGGTGGTAGCACGGTTGGGAGGAAATGTGATTGTCAGTATCCGGGACTCCCGGGTAGCCGTCAGCCGGGAAATGGCCGGAAAAATTATGGTATGAACCCTTTGGGGATTCAAATACTCTGCAATGCGGAGACAGGCCTGAAAAGGCTTTTTCAGTGATCGAAAGGAAGGGGTATTGTTATGCAGACATTGAGACAGGCCCGGGTGGGAACAACTGTCAAAGTGGTAAAGCTTCATGGAGAAGGCGCGGTCAAACGCCGGATTATGGATATGGGCATTACCAAAGGCGTTTCCGTTGCCGTGCGAAAAGTAGCGCCGTTAGGTGACCCGGTAGAGGTAACCGTGCGGGGATATGAACTTTCTCTGCGGAAAAGCGACGCGGAAATGGTGGAAGTGACAGAGGCGTAATCATTTTTTGCCTGTGGGTTAGCTGAAACTAATTCGAGAAAAACATGATTTTGAAGGGGGAAATACCAATGAAAATCGCTTTGGCGGGCAATCCCAACAGCGGCAAAACCACGCTGTTCAACGCGCTGACCGGTTCCAACCAGTTTGTAGGCAACTGGCCCGGTGTAACGGTGGAAAAGAAAGAAGGAAAGTTGAAAGGCTTTCAGGATGTGATCCTGACAGACCTTCCCGGCATTTATTCCCTGTCACCCTATACGCTGGAGGAAGTGGTGGCGAGAAACTATCTGCTTCAGGAAAAACCGGATGCCATTCTGAACATTGTGGACGGCACCAATCTGGAGCGGAACCTGTACCTGACCACCCAGCTGCTGGAGCTGGGCGTACCGCTGGTCATGGCGGTGAATATGTCCGACGTGGTGGCGAAAAACGGTGAGAAGATCGACACAGCGGCCATGGAAAAGGCACTGGGCTGCACTGTGGTGGAGATTTCTGCGCTGAAAGGTACCGGCGTGAAGGAAGCCGCACAGCAGGCTGTGCTGGCCGCCAGAACGGGAAAGAGTGAGAAGCCCGTCCACCGCTTTTCCGAAGCTGTGGAGAAGGTACTGGACGAAATCTCTGCAAAGCTGACAGGGGTTTCCAAGGAGCAGAAGCGGTTCTATGCCATCAAGCTGTTTGAGCGGGATGAAAAAATCAGGGAAAACCTGAAAAACCCGCCGGAGGTGGAATCCATGGTGGCGGCTCTGGAGGAAGAGCTGGATGACGACGCGGAATCCATCATCACCAATGAGCGGTACCAGTACATCTCCGGGCTGATGAAAAGCTGCGTGCAGAAAAAGAACGCCGGCATGACCACCTCGGACAGAATTGACAAGGTAGTCACCAACCGCTGGCTGGCCCTGCCGATCTTCGCGGCGGTCATGTTCGTCGTCTACTATGTGTCCGTCTCCTGGCTCGGCACGATCGTAACCGACTGGACCAACGACACCCTCTTCGCGGGGACGATCCAGCCCCTCGTCGGCGGCTGGCTCGAGGCGGCCGGCGCCGCCGAAT
>CAJMOI010000119.1 GCA_905215105.1 uncultured bacterium
CGGATTATTTTGAAGGGGTTCTCCTCTGGATTCAAACACCGAAAAACGCCGCCAACTGTATTTTGGGGCAGATTTTCCGGCGGCTGAAAACCGAAGAGGACAAAGAACAGGCGGAAATTCCCGTTTCCCCGGAAGCGTTGGGAGAGCTGATCCGGCTGCTGGAAGGGAAAAAAATCCGGGCTGACCTGCTGAAAAAAACGCTGGAATCCATGCTGGACACCGGCAAGGGCTGCATGGAGTTCCTCACGCCGGAAGATCTGGCAGGGATTTCCTCGGAGCAGCTGGAAGAATTCTGCCGTCAGGCCATTGAAAGCAGCCCCAAAGCAGTGGAGGACTACCGCTCCGGCAAGGAAAAAGCCCTGAAAGCCCTGCTGGGTGCGGTCATGCGCCAGAGCAAAGGCCGGGCGGATGCGGCGGAAGTGGAAAAACGGCTGCGGGAGCTGCTCACTGCACCAGCTGTACATGCTTGATGCGCCCGTTTTTGCCGCTGCTCTTCACATTCAGGCCGCCAATATCGCTGACAAATTTCACAAAGGTTGTGTACCCGTAGTTCTTCACATTGAACTGCGGGTATTTTTCCATAAGCCACTGGTTGAGCTGCCCCAGATTCAGTTTGCTGTGGCGGCTCTTTTCCCAATCCCGCACATAGGCGACAATGGAAGCCCGTACCGTATCGGCGTCCAGATGATTTTGGCGCAGGGAGGCAAAAATTACGTTATTGTGGCGGGTCAGGCTCAGTCCGTCAAAGGCGGAGAGGAACTTGGACAGCTTGGTATAGCCGTAGTTGCGCACATCGAAATCCGGATACCGCTTGAGCAGGAGATTTCCCAGCTCTCCGATGCTGATACCCTTTTCCTCGTCGCCGTTTTCGCTGATGATATTCACCATGGCTTTCAGAATGGTGTCGATATCCGTCATATTTTCCGTGTTGTCGGCTTTTTCCTCCGCGGCTTCCGCTTCGGCGTCTGCCCGCAGCACTTCCAGATATTTGAACACATTACAGGCCACACTGAAGGGCTTGGGGGTCTTCTTCTCCCCCATTCCAATGACCATCATGCCGGATTCCCGCAGACGGGTGGCCAGCTTGGTGAAATCGCTGTCACTGGACACCAGACAGAACCCCTCCACATTTCCGGAATAGAGGATATCCATGGCATCGATAATCATGGCGGAGTCGGTGGCGTTTTTGCCATAAGTATAGCTGTATTGCTGCACCGGGGTGATGGAGTTTTCCAGCAGCTGGCTTTTCCAGCCGGATGCGGAAGAGTTGGTCCAGTCCCCGTAGATGCGCTTATAGGTGACGCTTCCATAATTGGAAATCTCGTCCAGAATATATTTGATGTAGAGACTGGATACGTTTTCGGCGTCAATCAAAACGGCAAATCTTTTTTCCTCCACACAATTTCCTCCCATTCGTTTTGCTTTCCATACATTTCCCAAAAGAGCAGAAAAAACCTTGCCGGCTGCGGACAGCCGGCATTTTGCATTCTATTTTCTGTTTTGCATCCGGTCAGGGTTCCAGCAGGATGACCAGTGCCCGGCCCTGATGGAGAAACACCTCTGCGCGGTTTTCGATGATGCAGTTGCTCACGCCCATGGCCTCGTTGAGGGAAAGGGCGTAGTTGGTCAGCGGGTACTGCAATCCCTTGTAGGAGACGGTACAGGCATTCACACCAAAGGGAAACACCGACAGGGTTGCGCCTTTCAGATCGGTAAACACCAGCCGCCCGGAGCTGATAATAAACACCCGGGTTTTTCCGTCTGCCATCACGGCGCGGCCGCCCCGGTCTGCAATATAGGACAGGACGCACAGGCTGGCAAAGGAATGGTCAAAGCGCTCGCCGCCCAGCACGCCCAGAAGAATAAAGCTGCTGTAGCCCCGGCGCATTCCCTCTTTGACTGCATACAGCAGGTCCGTCTCGTCTTTTTCCACCGGGAGCCGGATGGTCTCCACGTCTGCCGGCGGATCGGTGTGGGCGGAATCGAAGTCACCCACCACCAGATCGGGATGCAGACCCAGCCGGGAAGCAGTGTCCACTCCCCCGTCCGCACAGATAAGAAAACAGTCTTCCGGCCGGAATTCCTCGGGAATCCGGTCGCCCTCTACCGGTGCGGAACCGATAATCATACAGATTTCTCTTTCATTTGCCATTCTTTGATGTCCTTTACTTCCTGATACATGGTCACATAACTTTCATGACGGGAAGGTGCGATTTTTCCTTCCCGGACGGCTTCCAGCACGGCACAGCCCTTTTCACAGGTGTGGGAGCAGGAAGTGAACCGGCAGTCCCCCAGATACAGCGCAAACTCCCGGAAACAGTGGGGCAGATTCTCTTTGCGCACCAGCTCATACCGGTCCATATCAATAGAGGAAAAGCCCGGCGTATCGGCTACATAGCCGCCGTCTTCCAGCGGAAGCAGCTCTACCTGCCGCGTTGTATGGCGGCCGCGTCCCAGCTTCTGGCTGATTTCGCCCGTTTCCAGCGCAAACTTTTCGTTGATCCGGTTCAGCAGCGTGGATTTTCCCACGCCAGAGTTGCCGGTAAAAGCGGAAATTTTGCCCCGGAGCAGCTGGCGGACCTCTTCAACGCCTTCGCCGGAAACGGAGGAAACCGTAATGCAGGGAATCCCCGCCTTTTCATAGATTTCCCGCAGCCATCCGGCGTCTTCCAGATCGGTTTTGGAAAGCACCAGCACCGGCTCAATATTCTTGTTTTCCGCTGCGGCAATGGTTTTGTCAATAATCAGCGTGCTGGGAGACGGGTCCCGCATGGAAACCACGATGAACAGCTGATCGATGTTGGCTACCGGCGGCCGGATGAGATCATTTTTTCTCGGTTCAATGGACTCAATGGCGCCGGTGCCGTCCTCTTCGGCAGAAATGGTCACCCGATCCCCGGCATAGGGGGCCATTTTCTTTTTCCGGAAAATGCCCCTTGCCCGACACTCATAGGTGTTTCCATCCTCTGCTTTTACATAATAGAATCCGCCGATTCCCTTCATTATCAAACCCTGTAACTGCATGTGTGCCTCGCTTTACTGTTATGGCCGCAGGAAATCCAGCCAGCTGCTCTCTGTACTTTCCTCTTCCTCCGGTTCACTGGAAGTGGCAGGAATATATTCCTTGCTCCAAAGCTCTGTCGCTACTTCCTTGTCAAAATCCAGTTCAAAAGCCACATATTCCTGCCCATTCAGGGTAATCACCAGTTCGGATTTTCCGCCGGTTCCTTCAAAGGTCATGGGATACAGGTCATCGCTGGTCAAACCGGGATTCACGACACTGCTCTGCTCTTCGTCCAGTTTGCCGTTGAGCCAGACTTTGATGCTCAAATCCTCATTCACATTCTTTGGCAAATTCAGAATAATATCAATGGTCTTGGTGGAGCTCTTTCCGGAGCTGTAAACGATGTTCACCTTGGTACCGCTGGCCACTTTCACACCGGGCAGCGGGCTGGTTTCGATGACCATATTTTCCGCCTTGCTGCTGTCATCCTGTGCGATTACTTCGCCTACCGTCAGACCGGCAGCCAGAATTTCCGCTTTGGCAGCTTCCAGCGACTTGTCGATAACCTGAGGTACGGCAATGCCTTCTGCCGGGCCGCTGCTCACATACACGATGACTTCGGAATCCGGAGCAACTTCAATATTCTTGGCGGGACTGGTACCGGTTACATAGCCCTTGGCGGTGTTATCGTCCGCCACATAAGTGGCTTTGGGCCGCAGACCCACTTTCCGGAGGTTGTTCATGGCCTGATCCTCGGAGAAACCGGAAACATCGGGAACCGGGATGGCGTCACCTTCCTGATTGATGGTCAGGGTGATTTCCTTACCCTTTTTCACTTCCAGACCCTCATTGGGCGTCTGCTTAAGCACTACGCCGATATCCTGTTCCGGGTCGTTGCCCTCTTTGATGACAAAAGTGAAGTCCGAATAAGCTTCATTGCCCTCAATTTCTGAAGCATAGACTTTTCCCACAAAATTGGGAACCACCACTGTATCCGGCTCCTCTTCTTCCGGCGTCGCTGCCTGGTTAAACACCAGAATGGCTCCCAGAACGACCATCATAATGAGGAAGGCCGTGCCGATTCCGGCCAAAACCATTTTGGCCTTACCGGTACGGGGCTTTTTTTCCAGCCCCTCTTCATATTCATAATGGTCATTGTAAGTAATGGGGCCGGTTGTGCCCTTTACCGTATTGATGGTATCTACATGCCGGGTCGGCGTATCGTCCACAAAATATTTGTAGTCGAAACGGATGCCGGGGTCCCGGCGGAACAGCTCGATATCCCGGAGCATTTCCGCGGCGGACTGATAGCGCTGAGACGGGGTTTTCTGCATGGCCTTCATGGTGATGTCCTGCAGACCCTCGGGAACCTCGGGGTTGATTTCCCGGGGCAGCGTGGGATTGGCCTGAAGCTGCATAATGGCCACGGAAACCGCGTTGTCCGCTTCAAAAGGCAGCTGACCGGTAATCATTTCATAGAGCATGACACCCACAGAGTAGATATCCGCTTTTTCGTCGGTCAGATCGCCTCTTGCCTGTTCCGGCGCAATATAGTGGACGGAACCAATGGCTTTGTCGGTAATGGTACGGGTTTCACTGCGGGCAAAACGGGCAATGCCGAAGTCCATCACCTTGATGGTGCCGTCCTGGAGCAGCATAATATTCTGGGGCTTGATGTCCCGGTGGACAATGCCCTTTTCGTGGGCGTGCTGCAAAGCCCGGAGAATCTGCACGGTGAAATGGATGGCTTCTTTCCAGCGGACCTCTTTCTGCTGGTCCAGATATTCCTTCAGGGTAATACCGTCCACATACTCCATGACGATATACTGCATACGGTCGCCGAAGCTCACGTCATAGACCTTGACAATGTTGGGGTGGGACAGCACGGCAATGGCTTTGGATTCGTTGCGGAAGCGGCGCAGGAACTCGCTGTTTCCGGAAAATTCGTCCTTGAGGATTTTGATGGCAACCATCCGGTCATCGATGGTGTCATAGGCCCGGTATACTACGGCCATTCCGCCAACACCCAGCAGTTCATGAATCTCGTAGCGGCCATCCAGCCGCTTTCCGGTATATTTATCCATGTTTTTCCACTCCTATCTGTGCGGTCAGTTTTCAATCAGCGCAACGGTGATATTGTCGCTGCCGCCGCCGCCAAGGGCGGTCTGTACCATCTGCTGTGCCAGCTCTTCCCCGTTGAAACGGGATGCCAGCTGATACATCTGCTCTGCGTGCACATAGTTGCTCAGGCCGTCGGAACAGGCCAGCAAAGTTTCTCCCGTGCCAAAGGGAATTTCGGTATAATCCACGTCGATCATCTCCTGTACGCCCAGCGCCCGGGTGATGATATTCCGATGGGGATGGGAGGCTGCTTCCTCCTGGGTGATATCGCCCCGGTTGAGCATTTCCTGCACCATGGAGTGATCCATGGTAAGCTGACGGACGCCGGAAGGGGAAATCAGGTATGCTCGACTGTCCCCTGCGTGGACAATGTGGGCTTTTCCCCGTGCCACAATCACGGCCACCAGCGTGGTACCCATGCCGGAAAGCATCGGGTCTTTGCAGGCTGCGTCATAGACACTGGTGTTGGCACTGTAGGCCGCGGCCGTAAGCAGGCCACGGATACCGCTGCTTTCCAGACCGGCTTCATATTCCCCGGTGATCTGTTTTTCCATACAGGAAAGGGCGATCTGGCTGGCGACATTGCCGCCGTTTGCCCCGCCCATTCCGTCGCAGACCACCAGCCACGCGCCGTCGGGCAGCAGCCCGCTGGCACAGGCATCCTGGTTGGAACTGCGAACCAGACCGATATCGGTTTTACTGACGGTTTTCACGCTTCACCGCCTCCTCTTCGTGTTTGCCTCGCAGCTGACCGCAGGAGGCCTCTATGTCGGAACCCAGCGTCCGGCGGACGGTGACGGGGATTCCGTGATTTTCCAGAATCCCGCTGAACCGGCGCAGGCGGTCCTGGGTGCTTTTTTGATAATTGGCGCCGGTCACGTCGTTGACCGGAATCAGGTTTACATGGCACAGCATCCCTTTCAGCCGCCGGGCCAGCTCCTGAGCGCAGGCGTCGGTGTCATTAACGCCCCGGATCATGGCATATTCAAAGGAAATGCGGCGATGGGTGGTTTCCGCATAATACCGGCAGGCTTTCAGCAGCGCTTCCACATTCCATTTCCGGTTTACCGGCATGGTGCGGGAACGGATCTGGTCATTGGGGGCATGGAGGGAAACCGACAAGGT
>CAJMOI010000120.1 GCA_905215105.1 uncultured bacterium
AAGGGTAAAATTTCCGCAATCTCCCGATTGGTTACCGGAAAATTCCTGCGGAACCCCACTTCTCCCATACAGAATTCCTGCATACTGTCGCCCCCTTTGGTGTCAGTATAGCACCTGATCGGAATTTGAGCAATATTTCGGTATAAAAGGACTTCTTTCCGGATTGTAATCCCGGCAGAAAAGCGTATGATAAAAGCAACAAACACAGCTTTTATCACCGCAGACCGGAGCAATCTGCCGTAAACGGCATTCGGAGAGGAGTTTTTTTCATGAATTACCGCGAGAACGTAAACGCGATTCTGCATTATCAGCCTTTTGAGAAAATGCCCATTGTTTCTTTTGGATACTGGGGAGAAACCGTTCAGAAATGGGCGGATGAAGGACATATTACCCGAGAAGAGGCCGACGGCTACTGCCGGTATGGCGATAACTCCGAAGCAGACCGCGCGATTATGAAGCGGTTGGGATTTGATTTCAACTGGAACAGCTGTTACGGCGGCAATGTGGGGCTGTATCCTGCTTTTGACAGAAAAGTGCTGGAACAGAAAGCGGACGGCGGCCAGGTCATCCGGGATGAACAGGGTCTGATTGTACTGGTCAAGCCCGGCGTGGTTTCCATTCCCGCTGAAATTGGTACTACCCTGACGGATCGGGATGTGTGGGAAAAGGAATATCTGCCCCGGCTGCAATGGGAAGCAGAACGCATTGACACTTCCCTGTTTGAATCTCTCAAAGATGACAGCCAGCGTCAGCTTCCGGTGGGCCTCCACTGCGGCTCCCTCATGGGTTATATGCGCAATCTGCTGGGTGTGGAAGAGCTCAGCTATCTGTATGTGGATGATCCGGAACTGTACGAAGAGATTGCCAATACACTGGCCGGACTCTGCTACCAGAGCGTAAAGGCCATTCTGGAAACCGGTGCAAAATTCGATTATGCCCATTTCTGGGAGGACATCTGCTATAAAAACGGCCCGCTGGTTTCCCCCGACGGATTCCGGCAGATGATCGGGCCTCACTATCGGAAAATCACCAATCTGCTCAAAGAGCACGGCGTGGATATTGTTTCTGTTGACTGTGACGGCTGGATCGACGCCCTGTTGCCTATCTGGCTGGAAAACGGCGTCAACACCATGTTCCCCATTGAGGTTGGCACCTGGAACGCCAGTATTGCCCCCTGGCGGGAAAAATATGGCAAAGATCTGCGAGGGGTGGGCGGCATGAATAAGACCGTTTTTGCCCGGGATTATCAAGCCGTAGATCAAGAGGTAGAGCGGCTGCGTCCTCTGATGGAGTTGGGCGGCTATATCCCCTGCCCCGATCACAGAATCGCACCGGATGCCAAGTTCGAAAATGTGCAGTATTACTGCGAAAAAATGAAATCCCTGACACTGTAATCGATTTTCCCCTGTCTGTGACTGCGATCATGGACAGGGGATTTTTTGAATTTTCCCCCTTGAAAAAGGATTGACAAAAAGACACACAACCCGATATACTTTCTGTAACCTGTTTTTGCAACAGGAAATATCATCAAGGAAGGTGACCTATGCAGAACAAATGGAAAAAACTTATCATCGTGGGCGCTGTACTGGTTTTAGTTGCCGGTGTTTTTACCGCTAAAAAACTCAGTGAAGCCCCTTCCGCCCAATCGTCCCCCACAGAAGGAACGATCCCTTTTGAAACTACCTCTTTTGATATGGACAAACTCACCTCATACGGATTGCCCATTATGCTGGATTTCGGTTCCGAATCCTGCGGCCCCTGTCAGCAGATGAAGCCGGCACTGACCGCTATGTACGAAGAAATGGACGGCAAAGTGGTCATCCAGTATGCCGACGTCTGGGAAAATCCCGAAGCTGCGCAGGAATATCCCGTACAGGTCATTCCCACCCAGGCCTTTTACGATAAAGAGGGAAAGCCTTTTGTTCCCAGTGATTCCCTGAGTCAACAAATTGGTTTTACCATGTACAGCCATCGGGAAACCGGCGAGCACCTTTTTACCATTCACCAGGGCGCATTGACAGAAGAACAGATGCGGGCGATTTTCGCAGAAATGGGGGTCAAAATCGATGATTGACACCTGGCTGCAATCCCTGACAGAGCTCTTTCAGCAGGGCGGCTGGCTGGCTCCTTTTCTGGCCTTTCTTGCTGGCGTACTCACATCCTTCACGCCCTGTTCCCTTTCGGCAATTCCTCTGATTGTGGGATATGTGGGCGGAACCGACCAGAAAAATCCTAAAAAAGCACTGAGATACTCCCTGCTTTTCGCCCTGGGCTCCGCCATCACCTTTACCATATTGGGCGGAATCGCTGCTGCCGCCGGCGGAATGCTGGGCGGCGCTTCCCGGTGGTGGTATCTGTTTCTGGGCGTTTTGATGGTGCTGATGGCCCTTCAAACCTTTGAAGTTTTTACTTTTATCCCTTCTACCTATCTGGTTTCCAAAAACAAAAAAAGAGGCTGGCTGGGTGCATTGGCCGCAGGCGTACTGGGCGGTATCTTCTCCTCACCCTGCTCGACTCCCATGCTGGTAGTGCTGCTGGCTTTGGTAGCAGGCGGCGGAAATCCTCTTTGGGGTGTTTTCCTGCTTCTTCTTTATTCGATCGGAAACGGAACGCTGGCTGTGATTGCCGGCACCTCCATGGGCTTTGTCCGAAAGCTCTCCGCTTCTGCATCCTATGGGAAAATCAGCCGGATTCTTCAAATTGTCACCGGTATCCTGATACTCCTCCTGGGATTGTATTTCCTCTATCTGGGATTCTAAGGCATATATTGATATAAAAAAGCCAGTAATCTGACGGGAATAACCGAGTCAGACCACTGGCTTTTTAAAAATCATCAAACTTGTAATTCTTCAAAAAACCCCGGCTCCTTTCGGAGTCGGGGTTTTTATCATAGGCAAAAATTATTCGTTAATGCCGGTAACAACGCCGGAACCAACGGTACGGCCACCCTCACGGATAGCGAAACGCAGGCCCTCTTCGATAGCGATGGGGGTGATCAGCTCAACGTCCATCACAACGTTATCGCCAGGCATGCACATCTCGGTGCCCTCGGGCAGAGAGATCACGCCGGTAACGTCGGTGGTACGGAAGTAGAACTGAGGACGATAGTTGTTGAAGAAGGGGGTATGACGGCCACCCTCGTCCTTGGTCAGAACATAAACCTGGCCCTTGAACTTGGTGTGGGGGTGAATGGTGCCGGGCTTAGCCAGAACCTGGCCGCGCTCGATCTCATTTCTCTGGATACCACGGAGCAGAGCACCGATGTTATCGCCGGCCTCAGCATAGTCCAGCAGCTTGCGGAACATTTCGATACCGGTAACAACGGTCTTTCTGCGCTCGTCGGACAGACCAACGATCTCAACTTCCTCGGACAGCTTCAGCTGGCCACGCTCAACTCTGCCGGTAGCAACGGTGCCGCGGCCGGTAATGGTGAACACATCCTCAACGGGCATCAGGAAGGGCAGATCAGCCTTACGCTCGGGGGTGGGGATATAGCTGTCAACAGCAGCCATCAGCTCGTGGATGCAAGCATACTCGGGAGCCTTGGGATCCTTGGAATCGGACTCCAGAGCAAGCAGAGCGGAACCACGGATAATGGGGGTGTCGTCGCCCGGGAACTCATACTCGTTCAGCAGGTCACGAATCTCCATCTCAACCAGGTCCAGCAGCTCCTCGTCGTCAACCTGATCGCACTTGTTCATGAAGACAACGATGTAGGGCACGCCAACCTGACGGGACAGCAGGATGTGCTCTCTGGTCTGGGGCATGGGGCCGTCAGCAGCAGAAACAACCAGGATAGCGCCGTCCATCTGAGCAGCACCGGTGATCATGTTCTTAACATAGTCAGCATGGCCGGGGCAGTCAACGTGAGCATAGTGACGGGTTGCGGTCTGATACTCAACGTGAGCGGTGTTGATGGTAATGCCGCGCTCTCTCTCTTCGGGAGCCTTATCGATGTTAGCGTAATCAACGAAATCAGCGTCGCCTTCCAGGTTCAGAACCTTGGTGATAGCGGCGGTCAGGGTGGTCTTACCATGGTCAACGTGACCGATAGTACCAATGTTTACGTGGGGTTTGTTTCTTTCAAACTTTTCCTTTGCCATTGGAAACTTCCTCCTTTTTATAAAGCAATTTCAAATGTTATGAACAAATTGTCCAGTAACACAATTGTAGCAACTATACGCCGAAAAATCAAGCGCTAATCGAAATTATTCACTCTTTTTTCCGCGGGCTGCAATAACAGTCTCAGCAACAGACTTGGGAACCTCAGCATAGTGTGCAGGCTCCATGGTGTACTGACCGCGTCCCTGCGTCTTGGAACGCATGTCGGTAGCATAACCGAACATCTCGGACAGGGGAACCTCGGAGTTGATCTGCTGAGCACCGGGAACAGCGTCCATGCCCAGGATCATGCCGCGGCGGGAGTTCAGATCGCCGATAACGTCGCCCATGTACTCGTCGGGAACGATAACAACAACCTTCATGATGGGTTCCAGCAGAACCGGATCAGCCTTCTTCATAGCCTCTTTGAAGGCCATGGATGCGGCGATCTTAAATGCCATTTCAGAGGAGTCAACCTCATGATAAGAACCATCATACAGAGTAACCTTCACGTCCACTACGTTGTAGCCGGCGATAACACCGGACAGCATAGCGCCCTGGATACCCTGATCAACAGCCGGGATATACTCCTTCGGGATTGCGCCGCCAACAATGGCGTTGACGAACTCATAACCCTTACCGGGATTGGGCTCAATTCTGATCTTAACGTGACCATACTGGCCCTTACCGCCGGACTGACGGGCATACTTGTTGTCCACATCAGCCATCTTGCGGATGGTTTCTTTATAAGCAACCTGGGGCTTACCGACGTTTGCTTCCACGCGGAATTCGCGGAGCAGACGGTCAACGATAATTTCCAGATGCAGCTCGCCCATACCAGCGATGATGGTCTGACCGGTTTCCTCATCGGTGTAAGCCTTGAAGGTGGGATCTTCTTCAGCCAGTTTAGCCAGCGCGATACCCATCTTCTCCTGACCAGCCTTGGTCTTGGGCTCGATGGCAACACGGATAACAGGCTCCGGGAATTCCATGGATTCCAGGATGATGGGGTGCTTTTCATCGCACAGGGTATCGCCGGTGGTGGTGTTCTTCAGACCAACAGCAGCAGCGATATCACCAGCGTACACCTTTTCGATATCCTGACGATGGTTTGCGTGCATCTGCAGGATACGGCCCATACGCTCGTTATTGACCTTCACGGAGTTGTAAACGGTAGAACCAGCGTCTACAGTACCGGAATACACACGGAAGAAGCACAGCTTACCAACGAAGGGGTCGGTGGCAATCTTAAATGCCAGAGCTGCGAAGGGAGCCTCATCAGAAGACGGACGGGTCTCTTCTTCTTCGGTGTCGGGGTTGATGCCCTTAATAGCGGGAACATCAGTGGGGGCGGGCATATAATCGACAATTGCGTTCAGCAGAGGCTGTACGCCCTTGTTCTTATAGGAAGTACCGCAGGTAACGGGAACCATGTGGTTAGCGATGGTGGACTTACGGATGCAGTCCTTAATCTCTTCCACGGTCAGCTCCTCGCCGCCCAGATACTTCTCAAAGAGCTCGTCGTCCTGTTCGGCGACATGCTCGATCAGTTCGGTGTGATACTTCTCGGCCAGCTCCATCATATCCTCGGGGATATCCTCCTCGCGGACGTCCTTGCCCAGGTCATCATAATAGACTTCAGCTCTCATGGTAACCAGGTCGACGATACCCTTAAAGGTATCCTCGGAACCGATGGGCAGCTGGATCGGAACAGCATTACACTTCAGACGATCCTTCATCATCTGTACGACGCGATAGAAATCGGCGCCCATGATGTCCATCTTGTTGACATAAGCCATACGGGGAACTTTATATTCCTCAGCCTGACGCCAAACAGTTTCGGACTGGGGCTCAACGCCGCCCTTTGCGCAGAAAACGGTTACGGAGCCGTCCAGAACGCGCAGGGAACGCTCCACTTCCACGGTGAAGTCCACGTGGCCGGGAGTGTCGATGATGTTGATACGGTGGCCCTTCCAAAAGCAGGTAGTTGCTGCGGAGGTAATGGTAATACCTCTTTCCTGTTCCTGGGCCATCCAGTCCATGGTAGCAGTACCGTCATGGGTCTCACCGATCTTGTGGTTGATACCGGTGTAGTACAGAATACGCTCGGTGGTGG
>CAJMOI010000121.1 GCA_905215105.1 uncultured bacterium
CCCTCCCGGGCGTTTTTCCGAAACTGCTGCCAGTGACGCATTTTGAACCACTGGTCGTTTTCGATAATTCGCTTTTCCAGATTGGCTTTCCCCTGCCGGTATTGCTTCAGGATTTCCGCCGCGGCGCGAATTTCCGGGGTGCCAATGATAGGCGTAATTTCAGCGAGCATTTCTTTTTCTTTCATCTTGGTCATCCTTTCCCGCCCGCTTTTCAAAACCCGGGCGCAGTTTCATTGTAACGAAGAAAAAAACGCCGCGCTCCCCCTGTTTTATAAAAAAGATTTCATGTAACTTTCAGAAAATATTTCAAATCAACTTTGTGAAAAACAACTATATATGCATTTCTTTGTTTATGATATTATAGTAATAGATATTGTTTTGACTGGAGAGGATTCCCATGAACTTTTGATAACGGCAAACCCTGAAAAAGAAAAGGGGGAAGATTTATGAAAAACAGTCGGAAAAAAATTGGTATTCTCTGCGCGGTTCTGGCCGTTATCCTCATAGCTGGTCTGGCTGTCTTCTTTTGGACAAACAGCCAACCCAAACTGGAGCGTTCGGAAAAAACGGTAGTAACCGGCTACGGAAGCTGGCCGTATTATACCTTTGAAGAAGGCGTGGACAAGGCCGCAACCATCGTCTACGGAAAAGTCACCAATCGGGGCACCGTCAAGGATCATGTCATCGGTTCCGCCGGAGGTGAGGAGCTGAAAGAATACTATCAGGAAGTTTCTGTGGAACCCATTACCCTGATTAAGGGCAGCACCGGGTGGACCGGAAAAATTACCTATCTGGATTTTGATGTGGAAACCGACACTCATATTTACGATACGGAAGGCCTTGACCCGCTGAAAGTGGGAAAAGAATACGTCCTGATTCTCAGTGACAGGGGCGCTCCTCTTTCCCCAATCATGGTCATTCCTGTGGAAAACGGAAAGCTCACCTCCAGTTTTCTGCCGGAAGAAATAGAAGACAGCCAAAAAGAAATGGACGTAGCGGAATATCTCGACCTGTTGAAAGAAGCCGCTCAATAAATTTGATTTTGAAAAAGAAGGGAACCCCCTTTGCCGGTTGGCAAAGGGGGTTCCTTTATGAAAAATATCTGTTTCTCTGCTTACTTTCTTTATGGTTCCAGATTTTCTTCCCGGAACAGCGGAGAGGAGAAAAACTGAGGCCTTTTGCCCACCGGCAAAAAGCCTCGTTTTTCATTTCATTATTTAACGACTTCTACGCCAATCACAGCGTTTTCACCATTGATGTCCCATTCGGCAACGGTACCAGCAGGCTCGCCTGCGGTGATGCTGTCTGCCAGGGTATCATGGCTGATCTCGTCCTTATGGGCTTCTACGATGGTCATGAGCTTGTCGCCGGCCTTGATGGTCACGTTGATGTGGTCCAGAACGTCAAAGTCCGCGTCGCGGCGCATGGACTGGATCTTGCTGATGACCTCGCGGACAAAGCCTTCCTCGATCAGTTCGGGAGTCAGGCGGGTATCCAGAACCACGGTGACACCGCGGTCGGTGATGGAGGCAAAGCCCTCCATCTGAGAGGTCTCAATGAGCAGCTCTTCCTCGGTGAGAGAGGTCTCGCCAGTGGACAGGGTGATGGTCAGCTTGCCGGTCTCGTCCAGCTCCTGCTTGGCCTTGCTGCCGTCCAGCTCTGCCAGTGCGGTGCGCACTTCGTTGATCTGCTTGCCGAACTTCTTGCCCAACAGCTTCAGCTGAGGCTTAAAGGTGTAGTTCGTGAACTTGGAAGCATCATTCACAAAATGCAGCTCCTTCACGTTCAGCTCCTCGGCAATAACCTGCTGGAACAGCGGGTCGGACTCAAACTCTGCCCGAACAAACATCTGGGCGAGAGGCTGACGGTTCTTCAGGTTGGCCTCGTTACGGGCGGCACGGCCCAGCGCCACGATCTGCAGCACCTGCTCCATCTGGCGCTCCAACTCGGGGTCAATGGCGCTCTCGTCACACACCGGATAATCGCACAGGTGCACGCTTTCGGGGGCGTTCTTGTCCAGATTGCGCACCAGGTTCTGATAAATATCCTCGGTCATGAAGGGGATCATGGGGGCGGCAGCCTTGGCCGTGGTGACCAGCGCGGTATACAGGGTCTTGTAGGCGTTGACCTTGTCCTGGGTCAGCTCTTTACCCCAGAAACGCTGGCGGCTGCGGCGCACATACCAGTTGCTCATGTCATCCACAAAGTCCTGCAAAGCGCGGGCAGCCTCGGGGATGCGGTAGTTTTCCAGGTTGGTATCCATCTCCCGCACCATGGTGTTCAGCTTGGAAAGCAGCCACTTGTCCATGACAGAAAGGGTGTCTTTCTTCCACTCGTACTGGTTGGGGTCGAATTTATCAATATTGGCATACAGCACATAGAACGCATAGGTGTTCCACAGGGTGGAGAGCAGCTTCCGCTGGCCTTCGCGCACGGCCTTGCCGGAGAAGCGCTTGGGAATCCACGGAGCGGAGCTGGTATAGAAGTACCAGCGGATGGCGTCTGCGCCATAGGTAGCCAGTGCCTCAAAGGGGTCAACCGCGTTGCCCTTGGACTTGGACATCTTCTGGCCGTTTTCGTCCTGCACATGGCCCAGCACGATGACGTTCTTAAAGGGAGCCTTGTTGAAGATCAAAGTGGAGATGGCCAGCAGGGAGTAGAACCAGCCGCGGGTCTGGTCAACGGCTTCGGAGATGAAGTCGGCGGGGAATTGCTCCTCGAACAGCTCTTTATTCTCAAAGGGATAATGATGCTGGGCGAAGGGCATGGAGCCGGAGTCGAACCAGCAGTCGATAACCTCGGGGACGCGCTTCATCTGCTTGCCGCAGTGGGGGCAGGTGATGGTCACGGCGTCGATGAAGGGGCGGTGCAGCTCGATGTCGTCGGGGCAGTTGGGGGACATGGATTTCAGTTCCTCAATGCTGCCGATGGCGTGACGGTGTCCGCATTCGCACTCCCAGATGTTCAGCGGGGTGCCCCAGTAACGGTTACGGCTGATGCCCCAATCCTGGACATTTTCAAGCCAGTCGCCGAAACGGCCCTTGCCGATGGTCTCGGGAATCCAGTTGATGGTGTTGTTGTTGCGGATCAGGTCCTCTTTTACGTCGGTCATGCGGATGAACCAGCTGTCGCGGGCGTAATAGATGAGGGGGGTATCGCAGCGCCAGCAGTGGGGATAGCTGTGGGTGAACTGGGGCGCAGAGAACAGCAGGCCGCGGCTTTCCAGATTCTTCAGCACTTCCTTGTCGGCGTCCTTGCAGAACACGCCGGGCCACTCGGTTTCCTTGGTCATTTCGCCCTTGGCGTCCACCAGCTGGACAAAGGGCAGACCGTATTTCCGGCCCACGTTGGCGTCGTCCTCACCAAAGGCGGGAGCAATGTGAACCACGCCGGTACCGTCGGTCAAAGTGACGTACTCGTCACAGGTGACATACCAGCACTTTTCCTTGGGTTCCACATAATGGAACAGGGGTTCGTACTCTTTATATTCCAGATCTTTACCTACATAGGTTTCCAGAACGGTGTAGGTGCCTTCGCCCAATACGGTATCGCACAGGGCATGAGCCAGATAGTATACCTGGCCGTCCTCGTTCATCTTGACCTTGACATACTCTTCCACGGGGTTAACGCACAGCGCCACGTTGGAGGGCAGGGTCCAGGGGGTGGTGGTCCATGCCAGGAAAGCGGCATCCTCGCCCTTCACGCGGAAACGGGCAATCGCGGAGCGCTCTTTTACGTCCTTATAGCCCTGAGCAACTTCGTGGCTGGACAGGGGAGTTCCGCAGCGGGGGCAGTAAGGAACAATTTTAAAGCCCTTATACAGCAGGCCCTTTTCCCAGATCTGCTTCAGTGCCCACCACTCAGACTCGATAAACTCGTTGTGATAAGTGACATAGGGGTTATCCATGTCAGCCCAGAAACCGACGGTACCGGAGAAATCCTCCCACATGCCCTTATATTTCCACACGCTCTCTTTGCAGCGGTCGATAAAGGGCTCCAGGCCGTATTCCTCGATCTGCTCTTTACCGTCCAGACCCAGCAGTTTTTCCACTTCCAGCTCTACGGGCAGGCCGTGGGTGTCCCAACCGGCCTTACGGGGCACGTCATAGCCCTTCATGGTGCGATAGCGGGGAATCATGTCCTTGATGGCACGGGTCTCCACATGGCCGATGTGGGGCTTGCCGTTGGCCGTGGGCGGTCCGTCATAAAAAGTGTAATTGGGGCAATCCCGGCGCATCTCCATGCTCTTTTCAAAGATGTGTTCCTGGCGCCAGAATTCCTCCACCTGCTTTTCGCGTTCCACAAAGTTCAGATTTGTGGATACCTTGTTGTACATGGTGTTTCCTCCTTTGAATTCATCCTGTAACAGCCGCGAGGCAAATAAAAAAGCCTTCATCCTGCAAAACAGGACGAAGGCTGTGACTTCGCTGTACCACCTATTTTCGCGGCATACCATCATATGCGCTCCCGATAACGGCGGGAATCCGACAGAACCTACTGAGAAAATCCGTTCAGCCTGCGACTGATAGAGTGATCTTCCGTCAGGGCCCGATGGCGCCGGGCTTGCACTGTCCCCGGCTCGCTGGAGCACTGGCTCCCTGCGTACTGTCTCCGTCAACGTCTTTTTCCATATGGATATATGGTATCCCATCCGGGGCAAAAAGTCAAGGGCAGAAGGGCGAAATTTCCCATGATTCCGGCACAAAAATGATGCAGGAAGCAAATTTAAACGGGGAAGAAGGCTTCACACAGCCGGATAATCTCTTCTTTTTTTGCCAGCACTTTCAGCCAGTCTTCGGGAATCGATTCTGCTCCATAGAGGATCCCGGCCAGCCCGCCGGCGACAGCGGCCACTGTGTCGGTGTCAGAACCCAAATTGACGGCTTTCAGGACACATTGACTGTAGGAGTCTGTCGTGAGCAAGCACCACAAAGCCGCTTGAAGGGTATCCACCACATATCCGCTGCTTTTGATGGCTTCTTCCGGCAAAGCTGCCAGCGCTTCTGCATTTACAAAATCGAACTCAGGTAACCAGGGAGAAAATTCTTCCTGCTCGCCATACCAGCGATCTTTTGTCAAAGCGGCATGACTGATGGCTTCTGTCATGGTTTTTCCGTTCATCAGCTCGTTTGCCAGATCACAGTACAGCCCACAGGCCATCTGGCTGATTTCGTGGCCATGGGTCAGCCGGGAAAGGTTGTGAATCAGCGTAAAAGCTTCTGGTTTCTCCATACAGGCCGACCCGTATTCCCGGCGAAGATAAAAGATAGCGGGCAAAATCCGCATCAGGGAGCCGTTTCCATTGTCCCGTACATCGGTGCCGCCGCACTGCAATGCGGAAACTCCGGAGCTGTACATCCGCAGTGCGTGGAGGGTGGTCCCCCCGATATCAAAGAGCTTCCCGTAAGGCGTCATATAGCCTTCGTCTACCCAGCGACAAAAACGGTCCATCATGTCGTCGTAATCCACACCTTTTGTCAGGCTTTCCAGCGTACACAGCGCCATGGTGGTGTCGTCCGACCAGCTGCCGGCGGGCTGATTGTGGGTCCCATATGCCCGCATCCCGGTAACAGGGTTCTGTTTCAGCACTTCACGGCTGCGGAATTCCACCGGTACACCCAGCGCATCTCCCACAGCCAATCCCAGCATTCCGTCCTGCATTTGTTTCCGAAGCAACTCCATACCCAATACCCCTTTTCTTTTATTTTTCCGGCGGTTCATATCCATAAGAGCGATAAAAATCCGCAATTTCTCCCGGCGTCCGAGCCGCTACCGCCTGTAAGAGCTTTTTCGTTTTAGGGTCGCGGAAGCCGATCACCCCTTCGCCGGTGCAGATGCTTTTTTCAATGACGATATCTTCTCTGCCAAGTCCCGGCGGCGGCGCGAGAATCGCCTGCTTTTTCTTTCCAAACATGAAAAGCACCTCCCCACTCTCTATGGATTTATGAACAACTCCGTTATAATTTCAGTTTACCATACCGTCACCAAGAAAACAAGAGCACAGAAAAACCGCCCCGGATCTGTCAAAAATCCGGGGTGGTTTGCAGTTTATGAAGAAGAGCGGACAGCCGCTTCCACGGCTTCCAGATACGCTTCCACTGTCATGGTGTCCGGGGCTTTTCCGTTGGAATCCTTCGCACTGTCCGGCACCAGACCGCCGGAAGTCTTTACTTCC
>CAJMOI010000122.1 GCA_905215105.1 uncultured bacterium
GACGGGGGATATATCACCGCAGAGCCCATCTCAAGCGCAGGGCGCGTACCTCTGGACAAAGTGTCCAGAGGCGGGGCCCGGTCACTTATCGAGCTCGTGTTTCTTCTCCGGCTTTGCCAGTTCGGGCGGCTGTTTCTCTTTCCACTCGTCCAGCAGGGCTATGATCTGCTCCTTCATTTTGGCAGGAGTGACCTCCTTGCCGAAATACTTGTTGAGTTCGTCGGTACTGATGATCACGTTGTCAACCTCCCTTTTTTCTTCGCTCAAAATACCATCGATCACATCGCCGTTGAGCAAGCCCTCCTGGTCGAGCTCCCGGAGCCGCTTTGCCTGTTTGACCGAGGGGGAGGACTGCTCCCCATCAATGGACACGGCGATAAGCCGCTGGTTTTCCGGCTTGATATACGACAGTTCCACAGCGGGCATAAATCCCATATTTTTAGCGTCCACCTTTTCCAGAAGCTCCGGGACAAGATGGTTAAGGCGAACATAGCGGAGCACCTTTTTATAGTTCATATCATGCTCCTTGCCCACGATCTCCACCGAGAGCTTACCCAGGGCCTCCGCTTCCTTGTCATTTTTGGGCCGGGCCCCCTGGCGCTTGATAGCCTCCAGTTCCAGATCAAGGAGCTTTGCAAGCTCGCTGGGCAGGGGATCGCCGCGCTGTTTGTTGCTGTTCTTCATTTCCCGGACGGCCTCAAGATCGGTCATCTCCCGGACAATACAGGGAATTTCATCCAGACCAGCCCGCTCACCGCCATGACAGCGGCGGTGGCCCGCGATGATCTCATAGCCGTTGCCGTCTTTTTCCGGGCGGACGGTGGCGGGGGTCATAATGCCGTGTTCCTTGATCGTCCCCACCAGATCGTCCATCGCTTTATCGTCCTGCACCTTGTAGGGGTGCTCCCGGAACGTATGGAACGGATGAAGCTCCGCCATTTTCAGATAGACGATTTTTCCCTCTTCCACCGGGCGGGGCGGCACGTCAGGCGTGGGCGGCAGATTGATCTCCGGCGGCGGGACTGCCGCCTCCTTGACGGGAGCGGCCTTGCCCGGCTTTACCGCCTCAGCGGTTTTGGACACAGGCGCACCGCCGGAGCCCGTTTCCTTGCCCTTGTCAGCTTTCTTACCTCTGGACACTTTGTCCCGAACAGCGGGCGGGGCCTCCTCACGGGCCGCCTTGTCAACCTTAGACGGGCGGCCTGTGCGGGGCTCCGCCGCTTTCTCCTTTTTCCCCGCAGACACCCCGGCCTGCTCTTTCGGGGGACGGCCCCGGCGCTTTTTCGGCTGATCCGCCTCCGGCGCTTTTTCCTCCGGGATAGGAGCCTCTTTACCATCCTTATCAGTAGCCGGAGCCTTTAATTTGTCTACGGCTCCATGCGCCGCTGCCCGTCGCTGGGACATAAGCTCGTTGATCTTGTCAAAATCAACCACTACTTCCCCAAGTGCAGAGCGGGCCGGATTGTCCTCCCCCATACCGGGAATAACAGACTGTTCCGCCTGGAGTGCCGGGCCCGTACCAGGCGCGGCGGGCTCTTGCGTTTTCCCCGGCGCGTCGGTTTCCTGAACCGGGGGCTCCTGGATTGGCGGAGCCTCTTTCGCAGGAGCGTCACCGGGACGATCCGGGCCAGGGGGCTCCGGGCCGGTTTTGAGTTTGTCATCTGCCATTCACTAACCTCCTTCAATTTTGGTGTATTGCACAAAAATGAGCGTTGATTTTCTATCGAAAAATTTTCCTCCTTTCCAAGCCTACCACGCAAAAAAGCCGCCCAGTTTTACCCGGACGGCTTTCAGCGTAATGTGATAGACTTTTATTTATTTTTTCGGATTGTAGGCTCCGAAAAGCCTTATATTTGCAGTTTTCCTATTTTATATGGCCCTTATTAAAAGCTCGACCTGAAAAATCCAGATCAACGGAGGAATTGACATGCAAAACGACGGTATTCATGAAATGGTCAGCCGGGAAGCTATGACCCCGGGTGCCCGGAAAATGCGGGATTTCTATAACCGGAAGCCCCATGCCGGTATTTATCAGAAAGAATTTGGCTTTTTTACCCTGGAACGCTGGATACAGGAAGGCTATCTTCCGGAAAATGTCTGTCAGGAGGAATTGGATCGGATTTTTTCCTTTGACCCTCCGGGAAAACACTTTTTAGGCGGACTCGGTTGGTGTGAGGCCGGTTTTTGCCCGACCTTTGAAGAAAAAGTACTGGAAGACCGGGGAGACTATGAACTGGTACAGGATTTTGTCGGTCGTTCCGTACTTTGTTTTAAAAATCGCCGCAATGGTTTTATGCCGGAATACACCCACCGCCCTGTAAAAGACCAGAAAAGCTGGGAAACCCTGTGCAAGTGGCGCATGGCCCCTACTGTATCCGAACGTTATACCAATCTGGAAGCAGAAATGAAAGCGGCACAGCGAGCTGCTGGAGAAGGACAGGTAATTTGTCAGCAGGTTGTGGGTGGGTATATGTATCTCCGGAGCCTGATGGGACCTCTGGAACTGATGTATCTGCTCTATGACAACCCCGACCTGATTCACGACTGTATGAAAACCTGGTTTACGCTGGCCGATCATGTTATCGCACTTCACCAACAGTTCGTCACACTGGATGAAATCTTTTTCGGAGAGGACATCTGTTATAATCACGGTTCCCTGATCTCTCATGACATGATTCGGGAATTCCTGTTCCCCTATTATCAGCAGCTGTTGGAAAACGCACGTCGCCGCCAGCTGGACCCCTCCAGGAAACTCCACTTCCAGCTGGATACCGACGGATTTTCCGATCAGGTCATCGACCTGTATCGTGAAATCGGGATGGATTATCTGAGTCCTTTTGAAGCTGCTTCCGGCTGTGATGTTGTCCGCACCGGAAAGGAATATCCCGACCTGTTGATTTCCGACGGCTTTGACAAACGGGTACTCTCTCAGGGAAAAGAAGCCATTGACTGGGAAATCGACCGCATTATGCCGGTCATGAAAGCCCGCGGCGGATATATTCCAACCTGTGACCACGGTGTGCCGGAAGAAGTCCCTTTCGAAAATGATCTCCATTACCGGGAAAGAATCGGAGAATTCTCTGAATAATTTATCATAAAATCCTTTTGTTCCAGAGTTTACACTTGTTCTCCTTTATGGTACAATAAGCAAAAAGCCGATTTCCGTCGAAAAAACGGGAATCAGAAAAGGAGACATTGAACATGTTTTGTGCAAATTGCGGCAGCGATCTCGGTAATTCCACCCCTGCTTTTTGCCCCAATTGCGGCGCCCGGATGGATCCCCCGAGAGACAACAACTCTTACGACCAGCAAGCTCCCTATCAGCAACCCAATCCCTATGACCAGCAGCCTTCTTATCAGCAACCCAATCCTTTTGACCAGCAGCCAAATCCCTACAATCAACCCAATCCCTACAATCAGCAGCCGAACCCGTATAACCAGCCTAACCCTTACGACCCCATGCAGCCGGCTCTCCCCATGCGCTGGTATAAATTCGTCATTTATGTTCAGCTGTTCCTTTCCGCGCTGGTTTCTGTCATCAATGGCATCGCTTATTTCAGCGGCAGTTTCGTAGAAACTCTCACCGGCGGCGGTTCTCCGGAGCTGGTTTTCGCCTTTTATCCCGCTTTACAGCCTCTGTGTTATTTTCTGGGCATTGTGTCCATTGGTTCTGCGGTATTCGCCATCATCACCCGCCAGTGGCTGGCCCATTATCTGCTGAAGGGGATTACCGCACTATATGCCGTATACGCCCTTTCCATTGCCTGTAATCTGATCTGCATGGTCGGTTTGATGATGATCTTTGAAGTCAGCATCGGCGATCTGGGTTCCACTTATATCGGCTCCATTATCGGACTGGTCATTTTGTTGGCTCTCAGCAGAGTCTATTTCAATAAACGCCGTCACCTGTTCCATTAATAATTATATCGTTCGTTCCCCAGCCGCAGGCCGCATTCATTGCAGTCTGCGGCTGTTTTTTGCAACCATAGAATAAAAAACTCCCTGTACCTGAAACAGCGCACATCTGTGTTGTCTTGTGTACAGGGAGTCTTTTATTTCTCAAATATCGGGGGTTAATCTGGCCGCTTATTTCAGGAAGCCTTCCACAATTCGGGCTTCTGCTTCCTGCTCGGTCAGGCCCAGCGTGCGGAGCTTCAGAATCTGTTCACCGGCAATTTTACCGATGGCTGCTTCGTGAATCAAGCTGGCATCAATATGATTGGCTTCCAGGGCAGGCTGCGCCACCACCGTACCATTTTCAGACAAAATGGCATCACATTCAGAATGGCCGGTGCAGCGGGCATTGCCCTTGATGCAGGAATAGAATTCCTGATGGGAATGGCCCTTGGCCACAGAACGGGACATCAGATCCACGCCGCAGTCTTCGCCTTCCATGGTCACGTCAAAATCGGTGCGGGCAAACTCTTCCCCATCGGTCATCAGGCGTTCCCGGACCACCAGTCTGGCACGAGCACCCACCACACCGCTGGTTTTGCGGGTAGTACGATCTACACCGCCCAGCTGTACGGTATCCATTTCCAGAGATGCATCCTCTTCCAGATATACGTCCGTAATGGGATCAATGCGCCTGGCGCCGTTGCCTTTTCCGGTTCCCAGATGCTTTTCCTTATACACCACATGAGCGCCTTTTTTCACGAAAAAGCGGTGAATACCGTTGTGACGGGCTTCCTCTTCTCCGTCGCTGTGAACACCACAGCCGGCAACAATCACCACGTCGGCGCCTTCGCCCACATAGAAATCATTATAAACCAGGTCGTCTACATCACTGTGGGTCACACAGGCAGGAATATAGACGGTTTCCCCCTTGGTTCCGGGTGCAATATGAATATCGATGCCGGGCAGATCCTTTTTGGAAGTAATCTGGATATTCTTCGTGGACTGACGGCCGGCACAGCCGCCGTCTTCGCGGATGTTGAATGCACCTTCAAAGCTGCCCTTGAAATCGGCAACTTCCTTCAACAGTTCTTCGGTAATCTTATTCATGCCAGTTCCTCCTTTCCCAAAGGACAGCGGGCGGCCCGCTCGTCTGCCAGCAACTGAGGCAGAACCTCTTTGCCGGGTCCGATGGTGCGGACACGGCCGTCGGCAATCACGATAATCTCATCGGCAATGGACAGAATACGCTCCTGATGGGAAATCACCAGCAGGGTTCCGTTGCCCTGTTTCCGCAGATTCTGGAAGGTCTCCACCAGACGGGAGAAACTCCAAAGGTCAATGCCGGCTTCCGGCTCGTCAAAAATAGACAGCTTTGCCTGACGGGCCAGCACAGTGGCGATTTCAATTCGTTTGCTTTCGCCGCCGGAAAGGGACGTATTCATTTCACGGTCAATATACTCATTGGCACACAGTCCCACCTGACCCAGCAGGGCACAGAGCTTTTCCTCCGACAGCTTTCCGCCAGCGGCCAGCTCCAACAGGTCACGGACTGTCAGGCCCTTGAAACGAACCGGCTGCTGGAAGGCATAGGCAATGCCCTTCTGAGCCCGCTCTGTTACATCCAGCTTGGTGATATCCTCTCCGTCAAAGAGAATTCTGCCGCTGGAAGGACATTCAATACCGGCAATAAGCTTGGCCATGGTGGTTTTTCCGCCGCCGTTGGGACCAGTTACCACAATCAGTTTTCCCTCCGGTACGGTTACGTCAATATCTTTTATAATGTCTTCGCCGCCCGGAATACTCCAGGCGAGATGCTCTATTTTCAGCATATGGACTTCCTTTCTCCGGTATTCACAGGTACCGGATTTTGCTGTTTTTTCGTTACCTATTGTATCATTCTTTGTTCCTCCCGTAAATATGTATTTTGCCGTTTCTCTATTAAAATATACCAATTTAGTATACTTTATGCCCAAAAAATCCCTCTTCGGCCTGTTTTTGTCATTTTACACAGAGGACTTTACATTTTTCCTAGGGAACGCCATACATTTATACAGCTTTTTTCCGGTTCTTGGTTTTTGTCTGTTTTGCTCTAAAAACCTTTCTCTTTCTTTCACACTGTGACAGGCATTGAAAGAAAATTGTCACAATTCATGTCACAGATTGAAGACCCCTTTTCCATGGACTAGAATATATTTAGT
>CAJMOI010000123.1 GCA_905215105.1 uncultured bacterium
AGCCGATAACAAGCGGAACCTGTGCAGCACAGAGCGGATGGACATTGGGGACGTGGATGAAGTGCTCAAAACCTGTGACGTGGTGGTCGAGCGCACCTTCAACACCAAGGCCAACAGTCAGGCCATGATGGAAACCTTCCGCACCTTCTCCTATATCGATGAATACGGCCGTTTGACGGTGGTCAGCTCTACCCAGGTACCTTTCCATGCCCGGCGTATTCTTTCTAACGCATTGCAGATTCCCAAATCCAGAATCCGTGTGGTCAAGCCCCGGATCGGCGGCGGCTTCGGCGCAAAACAGAGTGTTGTCAGTGAGCTGTTTCCCGCTATTGTTACCCTGAAAACAGGCCGGGCGGCCAGCATCATCTATACGCGTGAGGAGAGTATGACCAACGGTTCTCCCCGTCATCAGATGCAGATGAAAGTGCGGGTAGGCGCCAGCAAGGACGGCGTGATCCGCGCCATTGATCTGTACGCACTATCCAATGCCGGCGCTTATGGCGACCATGGCCCCACCACTATCGGACTGGTGGGACACAAGTCCCTTTCTCTGTACGGCGGCTTGGAAGCGGCCCGTTTTGACAACGAAGTGGTATACACCAACACCATGGGCGGCGGCGCATACCGTGGTTACGGCGCAACCCAGGGCATTTTTGCGGTGGAATCCGCTGTCAGTGAATTGGCGGCAAAGCTGGGCATGGACCCTTGTGTGCTCCGGGAAAAGAACATGGTGGCACAGGGCCAGATGATGCCCACCTATTACAATGAGCCCTGCAACAGTTGCACGTTGGACAAGTGCATGGCAAAAGCTAAAGAGATGATGGACTGGGATAACAAATATCCCCGCCGCGTGCTGGAAAATGGCCATATCCGCAGTGTAGGCGTGGCCATGGCCATGCAGGGCAGCGGTATTTCCGGTGTGGATATCGCCAGCGTAGAAATCCGCCTGAACGACGACGGTTTTTATACCCTGTTGCTGGGCTGCACCGATATGGGTACCGGCTGCGATACTATCCTTTCCCAGATGGCAGCAGATTGTCTGGACTGCGACCTGGATCGGATTGCGGTGCGTGGCGTGGATACGGACTTCTCCCCCTATGATACCGGCTCCTATGCTTCCTCCACCACCTATGTCACCGGTATGGCTGTGGTCAAGACTTGTCAGGTGCTCCGGGAAAAGATTCTGAAAACCGGTGCTTTCATGCTGAACGTTCCGGAAGAAACCGCCGAGTTTGACGGAAAGCGGGTATTTGTCCCCGGTACGGAAAAACAGGTCACGCTGGAAGAAATCGGCTATGCCAGCTATGAAGGCCACAACCGGTGCCTGTCTGCCAGCGAGTCCCATTCTTCTCCCATTTCTCCGCCGCCGTTTATGGTGGGCATGGCAGAAATCGACCTTGACCCGGAAACCGGCAAGGTGGAAGTGGTGGACTATGTGGGCGCAGTGGACTGCGGTACCGTCATCAACACCAATCTGGCCCGGGTGCAGACCGAAGGCGGCATTGTGCAGGGCATCGGCATGGCGCTGTATGAGGATATCTGCTATAGTGCCAGCGGCAAGATGGAGAACAATTCCTTCCTGCAATACAAGATTCCCAGCCGTCTGGACGTGGGCAAAATCCGCATTGAATTTGAAAGCAGCTATGAGCCCACCGGCCCCTTTGGCGCCAAGTCTATCGGTGAGCTGGTCATCAATACCCCGGCACCGGCCATCATGAATGCGCTGTATAACGCCACCGGCTGCTTCTTTGACACACTGCCCGTTCGCAGTGAGGATATTTTCTTCGCCATGGAGGAGAAGAAGTAAGCTTCCGCAGGTTTCCGAAGGATTTCTATGGAACAGTTCGCCGGAAAACAGGCTTGTTTTTCCGGCGGAAACGGAAGTTATGGACAAATTCTGCCGGAAGGGCACAAAATCCTGTATTTTTTTATTGACAAACCATTCCGGTTCCTTTATAATAGTTTTCGATGTTTTCATCTAAAGACTGAACTTTGGAGTTGTGCCATGCTGCTGGATTTAAGAAGAGTATTCGTAGAAGAAGTAAAAGAGCTTCCCTTTTCCGGGACCTTTGATTTGTCGGATACGGAAATCGGCGGCGTACACCCCTTTGTTTCGCCGGTTGCTTTTTCCGGTACGGTGAAGCCTTTCGCAGGGGAAGCACAGATGGAAGCTACGGTTTCCTTCACCTTTGAAGTTCCCTGTGACCGCTGCACAGAAATTATCCGCCGGGAATTCCGGTATGAGTTTTCTCACATGCTGGTGCGAAAGCTGAATCAGGAGGACAACGACGACTACATTGTGGTCGAGGATGAAAAAATCGATGTGGAAGCGCTGCTGCGGGATGACATTCTGCTGGAGCTGCCCACCAAGTTTCTTTGCAAACCCGATTGCAAAGGACTGTGCAGTCAGTGCGGCCAGAATTTGAATCTGGGCGACTGCGGCTGCAATCAACGTCGGATAGATCCTCGTTTGGAGGTTCTTCAACAGTTTTTCAACAACTGATACAACAGCCTGAATTCACATAAGGAGGTGCTGAACGATGGCGGTACCCAAGAGAAAAGTGTCCAGCGCAAGACAGAACAAGAGACGTTCGAATGTCTGGAAGCTGAGCGCCCCGGCTCTGGCAAAGTGCCCCAAGTGCGGGGAGTACACCACGCCTCACAGAGTCTGCGGCAACTGCGGATTCTACAATGGACGGGACGTTCTGAAGAAAGAGGCTTAATCAGCACCTTTCGCGGAGGGATAGAGAAGGAGGAATCCTTCTCTATTTTTTTGTATAGGGGAGCGGAAAGGGCAGATTGCTTTTTCCGTTTCTGATTCTGTAACCACAAGAAAGGAGCGAAACCATGGCAGTTCTCATCCAACAGGTACACCCCAATAGCCCGGCGGATGCAGCCGGAATCCAGGCAGGGGAGACCCTTGTTTCCCTGAACGGCAACACCATCATGGATGTGTTGGATTACCGGTTTTATGAGACCGATTCCCGCCTGACAGTGACCGTGCGGAATCCGCAGGGGGAAGAGCGTTCCATTTCCATCCGAAAGGGGCAGTATGAAACGCTGGGGCTGGAGTTTGAAACCTATCTCATGGACAAGCAGCACTCCTGTCGGAACAAGTGCATTTTCTGCTTTATTGACCAGCTTCCCAAAGGAATGCGGGAAAGCCTGTATTTCAAGGACGATGACTCCCGGCTTTCTTTCCTTTTTGGAAATTATATCACCCTGACCAACCTCAGTGACCATGAGATTGACCGGATTATCAAAATGCATATCAGCCCCATCAATGTGTCTGTCCACACCACCAACCCGGAGCTCCGGTGTAAAATGATGGGCAATCGCTTCGCCGGAAAGGCGCTGAGCCTTCTCAGCCGTTTTGCTGAAGCGGGAATTCACATCAACTGCCAGCTGGTGCTGTGCCCGGGGATTAACGACGGCCCCGAGCTGGAACGGACTTTGAACGACCTGTATGCGTTGGGCGAGAATGTCCAAAGCATCGCCTGTGTGCCAGTAGGCGTCACCCGCTACCGGGAAGGGCTGTACCCGCTGACCACCTATACAAAAGAAACAGCGGAAGCCACCCTGTGCCAAATTGAAGCCTTTGGTGACCGTTTCCGGAAAGAGCGGGGGATGCGTACGGTATATGCGTCCGATGAGTTCTATCTGCTGGCGGAATGGGAAATTCCCGAGCCGGAATTCTATGAGGACTTCGCTCAGCTGGAAAACGGCGTAGGGCTGCTGGCCAGCTTGCAGGACGAATTCCGGTTTGCATTGGAGGATTTCACTCCGCTTGAAACAAAGCGCCGGGTTACCATCGCTACCGGCGAGGGCGCTTATGCATTTCTCAATAGAATGCTTGACGAACTTCGTGCAAAATGCGATACTATAGAATGTACAGTAGTTCCTGTCCGCAACGATTTCTTCGGCGGAACAGTGAATGTTTCCGGCCTGCTCACCGGACAGGATTTGTTCGCTCAGCTGAAAGACCGTGACCTGGGGGATGCCGTGCTCATTCCCTGTGTTACTCTGCGGCAGCAGGAGGACGTTTTCCTGGACGATATGTCCGTTTCCCAGCTTTCGGAAAAACTGGGCGTACCGGTCATTCCGGTGATTAACGAAGGCCAGCACCTGCTGGACGCTATTACAGGGAGGGATACCTGATGTCAAAACCGGTAGTTGCCGTAGTTGGCAGACCCAATGTGGGAAAATCTACCTTATTCAATAAACTGATCGGTCAGCGTCTGTCCATTGTGGACGACACCCCCGGCGTGACCCGCGACCGGATTTACGGGGAATGCGAGTGGAAAAACCGGAAATTCTCGCTGGTGGATACCGGCGGTATTGAACCGGATTCTTCTGACGTGATTCTGTCTCAGATGCGGATGCAGGCCCAGCTGGCCATTGATGCCGCTGATGTGATTATTCTGGTAACGGATGTCCGCACTGGTCTGGTGGCTACAGACGCGGATATCGCCGCCATGTTGCTGAAAAGCGGACGGCCTGTTATTGTCTGTGTCAATAAGTGCGACTCCATCGGCGATCCTCCGGCGGATTTTTACGAGTTCTACAATCTGGGACTGGGTGACCCCATTCAGGTTTCTTCCGTTCACGGCCACGGCACCGGCGATCTGCTGGACGCGGTGCTGGAGCACCTTCCTCCGGAGGAGGACGAGGACGAGGACGGCGAGACCATTCGGGTGGCTATTATCGGCAAGCCCAATGTGGGAAAATCCTCGCTGGTGAACCGGATTTCCGGTGAAAACCGCTGCATTGTTTCCGATATTGCCGGTACAACCCGAGATGCCATCGATACGGAAATCGAAAACGAGTTCGGCAAATTTGTCCTTATTGACACCGCCGGTCTCCGCCGCAAAAACAAGGTGGAGGACGCCATTGAAAAATACAGTAACCTGCGGGCTCAGATGGCTATTGAGCGGGCAGATGTGTGTGCCATCCTGATTGATGCGGAAGTGGGCTTCACAGAGCAGGATTCCAAGGTGGCGGGCCTTGCCCATGAAGCAGGCAAGGGCTGCGTTATTGTGGTGAATAAATGGGACGCCATCGAAAAGGACCAGAACACCATGTCCGAGTTCCGCAAGAAGCTGGAAAAAGACTTTTCCTTTATGTCTTATGCGCCCTTTGTGTTTATTTCCGCCAAGACCGGCCAGCGCATTGACCGGCTGTTTGAGCTGATTAAGCATGTGGCCAGCAGCAATTCTATGCGGATTCCCACAGGTATGATTAATGACGTGCTGGCACAGGCGGTGGCCAGAGTGCAGCCGCCTACGGATAAGGGCAAGCGCCTGAAGATTTACTACATGACCCAGGCTTCCACCCGTCCGCCCACATTCGTATGCTTTGTCAACTCAGCGGAGCTGTTCCACTTCTCCTATCAGCGGTATCTGGAAAACCGCATTCGTGAAACCTTCGGCATGGAGGGTACTCCCATCCGGTTTATCATCCGGGAGCGGGGAGATAAGAACTGACCCTTAATTATATAGACCCTCTCAGTATTCCGTTATTATCAATATTGAAGGAGAGATTGACCATGGATTTCAGTCATTTTGCGGACTTCATCCTGCCGGGAATCGGCGCGGCAATCATCGCGTATCTCTTGGGAAGCCTGAGCTTCTCCATCATCCTCACCCGTATCTTTAAAAACCACGAAGACATCCGTTCTTATGGCAGCGGAAACGCCGGTGCTACCAATGTGCTCCGTTCTGTGGGCAAAAAAGCCGCCGCCCTTACCTTTTTGCTGGACTTCCTCAAGTGTGTGGTGGCCGTGATTATTGGCAAGCTGATTTTCGGCTATGTGGCCGCACAGGTCGGCGTGGGAGATACTGCGGTGCAGTATGGTGCGTACATTGCAGGCTTTGCCTGTCTGTTGGGGCATGTGTTTCCGGTGTATTTCGGGTTCCGTGGCGGTCAATATTTGCAAATTCACA
>CAJMOI010000124.1 GCA_905215105.1 uncultured bacterium
CCGGGGAAGAGCTTCGGGTTTCCGTTCCCGTCAGGACAGCATCCGGATAGGCAAATCCGTGAAGCCGCCGGTCCATCAGCCGGATACCCTGACGCATGGCTTCGGTAATCACTTCCGGCAGACAGGCGCTCAGATTGCAGGGCGTTACCCCCGGGCGATAGGTGGGCTCCACCTCTCCCAGCCGGGTGCTGGCACGGTTTTGCAGAAAGTCCTCCACCCGCTGTGCAGGCGCACGGTACTCCCCGCCGCCAACACGGAACGCGGTTTCTTCCAGTTTCCGCTGGAAATCAATACCGGCCAGCGGGTGCGCACTGCCGAAATCCTCGGGGGCTACCCCCACCAGCAGGGCGGCATTGGCGTTTTTGCCGTCACGGGCGAAACAGCTCATGCCGTTGGTGACCACTCGTCCCTCTTCGGAAGCCGCCGCCACCACGAACCCGCCGGGACACATACAGAAGGTATACACGCCCCGGCCTGCGGCCACGCCGTTTTCCGGCAAATGAACCGCCAGCTTATAGTCCGCCGCACCCAGCGCCGGATGCTCTGCCGCCGGGCCATACTGGGCTTGATTGATGAGGCTTTGGGGATGTTCGATCCGGGCGCCCACGGAAAACGCCTTGGCTTCCATATGCAGTCCCGCATCATACAGCATGGAGAAGGTATCCCGGGCACTGTGGCCTACCGCCAGAATCAGGGCGTCTGTTTCAATGATACCCGTTTCCCCGGTGCTTTTTCGGGTCATCACACCGGTGAGACGGCCTTCCCGCACCTGTAAGCCGGTGAGGGTGGTGTGGAAATGGACCTCTCCCCCCAGCCGGATGATGGTTTCCCGGATGGCTTTCACCGCGCCGGGCAGACGGTCGGTGCCGATATGGGGCTTGGCGTCGGTGAGAATCTGTTCCGGCGCGCCGGCTTTCACAAATTCTTCCAGCACTTTTCTGGCCCGGGGGTCCTTGGTGCCGGTGTTCAGCTTTCCGTCGGAAAAGGTGCCTGCGCCCCCTTCGCCGAACTGGACGTTGCTTTCCGGGTTCAGCTCCCCGGTGCTCCAGAAGTGCTCCACCGTGCGGCTGCGCTCGTCCACCGGTGCGCCCCGCTCCAATACGATGGGCTTTTGTCCGGCCTGTGCCAGAATCAGCGCTGCAAACAGGCCTGCCGGGCCAAAACCGGCGATCACCGGGCGCTGGGAAAGGGGTTCACAGGATGGGAGGCAGTATTCATACGGCTGTGCCAGCTGAATTTTGGAGTCCCGCAGCCGGGACAGCACTTTCTTTTCCCCGTCCACCTGCGCTTCCACGGTACAGGTAAAGTGCACGTCATTTTTCTTCCGGGCATCCACGGATTTTCGGTACAGGCGCACTTCCCCCAAGGCACTTTCCGGCACTTTCAGCCGCCGGGCAGTCTGCCGCCGCAGCTCCTTTTCGGTAAAGTCCAAAGGCATGGGGATTTCAGCGATTCGCAGCATGTGGGTTCCTCCTTCGATTGGGGCGTTTTGGGGACTGGGGAGCTTTGGGATTTTTGGGGCCGCGGGGCTTTTTTTCCGAAAACAGCAGGCTGCCTGCCGCCGCTTTTCCCGCCGTCATGCCGCTGGCCCACGCCCATTGCAGGTTATAGCCGCCGCAGTCTCCGTCTATGTTCAAAAGTTCGCCGCACAGGTACAGACCCGGACAGCACAGGGATTCCAGCGTTTCCCCGGAAAGCTCCTTCAGGGGAACACCCCCTGCCGTTACCTGTGCGCGGCTCCAATCCTGTACGGTTTTAACGGTAAAACGATATTCCTTGACGGTTTGGAGCAGAGTTTCCATCTCTTTTGGGGACAAAGTTTCCAGCGAGCCGTTCCGGGAAAGGCATTCCCGGACCATCTGCCGCCCCACTGCCAGATGGAGCATTCCCGCCAGACAATCGGAAATTTCGCTTTTGGGCAGCAATCGCTGTCTCCGGTGCAGCATGGCCAGCAGCTCCGGCTGGGACTGCTCCGGAAGCAGATCCAGAGAGAAAATCAGTTCTGAAACAGGCTTTCCCTTTACGGTGCGGAAATGGCTCCACTCCGACGCCATCCGGGACAACTGAAACACGCAGATTCCGGACAGTCCATATTCGGTGAACTGGATTTCCCCGGTTTCCTGTCCCAGCATTTTCCCGTCCCCCAAAAGGGTGACTGTTCCCCGGCAGCGTGCGCCTTTCAGAGATTTGCACCGCTTGTCCTCTTTGCAGATCACCGGCACCAGCGCCGGGAAACAGGGGGTACAGCTGTGGCCAAGGGACTGAGCCAGTGCGTACCCGCTGCCGTCGGAGCCCAGTTGGGGCGCCGCTTTTCCGCTTGCGGCCAGAATGACCCGCTGTGCCAGCACCTCTTCCCCATTTCGGGCGCGGAGACGGAAGCCGGACTTCTCCCGGATGATTTCCGCGGTATACCAGTCACAGGCCACTTCCCCGCCCAGACTTTCCAGCTGTTCCATCAGCAGAGACAGCACTGACGCGGCCTGCCCGCTGTTGGGATAGACCCGGCCCTCGTCCTCTTCCCGGCACAAAAGCCCCAGAGACTGAAAACGGCGGACAACCGTCTGGGAAGAGCAGTTTCCCAGAACCGTCGCCGCCGCCTTGGTATCGCCGTGAAACCGGAAAGGTTCCGACTTCCTGTTTGTGAGATTGCACCGGCCGTTTCCGGTGGCCAGCAGCTTTTTCCCCGGCTTTTGGGCGCCTTCCAGCACCAGCACACGGGCCGGAACATGACGCCGCCGGAATTCTTCCGCTGCGGTGAGGGCAGCCATCAGACCGGATGCACCGCCGCCCACCACTGCAATTTCTGCTTCTTTCACAGGAATGCCCCCAGAACGCCGTAGGACACCAGCAGCATAATGATATCTGCGCCCAGAGTGCCCAGACCGATGGAAAGCATGGAGTTTTTAAAGGGCATCCGCAGCAGGGAAGCCACCAGCGCGCCGGTCCACGCGCCGGTTCCCGGCAGAGGGATTGCTACAAAGATAAACAGACCCAGGGTTTTGTACCGGGTAATTTTTTCCGACTTGGCCATGCCCTTTTCTTCCAGTTTATTCACCAGCTTGACAAACCGGGTGTTCCGCATCCAGTCGAAAATTTTGTTGATGAACAGCAGAATGAAGGGAATGGGCAGCAGGGTGCAGATTCCGCAGATGAAAAAGGCCCGCCACATATCCACGCCCAGAAGGGTGGCTGCCAGCATCCCGCCCCGCAGCTCCAGAATGGGCAGCGCGGAAATCAGGGCGATGACAAATTCGGCGGGAATGGACTTGAGAGATTCGGTCAATGCTTGTACAATGGCTTCCATACAGGCAAGCTCCTCCGTTTCTGTTTTGGAAAGCGCCCGGAATAGGGCGGTTTCGTGATTTTTTGACTGTGACCTTTAGTATACCCGAAAGGTCGGTATGTATATTTCTGATTTAGAATTATTTTGACTTTCAGCGGCCGCACAGGTTCCGGCTGAAAATACAGGCCGCTTTTGTCGGTTTTGGAGACAAAAAAGGGCCCTGCCGGGCTTTTTACCCGGCAGGGCCTGAATTTTTTTTGCAAATCAGGTCCAGAGAGACTTCATCAGCTCGGGATAGGCATCATCGCAGATGTTCAGCGCCCGAAGCATGATTTCACGGCAGACGAGGCCGATGCTGCCCTCACGGAACGGCGTGTCGATTTCCAGCTGGATGGTGTTGTCATCCGTATCCAGACAGAACTTTGCGAAACGGTACTTGTTGTTCAGGTCGTTGACCACCTTGATCATCTTATTGATCTTGGGTTCCGGCACCTTGACGATATCGAAGATCCGCAGGGCCACATCCTCGTTGTCAGCGGAAAAAATGAACTGCATGACAATGTCGGACATATTCTCGCCGCCAAAGCTGACCACCAGACGGTCTTTGCCGCTTTCCGTCTCGCCCTTGTAATTGTACTTCAGCTCATGGGCTTCCAGATCGTTGATGAATTCCTGTGTTGCAAGATGCATAAAACAACCCCCTTCTCAAGTCCTCGTCTTATCGATTTCCTACAGATTTCTCTGTGTATCTCATTATAACGCTTTTTTGAGAAAAGTCAATAGTTTTTCATCGTAAATCAATCATTTTATCCTAATATTGCCAATCTTTTACTTAAAATGCCTTTTTCCGCTTTTCCCGCAGGCGGCGGAAAAAGTCCCGCAGGAGTCCGGCGGCGGCTTCTTCCAGAAAACCGGAAAACACCTGAGGATGGTGGTTATAGGGCATGGCAAACAGGTCGGTGACGGAACCGCAGGAACCGGCTTTCGGGTCGCTGGCGCCGAACACCACCCGGGGAATCCGGGCGTTGATAATGGCTCCGGCACACATGGGGCAGGGCTCCAACGTCACATACAGCTCACACTGCCACAGCCGCCAGCCGCCCAGCGCCCGACAGGCTCCGTCAATGGCTTCCAGCTCCGCATGGCACAGGGCGTTTTTGTCCCGCTCCCGCCGGTTCCGGCCTTCAGAAATGATTTTCCCCTGATACACCACCACGGCTCCCACCGGCACTTCTCCCTCTTCCCCGGCTTCTCTCGCCAGCTCCAGTGCCCGGAGCATGGGCTCCCGTGCCGGGATGAATTCCAGCTCCGTCATGATATCAGACTCTCCCCGGCCACTGCCAGGAACAGCAGCAAAAATACGATAAATCCGGGATTCAGAGTAAAAGCTCCCGTGCGGGCGGAAAGGGACAGCATCTGAGGCTGCTGCTCCATGGGATTCCGGCGGAACCGCTGGCCGCACAGAGTTTTCATCAGGATCAGCGCAATCAGGCCCACCAGCATCAGGCCGAGGAACAGCGCAGTATTCACCTGATCGTAAACCGATTCGGGCAGCGTGTTGCCCAGATATTCAAACAACAGAGAAAGAGCGTTGTTCAGGCCGTGAATGAAAATGGGAATCCACAGGTTATTGGTGCGGATCATCAGCCAGCCCAGCACCAGTCCTACCAGAAATGCAAAGGGCAGCTGGACATAGTTCATGTGGAACATTCCAAACAGCAGCGCCGAACCCACGACTGCAAAGCCGTTGCCGTATTTGCGCAGCTGGGAGAGAATGACGCCCCGGAAGGCGAACTCTTCCACCAATGCCGGTATAATGGAAATGCTGATGACATTGAGAATGGAGGCCAGAATCGTATCCGCTTCCGGACTTTCCGGGAAAGTGGTGTTGTAGCCCATTTCATCGAGGAAGGTCACCACCATATTGGTGGGAATATTGGAAAACATGCAGAAGCCCACGCCAAACAACACACAGAGCACTGCGGTACCGATGCCCACTTTTTCAAAGCGGAATGTATCGTTGACTGGAAGCTTCATCAGCGTGAGGCACAGCAGGAAGGGCAGCACTACGGCAATAATATAAACCACACAATTGAGCAGATAGTACATGGTGGGCGATAAGTAAGCACTGTCGTACAGGTCAAACCGCAGGGGGTATCCGATACCGCTCAGCACGCCGAACAGGACCTGTGCCAGAACTACCATCAATAGCTGAATCCCGATGGAACCCCAGCCCATTACATTGGAAATATGTCTCAGCTTTTTCTTTTCCTGATATTCCGGCCGCTCCCAATAGGGGACCTGAGGCGGAAAGGGATTATTTCCCGGAAAGGGGCTGTTCTGCGGCCAGCCGCCGTTTTGATTATAATTGGGGGGTACCCTGTTCATCGATACACCAGTCCTTTCTTTCCTGACGTTCTCGCTTGACATTTTCGTTTAGCGTAATCGCCACTGTCTCGCTTTATCTATTTATTATGCATCATCCTGTCATCCGCTGTCAATGAAAACCGAAAAGAATTCACAAACCGCCTGAAAATACCGCGCCCTATTTTTCCTTTGCCTAATGCGGCACCGGACGTCCGGATTCTGCAAATAAGGACGCTGTTTTTTCAAATTCAGGACCTGTACCCTGCCCCCTGTACAGGGTATGATGAA
>CAJMOI010000125.1 GCA_905215105.1 uncultured bacterium
AACAACGGAAACCATCACCGCCAAAACGACGGATTATCTGAATCTGCGCAAGGGCGCAGGAATGTCCTATGATATCATTCTCACCATTACCAAAGGCGCTACGGTAACAGTGCTGGATAACAGCAACAAAAGCTGGGCCAAGGTGAAGATTTCTTCCGGTGTTCAGGGCTGGTGTAGTAAGGAATATCTGGAATTTTCGTCAGATTCCGACCCGACGCCTACGCCCAAGCCCACACCGACTCCCACTCCTATGCCAACAGTTGCACCGGTGACAACAGCGACCACTACGGACTATTTGAATCTGCGTACAGGTCCCGGAACCTCTTACAGCGTTATTGTCACCATGGCAAAGGGCGACAAAGTGACCATTCTGGACAACAGCAATAAAAACTGGGCAAAAGTCAAAACCCGTGATGGCCGTCAGGGATGGTGCAGCAAGGAATATCTGAAATATTCCGGCAGTTCCGGCGGAACAACGGAAACTATCACCGCCAAAACCACCGACTATCTGAATCTGCGCAAGGGTGCAGGAATGTCCTATGATGTGATTCTCACCATCACTAAGGGCGCAACCGTCACCGTTCTGGATAACAGCAATGCAGATTGGGCCAAGGTCAAAACGTCTTCCGGCGTACAGGGTTGGTGCAGTAAGGAATATCTGCAATTCTCTGATGAAGGCAGCTCTACGCCTACTCCCAAGCCCACCTCCACACCGACGCCCTCCAAACAGTACGTCCGCACTACCACGGCTGTCAACTTCCGTACCGGTCCGGGCACCAATTACTCGATTATCCGCACTCTGGCTACCGGAACTGTTCTGACGGTTGTGGATAAATCCAACTTCGGCTGGATGCAGGTTATGGATTCTTCCGGAATCAAGGGCTATGTTTCCACGGAATACCTCCAGTCTGTCAGCGGCAGCGGTATTTCCATCAATCTGTCCCATACCAGTGTGACCATTCCGGCATTGACCACCATTTATACCACCGGAACCGCTTCTGTTTCCGGTATGTCCGTCAGCTGGAGCAGCAGCAATTCCAAAGTGGCAACTGTCCAGAACGGTTATATCTATGGCGTTGCACCGGGAACCGCTACCATTACTGCTTCTGCCGGTGATGCAAAAGCTACCTGCAAAGTCACGGTGACTGCCGCTTCTCCGGTAAAATCCGTTTACAGTGACCCCAATGTTGTTTTGGCTGGAAAATCCGTCAATCTGATGGCCATTACTGATACTGCACGGGAAGCAGTTAAATTTGTGGTCAACACCGGTGGTTCAGAAAAGAGCTACACCGTTAAAACGTACACTTCTGAAAATGTCTCTGCCAGCAATGGACTGGCCGCCAATAAAACCCGTGTTTGGAAGCAGTCCGCTACATTCTCCAATCCCGGAACCTATAAGGTCAAGGTCTATTCCCAGCAAAACGGCAAAATGAGTTCTGAGTACAAAGAGATGACCGTGTTTGTGGTTTCCACTATGTCGGGCACTTCTTCTGAAAGCCGCCGGATCAGCGATGAGATGCTGGAGATCATCAGCGAAATGGAAGGATACAGCGCCGGCGTTTATCCCGATACGCTGGCTTATAACATCCCCACGCTGGGATACGGCTATGTGCTGAGTAAAGGTGAAATTTTCTATAATAACCTGACAAAACGGGAAGCATGGGCGCTTCTGTGTAATGCAATCAATACCCGTTCTTATACCAGCGAGGTAAACCGCTTTATTGCCAATAACGATCTGCTTGCCAATCAGTCTCAGTTTGATTCCATGGTCAGCTTCTCCTACAATGTGGGCGCCGGATACTGGAACAACAGTTCAGCCGCCTTTGATCTGAGAGGAATCATCTTAAATGCTGTGCAGCCGCCGAAAATTGCTTCCGGCAGTTCGGTGGGAGCCAAGACCACTGCGTCTGCGACCGTTTACAAGAGTGCTTCCGACACCAGCGGAAAGGTGACGACCCTGAGTAAAGGAACTTCTGTTTCTGTTCTGGCGACCAAATATGAGGATGACAGCGGTGAAATGTGGTATCAGGTCAAAACTTCTTCCGGTGCAAAAGGCTGGGCGAGAGGGGCGTATATTTCCTTCAATAACGCTTCCAGTCTGACCCATGACCTGAAATACACCGACGCCGTTGCGTTTGGCACGGAAATGCTGGCATGGCATAAAGCCGGCGGCGTCTGCCTGCCAGGTTTGCTCTATCGCCGTCTGGCGGAAGCCAAGGTTTATTCCTTTGCAAATTACGATGAGGCCCATATGTCCAGCGCCAATTATCGCCGCAATACCTACGGATATTATTATCCCAGCTGTCTGGCACAGTACGAACGCTGACACGCAGGACAGACAGGGGCTCAAAGTGCAGGAATTCTGCCGTTGAGCCCCTGATTTTTTTGAAACCATTAGAAACTGGTTTTTACATTGCAATCCCTCAGTGTTTCCGGTATAATAAAACTTTAAGGGCGATGCATTACTATCGCAGAGAGAAACAAACTGAAAACCTGTCCCTCTTTTGGGAAGTATTTCAAATAGAACGGGAGAAATGAAATGAATCCAGCACTCGAAAAGATTCTGGCAAAGGTTCAGAAACCCGGCCGTTATGTTGGCGGGGAAGAGAACAGCATTGTAAAAGACAAGTCAAAAATCAAAACCCGATTTGCCTTCTGTTTTCCGGACACCTATGAAATCGGCATGTCCCATCTGGGCATGAAGATTCTGTATGGGCTGTTTAACCAAAGGGAGGATATCTGGTGCGAGCGTGTGTTTGCTCCCTGGCTGGACATGGAAGAGCTGATGCGGAAAAACGGCGTAAAGCTCTATGGTCTGGAAAGCGGAGACCCCATCTGTGATTTTGATTTTGTCGGGTTTACGCTGCAATATGAATTGAGCTTTACTAATGTGCTGAATATGCTGGATCTGGGCGGTGTGCCGGTACGCAATGACCAGCGTGGGGAAAATGACCCCATTGTAGTAGCAGGCGGCCCCTGTGCCTGTAATCCGGAACCGTTGGCAGATTTCATCGACATCTTTTTCCTGGGAGCAGGAGAAGAAGTCGATTTGGAAGTAATGGACCTGTACCAGAAATGCAAAGAGGAAGGGAAGAGCCGAAAAGAATTTTTGCGGCTGGCCTCTCAAATCGAAAGTGTGTATGTTCCGTCTCTGTATCAGGTAGAATATCACAATGACGGTACTATCAAGGAAGTGACGCCGCTGGAAGGCGCACCGGCGACCGTTCGCAAGCGGGTTGTTCTTGATCTGGATAACGCCTATTATCCCAAAAGCTTTGTGGTGCCTTTTCTGGACGTGGTACACAATCGCGCAGTGGCGGAGGTTTTCCGCGGCTGTATCCGGGGCTGCCGCTTCTGTCAGGCCGGATTCATTTACCGTCCGGTCATCGAAAAGTCTGTGGAGACGGTGAGCCGTCAATGCCGTGATCTGTGCGCCTCTACCGGCTATAATGAAGTTTCCCTTTCTTCTCTGAGTACCAGTGACTACTCCAAAATCAACGAGCTGTTGGATGAGCTTCTCACTTGGACCAAAGACGATATGGTGAATGTGTCCCTGCCTTCTCTCCGGGTAGATGGTTTTTCCACCGAACTGACAGACAAAATTAAGACCGTGCGGAAAAGCGGCCTGACCTTCGCGCCGGAAGCAGGTACCCAGCGTCTGCGGGACGTCATCAATAAAAATGTAAAAGAAGAAGAACTGATGAAGACTATGGATGTGGCCTTCGGTGCAGGCTGGAACCGGGTAAAGCTCTATTTTATGATTGGCCTTCCCACCGAAACCGACGAGGACGTGGTGGGGATTACCCGTCTGGGACAGGCTGTGGTAGATGCTTACTACAAAAACGCCAAGAAACCCAAAGGGCAGAGCGTCAGTGTCACCGTGAGTGCCGCTGCCTTTGTTCCCAAACCCTTTACCCCCTTCCAGTGGGAACCGCAGGATACCATGGAGGAATTCCAGCGCAAGCAGCATTTACTGAAAAGCTCCATTACCACCCGTAAGCTGACGGTGAATTACCATGCAGCAGATACCAGCTTTGTGGAGGCCGTCTTTGCAAGAGGCGACCGGAAGCTGTGTGCGGCCATGGAAGAGGCTTGGAAGCGTGGTTTCCGCTTTGACGGATGGGACGACTGTTTCTCCATGGAAAAGTGGATGGAGGTTTTTGAAGCAGTGGGAATTGATCCGGCATTTTATGCCAACCGCCGCCGCAGCTTCGATGAAGTGCTTCCCTGGGATCATCTGGATTACGGTATTAAAAAAGAGTTTTTGATGGAAGAATGCAAAAAGGCATATGGGAACACGACAACTCCCAACTGCCGGGAAAAATGCTCCGCCTGTGGAGCCGCTTGCTTCAAAGGAGGAATTTGTGTTGAAAAACGTCCGAGTGTGGTTTGAAAAGAAAGACACGGCCCGTTACATTTCCCATCTGGATCTGAACCGGTGTATGTCCCGGGCACTCCATAAAACAAAGCTTCCGGTGTGGTATACGGAAGGATTTCATCCCCATATTTTTCTGACCATCACCATGCCCCTGTCTTTGGGAATGATTGGTTTGCGGGAATCCATGGATATTCGTCTGTTGGAAGAAGTTCCCGATGAAGAGATCATCGAAAAGCTCAATGCAGCTCTTCCGCTGGATATTCATGTGTACGGTGTGACAGAGCCTGTCATGAAGCCCTGTGAAGTGGGATTTGCAACCTACGAAATCGATTATGAAGTGGAAAATCGCACGGCTGAACAGGCAAAAGAAGAGATCATGGAGCTTTTGTCCCGGGAGGAAATCCTGGTGACCAAGCATACAAAGCGCGGCCCCAAAGAGTTTGACATCCGTCCGTATTTTGCGGATATGCAGCTGGAAATCCGCGAAGATGGCTGGCTGCATACCTCTCTGACACTGCCCATCAGTGTGAATGGCGGCGTCAATCCCGGTTTGCTGAAAATGGCAGCAGAACGGTATGTAGGATTGGAATTGTATGAGCGGATTACCAGAACGGGATTGTATAATGAGAAAATGGAACCGTTTGCCTAACCGCGGTTGAGAAAGGAAAAACCATGAATAACTATTACGACGATCCTGTATTCTTTGAAAAGTACAGCCAGATGGGTCGTTCTATCAATGGATTGGCAGGAGCTGGTGAATGGGAATCCCTGCAAAAAATGCTCCCGGATTTTCAGGGGAAAAGCGTTTTAGATTTGGGATGCGGGTATGGATGGCATTGCCTGTATGCCGCAGAACAGGGAGCCAGCAGAGTTTTAGGAATTGATCTTTCAGAAAAAATGCTGGAAGTCGCCCAAAAGAAAGCAAAAGACGCTGGGACAAACGTCATTTCTTATCAGCGCATGGCTATGGAGGAATACGATTATCCGGCGAATTCGTTTGACGTAATCATCAGTTCTCTGGCTCTTCATTATGTATCGGATTTATCAGCTGTTTATCAAAAGGTATATGGTGCATTACGGCAGGGAGGCAAATTCGTTTTTTCAGTGGAACATCCGATTTTTACCGCCTATGGGAATCAGGATTGGATTTATGATGAGGATGGAAAAATTCTCCACTGGCCGGTAGACCGTTATTTCGAGGAAGGAAATCGAGAAGCGATTTTCCTGGGAGAAACCGTTCAAAAACAACACCGCACACTGACGGGATGGATGCAGCCGCTTTTGGAGGCAGGTTTTCAAATTCGGCAGATTTGCGAACCCCAGCCGCCGGTGCATATGATGGATCTTCCGGGAATGAAAGATGAACTTCGCCGGCCGATGATGCTGTTAATTTCTGCTGAAAAATAACAAAAATGTTTCTTTATCTTTCATATAGGCGTCAGATATGATATAATAAGACACAAAGGTTTACGATTTCTACACAGAAAGGTGAGAAGTAAAATGAAACAGGACATGCTGGTAGTGGTAGATCTGGGCAGCACCCGGA
>CAJMOI010000126.1 GCA_905215105.1 uncultured bacterium
CCACCGAGGGCCGGGAGCTTTCCGCCGAAACTGCATCTATGGGAGCCGAAACAGTGGTGTGTGTTGCCACAGAATATGGGAAATTGATGCAGGAGCACGTCCCGAACACGCAAACACTTTCCGGCAGGATGGATGCAGGGGAGATGGCGAAGGTGCTGTCGGGAGCCGATTTGTGCATTGATGCTACCCACCCCTATGCCAGAGAAGCCAGCCGGAATATCCGGGCGGCGGCAAAAACAGCAAACGTCCCCTGCCGCAGGCTCCTTCGTCGGGAAAGCGAACTGCCGCCGGACTGTATTTTAGTGGATTCCGCCGCAGATGCCGCCCGGTTTTTGCAGGGCACAGAGGGGAATATCCTCCTCACCACAGGAGCCAAAGAACTGACCGCGTTTGCCCCAATCGAGCGGCAGCGGCTGGTTCCCCGGGTGCTGCCGGTGCAGGAAAGCCTGGCAGCTTGCGAGGAAATGGAGATCCCCCGAGGCAATGTCATTGCCATGCAGGGCCCCTTTTCCTGTGAACTGAACACAGCGCTGATCCATCAGTTTTCCATCGGGTGGCTGGTGACAAAGGACGGCGGCGCGGCGGGGGGCTTTGGGGAAAAAGCAGAAGCCGCCCAGCAAACCGGGGCGCGTTTGGTGGTCATCCGTCGCCCAAAAGAGGACGGGGAATCCTATGAAACTATTTTGGAACTTTGTAAGGAGATGATGGGATGCAGGTGATCTTAGCAGCGTCCGGCGGAGGAGGCCGGGGTACCATGACCGAGGATTGCCGGCAGGCGCTGGAAAACGCCTCCTGTATCATCGGGGCTCGGAGACTGATAGAAGGACTCCCGAAAACCTACACCCAAAACCGTGTGGCAGCTACCCGACCCGGAGAAATCCTTGGAGCCATCCAATCCCACGGAGAGGGCTGTGTGGTGCTCTATAGCGGAGATACCGGCTTTTATTCCGGCACCCGTTCCCTAATCCCTCTTTTGGAAAAAGAGGGCATCTCCTATACCGTGCTTCCCGGTATTTCCAGTGTACAGCTGCTTTCGGCGGCGCTTGGCAGGCCGTGGCAGGACTGGCTGCTTTGTTCCGCTCATGGAGTGGACTGTAACCCGGTGGGAGCCGTTATGCAGGGCAAGCCGGTGTTTTTTCTTACCGGTGGAGAACTTGGCCCGGCAGAACTGTGCCGCCAGCTGGCAGAAGCAGGACTGTCCGAACTTCCCGTTGTGGTAGGGGAGAATCTTTCCTATTCCGGGCAGCGCATTCGCCGGGGTACTGCCGGAGAGTTTGCCAACGAAAAGTTCGACTCTCTCAGCGTATTGCTTGCGGAGCCTGCCCCGACCATTACCCGCCGGACATCGGGCTTCCCCGATTCCATGTTTACCCGGGGAGAGGTGCCTATGACCAAACAAGAGGTACGGGCGGCAGTGTTGGCAAAGCTGGCTCCCAACCCCAGCGACATCTTGTGGGACGTGGGAGCGGGCACTGGCAGTGTGAGCATTGAGCTGGCGCTGGCGGCAAGCTGGGGCCGCACATATGCGATAGAGTGCAATGAAAAAGCCTGTGACCTTATCCGAGTAAACCGGGAAAAGCTTGGCGCATGGAATCTGAAGCTCATTGAGGGCGCAGCACCCCAAGCTCTGGACGGGCTGGAAACGCCCGACGCGGTGTTTATCGGGGGCACCAAGGGCTCCATGGAAAACGTGGTAAATCTGGTACTGGATCGCAACCCTAAAGCCCGAATCTGTATTTCGGCTATCTGTATCGAGACCTTGTATCAGGCAGTAAAGGCCCTGCAAAATCGCGGCATCCAGCCGGAGGTAACGCAAATCAGCATCAGCCGGGGGAAAGCGGCCGGTTCCCTTCATTTGCTCATGGCCAATAATCCCATTTTTCTGATTGCGGGGAATTGCGATGGTTGAGTTATTATTGGCGGCTCCCGCCTCCGGCAGCGGAAAAACCGCCGTTACCTGTGCGCTCCTTGCCGCGCTGGCCAAGCGGGGGCTTTCTCCCTGTGCCTTTAAGTGCGGGCCGGACTACATAGACCCTATGTTCCATCGCTCGGTGCTGGGAGTGGAGAGCCACAATCTGGATTTGTTCCTCTGCGGGGAAGAGCGGCTCCGCGCCCTTTATGAATGTCATCTTTCCGGCCATGGAGCCGCCGTGTGCGAGGGAGTCATGGGCTTTTATGACGGCGTAGGCGGCAGCACCACCCAGGCCAGTGCATGGCATGTGGCAAGCACGCTGGAGCTTCCCGTTTTGCTGGTGCTCCGCCCAAAAGGAGCCAGCCTGACGCTGGCGGCGCAGATTCAGGGGCTTTGCAGTTTTCGGGAAAACAGCCGGATTCAGGGCGTCTTCCTCAATGACTGCTCACCCATGCTGTTTGGCAGCTTAGCGCCTATGCTGGAACGGGAAACCGGCCTGCCAGTATTGGGATATCTGCCCCACATGGAGGAGGCCGCTTTTGAAAGTCGCCATCTGGGGCTGTACACTGCCGGAGAAATCGGGGGTTTACAGCAGCGCATTGAGATATTGGCGCAAAAGCTGGAAGAAACCACCGATATGGAACGGTTGCTGGAACTGTTTGCAGGCAGGGAAGAGAAAAGCGTTTCAAAACCAATTCCGACACCTGCCAAAGCCCGAATTGCCGTGGCTCACGATGAAGCTTTTTGCTTTATGTATGCGGAAACACTGGACGCTTTCCGGGATGCTGGGGCGGAACTTGTGGAGTTCAGTCCTATGCATGATACCGGCTTGCCGGAAAATATCGGCGGGCTGTATCTGCCCGGCGGCTACCCGGAGCTGTACGCCCAGCAGCTTTCCCAAAATGAAGCCATGCGAAAAGCCATCCAAAAAGCCATCCAAAGCGGCCTGCCCACGGTGGCGGAATGCGGTGGGTTCCTTTATCTGGGACAAAGTCTCGAAGATGAAACCGGCACCGCTTATCCCATGGCAGGGGTGCTCCCCGGAGACGGCGTGAAAAAGGAAAAGCTGGTGCGGTTTGGCTATGCCCATCTGACGGCGAAAACCGACAGTCTGCTCTTTGCCAAAGGGGAGCAAATCCCGATGCATGAGTTCCACTATTGGGATTCCACCGAAAACGGGAAGAGTTTTACGGCAGAAAAGCCGGTTTCGGGCAGAAGCTGGCCGTGCGGCTTTGGGGAGAAAAACCTGTATGCCGCATTCCCTCATTTGTATTTCTGGGGAAATCCCCAATGGGGACAGCGGTTTGTAGAAGCCGCTGCGCAATATCAAAATTCGGAAAAACTTAAATAATAAGTAGCGAAAGCACCGCAAGCGCTCCTGTATACCCACAGGGGGAGGAAGAAGGAATCAACATGGAACCATACGAACAGAAATTGCAGCAGCTGCTGCAAACCGTCACCGAGCCGAATGAAAAAGCCCGGGAGGCGGCTCATAGTAAATGGAATGACTGTGCCAAACCGCTGGGAAGTCTCGGCCTTTTGGAAACCGCCATTGAAAATATCGCCGCCCTTACCGGCAATACCCAAATCAGCCTGTCTCCTCGAGCTGTACTGGTACTGTGTGCCGATAATGGCGTGGTCGCTCAGGGCGTAACCCAGTCCGCCAGCAATGTGACCGCCGTTGTCACCGAGAATCTGGCCATGAAGCGCACCTCCGTGTGCCGGATGGCGGCAGTGGCCAACTGCAAGGTGGTGCCGGTGGATATGGGTGTGCTGAACTTCCCGCCTACAGAGGGCGTGCTTGACCGCCGCATTGCCAATGCTACCGGCGATATTTCAAAAGGCCCCGCCATGACCCGGGAGCAGGCGGCACAGGCTATACTCATCGGTATCGAGCTGGTGCGGGAGCAGAAGGAACAGGGCGTGCGGCTGCTGGCTACCGGGGAAATGGGCATTGGCAACACCACCACCACCAGCGCCGTGGCCTGTGTACTTCTTAACAAACCCGTTACCGAAATGACAGGCCGGGGCGCAGGGCTTTCCAAAGAGGGGTTGCAGCGAAAAATCCGCGCCATTGAAGCAGCCCTTTCCAAAAATCAGCCCGACCCTAACGACCCGCTGGACATCATTTCCAAAGTGGGTGGCTTTGATATTGCCGGAATTTGCGGTGTGTTCTTGGGCGGCGCTATTTATAACGTGCCGGTGCTGGCTGATGGATTTATCAGCACAATCGCTGCTTTGTGCGCCGTGCGGATGTGTCCCAAAGCGGAAAAAGCCATCTTTGCCAGCCATGTTTCTGCTGAACCTGCGGGTCGGATGGTATTGGAAGCCTTGCACCGTCAGCCTCTGATTACCGCCGGGATGCGGCTGGGCGAGGGAACCGGTGCGGTGGCCGCCATGCCCCTTTTGGATATGGCCTGCGCCGTATATCAGGAAAGCTATACTTTTGAACAGGGCGGCATCGAACACTATGTGCCGTATGGTGATACATGATGATGACGCTGGTGATTGGAGGCGCGGCCTCCGGGAAAAGTGAATTTGCCGAAGGGCTGGTGCTGGATGCCGGAAATTTGCCCCGGTATTATATCGCCACCATGCAGCCCTTTGACGACGAATGCCGGGCGCGTATCCGCCGCCACCGGGAAATGCGGGCAAAAAAGCAGTTTACAACGGTGGAATGCTTTGTGAATCTGGAACAGGTCACGCTGCCGGAAAAGGGAGTGGTGCTGCTGGAATGTATGAGCAATCTGGCAGCCAATGAGCTGTACAGCCCGGACGGTGCCGGAGATGATGCCGTGGTGTCTATCCAGCGGGGAATCGGGCATTTGAAAAGCCAGTGCGAAGAGCTGGTCATCGTTTCCAATGAGGTGTTCAGCGGCGGTTCCAACTACGAAGGGGACACGTTGCGGTATCTGCGGGTGCTGGCAGAGGTGAACCGGATGCTGGCAAAAGAAGCGGATACCGTGTATGAAGTGGTGTGCGGAGTTCCTGTGTGCCACAAAGGAAAGGGGAAAACAACATGAACTTTTTTCAAACCATCGCCGTGGCTTTTGCCATGTTTTCTGCCATTCCCTGCCCGCAGCCGGAGTGGACGGAAAAAAATATGCGGTATTCCCTGTGTGCTTTCCCTTTAATCGGGGTCGTGTGCGGCCTCCTCTGTTGGGGCTGGGTTGCACTGATGGGGTATGTAGGAGGTTCAGTATTATTACAGGCCGGCGGGCTGTGCGCCATTCCGGTACTGGTGACCGGCGGCATCCATCTGGATGGCTATGCCGATACCAGCGACGCACTGGGAAGCTATGGTTCTCCGGAGAAAAAGCGGGAGATTCTAAAAGACCCTCGGTGCGGCGCCTTTGCTGTCATCCGGCTCTGTACATGGTTTGTGGTATATTTCGCATTGTGCGCTTCTGTCAGGTGGGACGCCCGGGCGCTGTGGTGCATGGGTCTTGCCTTTGTGCTGGAACGAAGCCTTTCCGGATTCGCCAATGCCGCGTTTCCCCTTGCCAAAAATACCGGCCTTGCCCACACCTTTGCCGCGGCCGCCGATAAAAAGAAGGTTCGCGCCGTGCTATTGGCGGCTTCCGTGGTGCTGGCGGTGGTTTTGATGGTTGTCGGCGGTCTGGCTGGGATTGCCATGGTACTGGCAGCTGGCTGGATTTTGTGGCGATATTACCATATTGCGCAGAAGCAGTTCGGCGGCATCACCGGCGATCTGGCCGGATGGTTTTTACAGCGGGCAGAAATTTGGATGCTGGGCGCGTTGGCTGCGGTGCAGCTGTTGGAGGGAATGAAATGGTTTTCGTAACAGGGCCGCTCTACAGCGGAAAAAAGACCTTTGTCAAAGAATGGATGCACTGGGACGAGGAAACCCTCTCCCAAAATGCAATTTGGGATGTACAGGAGCTTGCCGCCGGTTGTGATAATCTGGAACAGCTGGCGCAGGAGCTTTCCCAAAAGCAGGTGGTCATCGCCACAGAGGTGGG
>CAJMOI010000127.1 GCA_905215105.1 uncultured bacterium
GCTGCTTGAACAATTTTTACTTTCAAATATTGTCTAACTTTTGGGGGTCACTTCATGAAAAGGGCGCCGGTTTTCGTGTCTGGCAATGGAGTATTCAAAAGATCAGCCCAACAAAATCAGGCGTCTTTTTTATTTCTCTTCTGCGGTTTTCGCGGTGGACTTTCTGGTGGTAGCTGTCTTCTTTGCTGCCGGCTTCTTGGCTGCGGTTTTGGCCGGAGCCTTTGCTGCGGTCTTTTTGGCTGCGGGCTTCTTTGCAGCAGGCTTTTTCGCAGGTGCCTCTTCCTTCACAGCAGGAGCTGCGGGGGCTTCCTCTTTAACAGGTGCTGCTTCTTTTACAGCGGGGGCCTCTTCCTTTACGGGAGCGGTTTCCTTCTTAGCGGCAGCTCTGCTCTTTGCAGGCGCTTTTGCCTTTGCAGCAGTCTCCTTCTTGGCAGGAGCTTTGGCTGCGGGAGCCTCTTCTACCGGCGGATATGCTTCAAACTTCCATTCCTGGTTGTCGGCTTCCACATTTTCCCAGATCTGAATGGCAGCGCCGTCATCTTCGCTCATGTTCACCACGTCCAGGCACTTGCCGGATTTGGCGTTGACAATCTTGAAATAACCGTCCTTGACAGCTTCCAGCTTCCACTGCTGGGTTTCGCCGCCAACATAGTCCCACTGGTGAACCCATGCGCCATCCACTTCGCCGCCGTTGATGACGTCCAGGCACTTGCCGGAATCCTTGCATACCAGCTTCCAGGTGCCCTTTTCTGCCTCTTCTGCGGTCCAGAGCTGATTGGCTTCGCGGGTCAGGAAAAACTGCTCCACAACGCCGCCGTTGTCGGCGCCGGACTCTGCGGAAAGAGCCTTTCCGCTCTTCTTATTCACGATGAGATACGTGCGGCCGGATACGATCGCGCCTGCCTTCTTAACTGCCATACAAAAACACTCCTTTACTATCATTGCTCACTCAATATACTCACAGCAAAAACAGCCGGTTTTTCCCGGTGTTTTTGCAAACCAGACATGGGATTTCTGGTTTGATTGTAGCATTCCAAAAGAAAGCTGTCAAGGCGCGAAAACCGCATTGGCGCTGGATTTTTCGGGATTCCCGCTGATTTCGACGGGTATTTTCATCCATAATAACCAAAATCAAGCCACAAATGATTTTTCCATCAGCGTGTTTTGAAGAAATTCCGCGGTTTTTCATTTGTTTGAAGTTCTTAGCTTTTTACAGAGTGAAAAAACAGGCGTCATTCCGAGGCATGGTTTACTCTGTTGCACAGGGCAACGACTTTTTTCGGATTTCTCCCAAAATATTTCCATAATTTTTTACAGTTTATTCTCTGAATGCCTTCTTCATTTTATTGTAAAACCATGAAAGCTATGATATAATGACAGGGAATTGCAGAAAAATGGCACACTCTCTTCATTATTAGACAAGTGTCGTTTTTCCAATGGAGTATCTGGCAAGCTACATTTTTCAGGAGGGTCTGATTCCATGGACATTTTTACCGAACAGATTGTAAAACGCAAATTTTCCGGCAAAGACTGGATGGTTGCACTGGGCGCCGCTGTGGCTGCTTTTGTTCTGATTTATATCAGCATTTTCATCCTCTTTCCCCTGACCATGATCCCGCTGATTCCGCTGGTTGTCATCGCTGGTTCCATTTACGGAATCTACTGGATCGCCTCTTCCCGTGATCTGGAATTTGAATACAGCGTCACCAACGGGGACCTGACAGTGGATAAAATCATCCACAAGAGAAAGAGAAAGCGTGTGGTGTCCTTTGATGTGCGCAACGCAGAGGAAATGGGCAAATATGATCCCGCCCGTATGGCACACCGCCAGTTCGACAAGCAGCTGATTGCTTCCGAAACCGAAACCGGTGAAGACGCCTGGTATATCATCGTCCGCACTCCCAAGTATGGCCTGACCCTGCTGGTGTTCAGCCCCAACGACAAAGTGCTGGACGGCATTAAAGCCGGTATGCCCCGTCAGATGAGAATCGATGTTTTCGGTCGGAATTGACACGGCGGAATGCCGCAGAATTGAGAAAGCCATGAAAACGCCCCGGTTTTTCCAGCGGGTTTTTGGTCCCGAGGAACAGCAGCTGCTGAAAAGCCGGGGATATCCCGCTCCCGGAAATCGCCGCTGGATTGAAACCGCCGCAGTCGGTTTCTGTGCCAAAGAAGCCTTTGGCAAAGCCATGGGTACCGGCGTCCGGGGCTTCCGTCTGAATGAAGTGCAGCTGCTCCGGCTGGAAAGCGGAGCGCCCTGTCTGGTTCTTTCCGGAGAAGCCGCAAAACTGGCGGAAGGCTGGCGGTTTGCCGTCAGCGCCACCCACACAAATGAATATGCCTCTGTCGTGGTATTGGCAGAGAAATCCAGCGTATAAATGAGTTTCGTTTATACGCTTTCTTTTTATCGGAAATGGAATGGAGAAAGGATGTTGATTTATGAGGTATTTCAGCAAATATCAGATGCAGGCCATGGAACAGCTGGCGGTGGAAAAAGGCGTTACCATGGAAGATTTGATGGAGCACGCAGGCAGCGCCGCCGTGCGGTTTATCCGGGAAAAATTTGACCTGAATAACAAGCGGATCGTCATTCTCTGCGGCAAGGGAAACAATGGCGGAGACGGCTTTGTGGCGGCACGGCTTTTTTCGGAAATGGATCTGCTGCCGACAGTCATTCTGGCAGAGGGAAAACCTGCTTCCAAACTGGCATCACAGGCCTTTGAACGGATAGGAGACAAGGTGTTCGTGGTGGACTGGGAAAGCGAAAACCGGGCAGCCCGTCAGGCCATTTCCGAAGCAGACCTGATCATTGACGGACTATACGGCTTTGGCTTCCACGGCGTGATGCGGGAGCCGGTAGCGGTGCTGGCCGAGCTGGCAAACCGCAGCCGCGTCCCCATCGTCTCTCTGGATATTGCCAGCGGTGTGGAGTGTGATACGGGAGCTGTGCGCGGCGGATGTATCCGGGCAAAATATACTGTGACCTTTACCGTACCCAAGCCCGGCCATATTCTCTATCCCGGCCGGGAATACTGCGGAGAAGTCACGCCTGTTTCTGCCGGAATTGATTATGAAATCGTACATCAGGCCATCCCAGTACTGGAAACCATCGAGCAATCCTGGGTTCGCAGTCAATTCCACCCTCGTGATTCCGAAAGCAACAAAGGGGACTACGGAAAACTGCTGTGCGTCTGCGGCAGCGAGGGCATGGCAGGCGCGGCTATTATGTGCGGAATGGCCGCCCTTCGGTGCGGCGCCGGTCTGGTCAATCTGGCTCTTCCCCGTTCTATTTACCCCATTGCCGCTTCCCGGCTGCTGGAGTCCGTGTTCACCCTGCTGGACCAGCATGGTGACCGGTTAGCCGGAGAAAGCATGGACCGGCTGTTTGGCGCACTGCATAGCGCTTCTGCCTGTGTCATCGGCTGTGGACTGGGAACCGCACCGGGTATTCCGCCTCTGGTGAAACTGCTGCTGGAAAAAGCTCCCTGCCCCGTGGTGCTGGATGCAGATGGGCTCAACGCCATTTGTAACGATCTGGACTGTCTGAAGCAGGCCACAGCGGAAAAACCGGTAATCGTCACCCCGCATCCCGGAGAAATGGCACGGCTGCTGAACGTTACCGCAAAAGAGGTACAGGAAAAGCGTCTCGCCGCAGCTCAGTATTTCGCCCATGAAACCGGGGCAATTACCGTTCTGAAAGGAGCCGGTACCCTCATTGCCCTGCCCAACGGCCGCACCTATATGAACCTGACCGGCAATCCCGGCATGGCTCGGGGCGGCAGCGGCGATATTCTGGCCGGTATGGTGGGGTCTTTTGCCGCACAGGGCATGGAGCCCTCCGCCGCGGCACGGGCCGCCGTATACCTGCACGGTCTGGCAGGCGACCAATGCGCCAAGCGGTTCTCCCAGCAGGGCATGATGCCCACGGATATGATTGCCCGTTTGCCCCAGCTGTTTTTAAAGCTGGAAGCCTGACTCAGGACTTATCCCGGGAGCGGAACAGCAGTGCTGCGATCAGCGCGAAAAACACCGCAGCCGCAACTCCTCCGGCACAGGCGGTGAGGCCACCGGTAAACACGCCGGGAAATCCGAGATTCAGCACTGCCTGTTCCACGCCTTTTGCCAGCGTATAGCCAAAACCGCTGAGTGGAACGGTTGCACCTGCGCCCGCCCACTCTACCAACGGTTCATACAGCCCTACCGCCGTCAGAATCACCCCGGCGGTCACATACCCCACCAGAATCCGAGCCGGCGTTAAACGGGTTCGGTCGATGAGCAGCTGTCCAATGAGACACAATGTACCGCCCACCAGAAAGGCTTTCAGATATTCCATGGAATCCCCTCTTCTCTTTTTCTGATCTCTTTCAGCTTGCCCGGGAAAAGGGAAATCATTCCCGATTTTTGCTCTGAATTGGAAAAAAGAAGGCGGACACAGATTTTTCGGTACGAAAATTTTCCCCTTTGCTCCGTTTCCCCAAATTTTGCACAGCCTGTCCGCTATGGTATACATAAGCGGAAAAAAGCCGCCTTTGCCGGAATCGTCCGGCCTTCAATTTCTGATGAAAGGCGTGAAAGCAAATGGGAGTCCGGCTCCTTTTTCGGGAAGAAACCCTGACAGCCCGCATTCTCGGTGAAATCGACCACCATACTGCCCGCACGGTGCGGGAAGAAATCGACAGTGCAGCCCAGAAGGTCAAGCCCCGGCGTCTCTGTCTGGACTTTTCCGAAGTCCCCTTTATGGACAGCTCCGGCGTCGGCCTGATTCTGGGACGATACCGGCTGATGCAGATGTGGCACGGACAGGTGGTCTTGTCCAATCTGCTGCCCCAGGTGGAAAAGCTGGTGGAGCTTTCCGGCCTGACGCGGCTGGTCACCATTGAAAGGGGGGAAACCGATGAAAGCCATGAATGAAATGAGCCTGTCCTTTCTCAGCGTTTCGGCAAACGAGAGCTTTGCCCGTGCCGCTGTGTCGGCCTTTGCCTCTCAGCTGGACCCCACTATTGACCAGCTGGCAGACCTGAAAACCGCTGTTTCGGAAGCCGTCACCAACGCCATTGTCCACGGATACCGGGAAACGCTGGGCACTGTGTACATCACCGCCAAACTCTATGAAACGGGAAAAATCACCGTCAAAATCCGGGACAAAGGCGTCGGCATCGAGGATATCGAAAAGGCCATGGAACCCCTCTTTACCACCGGAGGAGAAGAACGGGCCGGTCTGGGGTTTGCCGTAATGCAGAGCTTCTGTGACAAGGTGTCCGTGCGGTCCACACCGGGAAAAGGCACTGCCGTCACCCTGCAAAAAAATCTTCTGCGCCGCGGCCGCAGCCATGATTGACCGTCAGGCATTCATCGCCGCCAACACCGGTCTGGTACACGCCTGCGCCAACCGTTTCCGAAATCGGGGAATCGACTATGACGACCTGTTTCAGGCCGGGTGCATTGGGCTGATTAAGGCCGCCGACCGGTTTGACGAAAGCCGGGGGCTGCAATTCTCCACTTATGCGGTTCCGGTAATCCTCGGGGAAATCCGGTGCCTTTTTCGGCAAAACAGCACGGTGAAAATCGGCCGGGGGCTGCGGGAGCTTTCCCAAAAAGCACAGCGGGAAAGCGAAGCCTTTGCCGCCCGGGAAAACCGGATGCCCACCGTGGGAGAGCTGGCGGCGATTTTGCAGGTGGAGCCGGAAGAAGCTGCATTGGCGCTGGAATCGGCACAGCCTGCCCTTTCCCTCACCGCCGGAGAAGAGGAGACTCAGACGGATATTCCGGTAGAAGCGCCGGAAGAAGCCCTTTCGGAAAAAATCGCGCTGGAACAGGCGCTGGGGACACTGGATGA
>CAJMOI010000128.1 GCA_905215105.1 uncultured bacterium
TGGAGACGGCCCGGGACGATAGAAAGACGCCAACATAAAGCGGCCACCCAATCGGGTGGTCGTTTTTTTGTTCAAATCTCAAAAAGCAGCGCTTCCAAACCATCCATTTCGGTTTGAAAGCGCTTTTTTCATGCTTATGACCATACCTTTCCGCTGCGCTGCAAGGCACCAAAGAGAATGAAACACAGGCACCTCTGACACAGCCAGTCGTAATTTGTTAGAATGTACTTGAGGAAACAGGCACACTACAGAGCACGTGGAGGTAAGTAGGCCCAACGCTTGTTGGACTGAATGCTTATGTGTGCCGGACGCTCTTTCAAGCACCAATGAGTAGGGCATGGGACCCTGTAACCTTATCTTTGGAGAGACGGACTACTTCAATCTTTCAATGAGCGTCCAGTCCCTGCCTGTTCCCTCAAATACTGTTTCGAGGGGATGTGTTATGCTAAAAATCGTTTACCGTGTCTGCTGTGGAATGGATATTCACAAGTCCTTTGTTGTTGCCTGTATCGCTTCTACCAATGAGCAGGGCGTGACAACCTACAAGCGCAAACGGTTCTCTACCTTTACCGGAGATTTACGCCGCTGTGCAGTTTGGTTGGCTGAAAACAACTGTAAGGACGTGTGCATGGAATCTACAGGAAAGTATTGGATTCCCATTTACAACATTCTGGAACCTACCTGCAATATTGTTCTTGCTCATCCGAAATACGTGAAAGCGATTCATGGCAAGAAAACCGACAAACGCGATGCCAAGTGGATTGCCGACATTTTCAAGCACGACCTTGTCGCCGGGAGTTTTATCCCTCCGGCAGATATCCGCCAGCTTCGTGATTTGGTGCGTTACCGATGGAAACTCACCAACTTTACTACTGGTGAGAAAAACCGGACGCAAAACTGTCTGACGGTCTCCAATCTCAAACTGGACGATGTATTTTCAGATGTGTTCGGCAAGGCAGCCTCCGCAATCACTGCCCGCATTCTGGAAAATCCAACGGAGAAAATTACGGATGTCTCTGGCTTCCGAACCAAAGGCATGAAAGCGACCAATGAACAGGTGCTTGCCGCTGTGGATGGAGTGATGTGTGAAGAACAGGCTGAAAAGCTCCGCATCATCCGTTCCCACATGGACAGCCTTGAACTGTGTAAGCTTAATCTGGAATCGCTGATTCTATCTGTTGCTGAGAAGTACCTTCCCCAACTGGGCCTTGTTATGACAGCGCCGGGTATCCAATCCTTTGCCGCGATTGGCATCATTTCTGAGATTGGAGTGGATATGTCCGTGTTTCCCACCTCGAAGCATCTTTGCTCCTGGGCTGGGCTTACGCCGCAGAACAATGAAAGTGCCGGGAAGAAGAAAACTACCAGAATCAGCCGGGCCGGAGCTTATATCAAGCCTTTGCTTGTTCAGTGCGCTCTTTCCGCCATAAAAGCTAAGAAGTTCCCGGAAGTCCGTAATCGCTACCTGGCTCTCAAAAAGCGCCGAGGTCACAAAAAAGCCATTATCGCCATCGCCAGGATGCTCCTTACAGCTATCTACAATATGCTCAAGAAGAATGAGTCGTACAATCCGGAACTCTACCGCAAGGGGGAACCTCCTCCAGCGCATCGTGAAGTTTCTGTAGAAGAAGCTATCTTCATCCTCCAACGTCAAGGTTATCTGGTGACTGCTCCTCCCACAACTTAGACTTTAAGCATAACTTCCTTTTGGGCCCGCTTTTAGGGGGTCTGGTTTTGTCTACCCTTTTTCGGAATGGTACTTTGATTACAGTGTTTCAACCTTCCTCCTGTGAATTCGGGTGATACAACCAATAAAACAGAGGAATGGTGAGGAACAGCAGCCATGCCGGATGCCACCAGCCGAAACCAAAGCCTGCCAGCAAAAACAGAAAGGTCACCAGCACGGGATACCCTCCGTACAGGCCGGCATAATAGATGGGAATCAGCAAAAACAGCAGCCACGCCGGATGCCACCACTGAAAACAAGCTCCCAATATCAGATACAGAAAGACGATTATCAAGGGGAAAATCCCGTCAAAGCGATCATGGATGCGCTGCCAAAGGCTCCGGCGCTGATTCCACATACTCTCCCCTTCCTGCGAAACTTCCTCCGGCTGAAACGCCTCGCTTTCTTCAAAAGACTCCTGCGGCACCGAATGAGCATCATTATCTTCCGCAAAGGGATCAGGCGGCTGAGGGGCAGCCGGAGCCTCTTCTTCAAAAGGGGATTGCTGAGATTTTTCGGGCTGACCCGGCAAAAGCAGTTCATCCAGCGATACACCGTATAACTTTGAAAGGGCAATCAGATTATCCGTATCCGGAGCAGACTCCGCCCGTTCCCATTTGGAAACCGCCTGACGGCTGATCCCCAGTTTTTCGGCCAGTGCTTCCTGTGAAAGCCCTGCCTGTTTCCGCATCTCTGCCAATCGCTGTCCAATCTCTAACGTCATGTTCCCTGCTCCTTTCCATGGCAGTTTGTGTATCTTCAGTATCCGGGGTTTTGGGGCAAAAATCCACCAACCAGCAGTTGAATCGGGGGCAACTATTGGTTGCGGAGCCGTTTTGCCCTTGTCAGCACCCTTGACCAAATGGAAAACAACTATTTTATTCTACCAGATGGAAAGCGAGATTTCTTCCGTAACAGTGCCCAAAGTACTTGGGAATTCATGCACGTTTTTACCAATCGATTTTTTACGGAACCAATCACCCATCCTGTTTTCGAATATTTTTCCATACCGCTATCTTTCACCGTTTGATTCCATAGGAAACACTTTTCTTTCGGCTTGACCGGTTTCTTTTCATTTATGTGGATACTAGCGGAATCGTACGGAAAAATTCCGCAGAATGTTCTGGAACGTCGTGGGAACAATGGGAAAAAACAGGTTGAAATTGCGCCCAAAAGCAGGTATACTGGAAATATGCGTAAAGTTATGTCTACCAGCATGGGAGGTGCAGATTCTTGGCAAAGGTCAAAATGAGAAAGGGGAAAACCCGGATTGTGCGGGCTTTGTCCGTTTTGTTGGCAGGATGTCTCTGTATGACAGCCGTCAACGCCGATACGCTCTCGGAGCTCTCCGATCAGAAAGAAACCCTTCAGCAGCAGCAGCAGGAACTGGAAGATCGAAGCAACGCTTTGAATGAACAGCTGGAACAGCTGAAGGATGACGAGGATAAACAGCAGCAGTACTATACATCTCTGGAAAAGCAGATTGATGTGGTGGAGGAGCAGATTGACACCGCCAATCAGCGGCTGGAACAGCTGGATGAGGAAATCAGCCAGACGGAATCGGATATGGCTGATGCACAGGTACAGCTGGAAGAGGATTATGACACCCTGAAACAGCGTCTGTGCGCTCTGTATAAGCTGGGCAGCGCCGGTACATTGGAAATCATTTTGCAGGCCGAAAGCCTGCCGGATCTGGCCCAGAAAACAGAAGTGATGTCCGCCATCACCCGCCACGATACCCAGCTAATCGACAGTATCCACCAGCAGCTGGAAACACTGGAAGAGCAGAAGCAACTGCTCCACGACGACCGGGAAGAAGCGGACCAGCTGCGCACCTCTCTGGAAGAGAAAAAGACCGAGCTGACCGGATTACAGGAAGAAAGTGCCCGGGTGCTGGCAGAGCTGGAATCCCAGCAAATCGATGTTTCCCAGCAGATCGACGATACCGAAGCTCAGAAGCAGGAACTGATCGACCAGCTGGCACAGATTCAGAAGGAATGGCTGGCAGAGCTGAACAAACCCACGCCGACTCCTGAACCGACCCCCAATCCGACACCGAAGCCTCAGCCGGGCGGCGGCGGTTCCAGCGGCGGTACGGTGACACCGGAAACTCCCTCCCCCACAACACCGCCTTCCTCTTCGGGTTATACCTGGCCGGTGCCGGGCTATCCCAATGTGGGTGATGGCTGGTATGAGGGCGGACGGGCCCACAAGGGCATCGATATTGTAGGCGCCGGAATTTATGGACAGCCTATTGTCGCAGCCCAGAGCGGCACCGTGCTCACGGCTTACACCGCGGATGAATGGGGCTATGGCTGGGGTTATCATGTGATGATCGGCCACGATGACGGCTATGCGACCCAGTACGCTCATATGAGCCGGGTAGCGGTTTCTACCGGCCAACATGTGGAAAAAGGCCAGATTATCGGCTATGTGGGCAATACCGGTGACTCCTATGGCGCACATCTCCACTTTGAGCTGTGGGAAAATGGGGAGCGCATCGATCCCGCAATTGTACTGCCCTACCGCTAAAAAGTAATCTCTAACCGCTCCGGAGTTCCTTCCGGGGCGGTTTTTGCATATCCTGTCACTGCAAAAAACAGGAAATCCCTTGACCCTGTTGTATTTATCCAGTACAATAGTAAAGTGCAAAAGCACCAACAGAAAAGGAGTGAACATCCATGGCTGAAATCAGACCCTTCCGCGGACTGCGTTTTACGGAAAAAGCCGGAGAAATCGGCGAGCTGACCTGTCCGCCCTATGATATTATCAGTGAAGCCCAGCGTCAGGAGTATCTGCGGGTCAATCCCTGCAATGTCATCCGGCTGGAACTGCCCAAAGAGGGAGAAGATCCCTATGAAGAAGCGGGAAACACCCTGCGCGCCTGGGAAGAAGCGGGCATTTTGAAGCGGGATTCCCAGCCGGGGCTGTATATCTATGAAGAGGAATTCCGGACTGGGGTGGACCATGGCCCGGTGAAAAAGGTCAAGGGTTTTATCTGCCGGGTCAAGGCCGAGCCTTTTTCTGCCGGAACCGTACTGCCTCATGAAGAGACTTTGAGCAAGGCCAAAGAAGACCGGCTGAACCTGATGAAGGCCACCGGCTGTAATTTCAGCCAGATTTATTCCCTCTATATGGACGAAGGCCATGTCACCCGGGAGCGGCTGGACAATCTGTCCAAAGACACGCCCCGCTATGAATTCAGCGACGGGCTGGTGACCCACCGGCTGTGGATTGTCAACGATCCGGTGGCCATCCGCGCTATCTGTGAGGACTTTGCCGACCGGAAGCTGTACATTGCCGACGGCCATCACCGGTATGAAACCGCGGTGAATTTCAGCCGGTATTGCCACGAAAACGGGATTGCCCCGGAAGGCGGCGAAGCCGATACCGTCATGATGATGCTGGTGGACATGGAGCACGAGGGACTGGTGGTATTCCCCACCCATCGGCTGGTGCGGAATCTGGAATCCTTTGACCCTGCGGCGGTACTGGAAGGCTGCCGGGAGCATTTTGAAATTACGGAAATGGAGAACACCGACACCATCGAAGAGCAGCTGACTGTCCTGTATGAGCAGGGGAAAAAGGCCTTTGCCTTCTATTGCGGCGGCGACCGCTGGCAGCTGCTGGTACTGAAAGACCTTTCCGTCATGGCACAGCTGCTGCCGGACAAGAGCGAAGCCTCTCAGGGACTGGATGTGACGGTGCTCCACAGTTTGGTGCTGGAAAAGCTCATGGGCATTGACAAGGAAAACATGGCCAATCAGGTCAATCTGACCTACACCCGTTCCATGGAAGAGGCGCTGGCCTCGGTCCAGAACGGCGAGAGCCAGTGTGCATTTCTGCTGAACCCCACCCGCGTCACGGAGATTCGGGATGTGGCGGCGGCAGGCGAAAAAATGCCCCAGAAATCCACCTATTTTTATCCCAAGCTCATTACTGGTCTGGTGATGAATGAGATGGAGCTGTAACCAAAACAGAATCGGAAGCAAAAGGAAACCCCCGCTCGATGTGAAGTGACCCCCAAAAGTTAGACAATATTTGAAAGTAAAAATTGTTCAAGCAG
>CAJMOI010000129.1 GCA_905215105.1 uncultured bacterium
GCTGCTTGAACAATTTTTACTTTCAAATATTGTCTAACTTTTGGGGGTCACTTCAGGTTTGTACAGAGGGGTTTTTCAGTTAGTTATTTTCGCTCTTTGCCTTTTTCTTTCCATGAAAGAGAATGAACAGCAGTGCGCTGACACCCATCAGAATGGGGTAATACAGGTAAGGCAGCAGATCCAGCGGATTCAGCATCACGCCCAGCGTTCCCGCACCGGCACAGGCATACAGCAGCTGTGCGCCATAGGGAATGATGCCCTGCCACACGGAAGTAAAGATATCCAACAGGGCCGCAGTCCGGCGGGGACTGATATCAAATTCTGTAGAAATATCCTTTGCAATGGGACCCGCCATCACAATGGCGATGGTGTTGTTGGCAGTGGAGATGTCTACCAGCGAACTGAGGGCGGCAATGCCCAGCTGTGCACCCTTCTGGGTATGAACATGACGTCTGATGGCCGACAGAATAAAGTCAATGCCGCCGTTGGCCTTGACCAGTCCAATGACGCCTGCCACCACAATGGAAATCACTGTGATATCATACATGTTCTTGATTCCGCCGCCACCGTCAGGTCCCTGGAACACCACAGTGAAAACCTGATCCCAGGCAATGGCGCCGGTAGCCACACCCACAATCAGGGAAAGCACCGTTCCTGCAACCAGCACAATAAAAACATTGATACCGACCAGTGCGCCTACCAGCACCACCAGATAGGGGAGAATTTTCCAGAAATCGTAGGTCAATTCTCCATCCACCCGGTATTCGCCGCCGCTGGCCAATACCAGAAACAGCACCAGCGTGATAATCGCCGCAGGCAGGACAATTTTCAGGTTTTCCCGGAATTTGTCCTTCATATCACACCCCTGCGTACGGGTAGCCGCGATGGTGGTATCGGAAATCATGGACAGATTATCGCCAAACATGGCGCCGGATACCACCGCGCCAATGGAAAGAGCCGCCGGGATCCCGGTCTTTTCGCTGATGCCCACCGCAATGGGGACCAGCGCCGCAATGGTTCCCACAGAGGTTCCCATCGCAGTGGAAATAAAGCACCCGATGATGAAGATGCCCACCACAGCAACGGAGGGCGGCAAAATGGACAAACCGAAATTCACCGTACTGTCTACCCCGCCCGCTGCCTGTACCGAACCGGAGAAGGCTCCGGCCAGCACAAATACTAGACACATAATCATTACATTTTCATCGCCCATACTGCGGGTAACGTCCACCAGCTTGTCGTGAAAGCTCCGCTTGGGATTCTGCAAAAAGGCCACAATCAGCGCAATGAGAAAGCCCACTACCGCAGGCATGGCATAGAAATCCTGAAACAGGATTCCGCTGCCGATAAAAACCACGAGGAACACACCGATGGGCAGAAGCGCCCAGGGGTTTCCCCGCTTTTTCTGAATCGTTTCCATAAAAAACTCCTTTTTCTGTTTTCTAAATGGAAAAAAACAGGCGGATGCCCAGCAACCGCCTGCCTTTTCCTGTTTTTCATCATTACCGCACGGAGAAACGGTATACCGTCTGGGAATGATAGCTCTTTCCGGGCTTCAGGTTCTCATAGGGGAAATTCTCATGATGGACAGAGTCCGGATAGAACTGGGTTTCCAGACAGAAAGAATTGTGATCGTGCATGGGCACGCCGCCCTTATTCAGGGATTCTGCCGACATGCTGTTGGCTGTATACAGCTGCATTCCGGGCAGATCGGTGAAGCACTCCATGACACGGCCGCTTTCCGGGTCCCAGGCCTCCGCAGCCTTCCGCATACCGGTTCCGCTGATGACAAAGTTGTGGTCATAACCGCCGCAAATCTTCATCAGATGCTCGTCGGCGAAAATATCCTGTCCAATGGTCTTGGGAGTACGGAAATCCAGATGGGTTCCCGCTACCGGCAGGAATTCCCCGTTGGGGATCAGGTCGTCGGAAACCGCTGTCACCTGCTCCGCGTTGATTTGCAGCACCGTATTCAGCATCTTCCGGGAAGGATCGCCCGTCAAATTGAAATAGGCGTGATTGGTCAGGTTCAGCGGGGTTTCCCCATCAGTTTCCGCCTGATAGTCCAGGATCAGGGAATTGTCAGCAGACAGCACATAGGTCACGGTCATGGCAACCGTTCCGGGGAAACCGGCTTCCCCGTCGGGACTGGTATAGGAAAAGACGATTTTCGGCTCATCTCCGTCGGAAACGGACACCACATCCCACAGAACATAGGCATAATTGACGCTGCCGCCATGCAGGCAGTTATCCCCGTCATTTTTCAGCAGAGAATAGGACTTGCCGTCAATTTCAAAAGAAGCGCCGCCGATGCGGTTGGCAAAACGTCCGATAATGCTGCCATGCACGTCGCCCTGATATTCCTCAAAGGTATCATGGCCCACCACCACGTCACCGAGACGGCCGTTGCGGTCAGGAACCAGAATTTTCACCAGACGGCAGCCATAGGGCATCACTTCAACGGTTGTGCCGGCTGCGTTTTTCATAATATACAGGTCCACCGCTCTGCCATCCGGCATAGTGCCGAAGGCCCTTTTTTCCACGCTCATAGAAAATTCTCCCTTTAATTTTGATTCACAAAAAATCGTATAGAAACAGCGGGTCCCGGATGGCATCCCAAACAGGGCCCGCTGTCTTTTGACTTTGATTATTTACCCAGCAGAGCTGCGCCGATGATACCGGCGTCGTTGCCCAGCTTTGCACGGCACACCACGGTCTTCTTGGAAGAGTTCATGGAGTACTGCTCTGCATCCACATAAGCGCGCAGAGGAGCCAGCAGGGTTTCGCCCTCGTTGCAGATACCGCCGCCTACGCACAGGATGTCGGGCTGGAAGGTGTTGATAGCGTTAACAATGCCGCAGCCCAGATAGGCGATGTACTCATCCACCACAGCCTTGCCCACGGGATCGCCTGCACGCATGGCGTCAAATGCGGTGCGGCCGCTGACGCGATTGATATCGCCGTCCACCAGCTTCCAGATGGGGGATTCCTTGTCGGCCTTCTCCATGGCTTCCTTGGTGGTGATAATCAGGCCGGTAGCAGAAGCATAGCGCTCCCAGCAGCCCTTGCGGCCACAGTTGCACTGACGGCCGTTGTACACGATGACATGATGGCCCATCTCGCCGCCGGCAAAGTTGCTGCCGGAATAGATTTTGCCATCGATGATGATACCGCTGCCAACGCCGGTACCCAGCGTAATGGCCACAGCGTTGACAGCACCCTTCAGAGCGCCAGCCTGGAACTCACCGTAAGCGGCAGCGTTCGCGTCGTTTTCGATGATGACTTCCTTACCGCCGAAACGCTCTTCCAGCATCTTTTTCACCGGGAAGTTGGAGAAGCCCAGGTTGTTGGAAAACTCCACAATACCGGTAGCACGGTTGATGGTGCCGGGGCAGCCCAGACCGATCCAGGGCAGCTCTTCCAGGGTAACGCCGGCCTTTTCCATGGCCTGGAAAGCGGTCTTGGCAACACAGTCGCAAAATGCTTCTTCGGAACAGGGAGTGGGGGTTTTATTGGAAACCTTGGCAACGATCTCGTCGTTTTCGTCCACAATACCCACAGCAATGTTGGTACCGCCTACATCAATTCCCAAATACTTCATCGCACATGAACTCCTTTGCATTCAAAAAATAGGGACCCGTCTCATCTGACGGGAATCAATTCCTTCTTTGTTCAGTATACCAAAACCACCAAAAAAAGTAAATCCATTTGCCGATTTCTTTTGTCGTTTTTCCATTTCTCTCCACAAAAAAGCTGCCGAAATGAAATTCTTTCCGGCAGCTCCCTATCAAGTTATGATTTTTTCAGAAATCCACTTTATCCGCGAACTCTTTTGCGAAGTACCAGCCAGCAGGCAGCGCCGGAGATGGTGAGCAGGACTGCACCCATGATGAAGGGCAGCGTATCGCCAGTCTGGGGATTGCCGTCAGGCTTTTCCGTTTCGGAAGGCTCCGGCTTGGAAGAGGAAGAAGACGAGGAGGAATTATCCGACTCGGAAGAAGAGGAGTCACCCGACTCAGAAGGAGTCTTGACCTCTCTGCGATATTCCAGAATAATCTGGTTGGAAGCAGCATCCAGCACCAGCTGAATATCACCGCTGTCGCCATAGAACGCGTACTCGTTTCCATTATAGGTGGTCAGCTTGTTCACAGAAGCCGCCTGAATCACATCTCCCACCAGACCGGAAACCGCATCACTGGTCACGGTTCCGTCCAGTACATACTCTCCGCCATCAGTGCTTGTATAATACTGATGTACAACACTCCAGGAAGTGTCAATCTGGTCAAAGGCAATGGCATTGTAATAAGAGAAAGAGTAGTTCATATAACCGCTGCCAACGCCCGGACCGTCAATAGCCAGCTTGCAGTCAAAAGTCAGGCTTTCACCGGGAGCCAACACATCAGCATTTTCCAGACCGGCAAAATAAGCGTCTGTCTGCTGATACAGAGCGCCGGAAACGTCCGTATAATCGCCGATACCGCGGGTACGGGTGAAAGCGGTATTGCGATTGGGTTCCAGCTGTTCACATTCCTCACCATAAGCAATGGAGAAGAAATCATTATAGAATACATCATAGCTGAATGCTGCCAGATCCTGCTCCGGCCACTTGATCTGCACATGGACCTCATCTTCATCTTCCAGTCCAACAGAACCCATGACGCCGCTCTCATAATAAACATAGGGAGCCAGCTCCGGATGTTCTTCACAGTAGGCCTTCATCTTTCCGTAGGACATGGTGAAAATGCTGTTGCTGCCAGCCAGTGCAAATGTGTCGCCCAAATTGGGCTTGTCCGCTGCCAGTTCATCCCAGCTGGCATAGTCTTTTCCATACAAATCGCTGTAATAATCCAGGAAATAATCCGTCAGGGCAGTCTCACCGGTATATCCTTTTGCTGCCAGCGTGTCATAAATGCCGAACATCATGTCCGCAGTCACATCACCGGAAGAGGAAAGCCCGAACAGCCCCTGATAAATGGCCTTGTGAGAAGACGGAATGGAAGCGATATAGCTATAGGGAATCTGCTTTCCATCAAACCCGATAAAAGGGCTGAGCGTTTCCTCTTCGTCATAATATGCAGACATCACAAAGCTGCCGCGCTCATAAGTAAAGGTATGTTCCGACTGATTTTCCAGTGTAACCCGAATCGGGTTGCTGTCACCTGGCAGTACCGGATAGCTATCTTCTCCGTTTTCCAGTGCGTAAGCGTTCAGCACTTCCAGAATCGCCGTGCTGATCTCCGCCTGTACATTGACAGAGGCTGTGTCATTGACAGTCAGATACACATCGAAATATCCGCCTTCCTGTACAAAACCGGATCTTTCCATGTCCACGCTGATCGGAGGTTTCGGGTCTGCCTGGGGTACATCTGTCTCAGCCGCAAAAGTACTGAAAGAGGACATTCCCAGCAGCAGCGCACCGCTGACCAAGATAGCCGTAAGACGTTTCATCAGTTTCATGGTTATCATTTCTCCTCTCCTGATGTAATATAATAGATGGTTTTCTGCAATTTCATTATAACATTTTGATTGGGAAAATCAACCAACCTGTATATTTTGCTTACGACTCTTTTCTTCAATATTCCAAATTATTTTAATAAGAAAACAAAATCAGGACTGCACGGAAAATTGACATCAGAAAGTGTAAAAAAGTCCAATTTCCACTATGTTTTTTATCATTACAGGTGACAATTTTAAAAACCGGTGATACAATAGTGAAGTGACCCCCAAAAGTTAGACAATATTTGAAAGTAAAAATTGTTCAAGCAGC
>CAJMOI010000130.1 GCA_905215105.1 uncultured bacterium
AGAAGTTGCTGAAGATTAAGGCGATTAAACTACAACCCGCTAACCCGTTTACCTGTAACTGAGCCAGCAGCTCTTTCTGTTTCATTCCAAGATCTTTTCTGGCCAGCTCTACTCTGGCGCCCACCAGATTCCGGTTTCCCAAAGCCTGCTTGCGCAATCTCATACAAGACCCTCCAAAAACCATCGACACTTTTTGAAAAAAGACTGTTTTCGTCAATCCAGCCTATAGAACCTTTGCATTACCGCATGGTGTTTTTGCGGCAAGGTACTCTATTATTATATCCTTTTTTTCCAGAAATGCAATACTGCGTTTCAAAATCAACTAAAAATAATATCATTTTTTGTGTTTTTTATACCGTTCACACATTTCAAAAAAGACAGCCTGTCCGTTGTACTTTTTCCCGTTTTTTTGTTATAATAGATGTCAGGACACCTGTTAGGATGGAGCCGCCGAAGCAGGCGGCGTGTGAGAGTAGGAAAGGTCGTGAGCGGTATGCAGCTGGAAAAGAACTGGGAAGTGCTTCTGAGAGATCCTTCGGTTTTTGAATCAGTGCTCAATGCTGGTCCGGTTTCTCTATCGTCCTTTGAGAAAGGACATACCGGGCTGATCGTTGTTGATATGATCAATGGTTTTGCGACAGAAGGGCCTTTGAGCAGCAGCAATACAGCAGAGATCATTGCGCCTGTGGCAAAGCTGATGAAAGCCTGTGGAGAGCAGAAGATCCCCATGGTGTTTTTTGCGGATACCCATACTGGAGAAAGCCCGGAATTTGGTTCATACCCGGTTCACTGCCTGGCCGGTACCTCTCAGTCCCGGCCGGTGCCGGAACTGGAAGCGGTTGGGGGATATACCCTGATTCCGAAAAGTTCCACCAATGGATTTTTAGAGCCCGCCTTTGACAAGTGGCTGAAAGAGCATCCGGAAATTACCTGTTTTCTGGTAGTGGGCTGCTGTACCGATATCTGTATTCAACAGTTCGCACTGACGCTGAAAACAGAGTTCAACCGCACCAATCGCAGTTCCCGGGTGGTGGTTCCCGTTTCCATGACTGCCACATACGATGCACCGGGACATCCGGTGGCGCTGATTGAACTGGCCTCTTATCTGAATATGCAGACAAGCGGCGTGGAAATCGTTTCCGATATTGGCATTGAATAAAGATCCGAAAATGGATTTTACAGAAAGGTTCTGAAAACAATATGAACAACCAGAATACATCCGTTACCAAAAACCTGACCATGCTGACGGACTTCTATGAAATCACCATGGCCAACGGCTACTTTGCCAACGGTTTCCGGGATACCATCGTTTATTTCGATATGTTTTTCCGGAAAGTGCCGGATCAGGGCGGTTTTGCTATTATGGCAGGTGTGCAGCAGATGGTGGAGTATCTGAACAACCTCAGCTTTACCGAAGAGGATATTGCGTATCTGGAGAGCAAGAAGCTGTTCAAGCCGGAGTTCCTCGATTATCTGCGGAATTTTCACTTTGCCTGTGATGTGTGGGCCGTTCCGGAAGGAACCCCCATTTTCCCTGGTGAGCCCATTGTCACCGTCCGCGGACCGGCTATTCAGGCACAGTTTGTGGAAACCATGATTTTGCTGGCCATTAATCACCAGAGCCTGATTGCCACCAAAGCCAACCGGATTGTCCGTGCGGCTGACGGCCGGGCTGTGATGGAATTTGGTTCCCGCCGGGCACAGGGCTTTGATGGAGCCGTATATGGCGCTCGTGCTGCTTATATCGGCGGCTGTATCGGAACCGCCTGTACCATTTCCGATCGGGATTTTGGCGTTCCGGCGCTGGGTACCATGGCGCACAGCTGGATTCAGCTGTTCCCCAGCGAAGAGGAAGCTTTCCGGGCTTATGCAAAGGAATATCCCGATCAGTGCACCCTGCTGGTGGATACCTACAATGTTCTGAAATCCGGTGTGCCCAATGCCATTAAGATTTTCAATGAAGTGGTAGTGCCCCAGGGTTATCGTCCTGCCGGTATCCGTATTGACAGCGGTGATATTACCTATCTTTCCCGCAAGGCCAGAAAGATGCTGGATGCTGCCGGATTTGAGGATTGCAAGATCTGCGCTTCCAACTCTCTGGACGAGTACATCATCCGCGATATGCTGATTCAGGGCGCAAAAGTGGACTCCTTTGGTGTGGGTGAGCGCCTGATTACCTCTTCTTCCGAGCCCGTGTTCGGCGGTGTATATAAGCTGGCTGGTGTGGAGGACAAAGACGGCAATATCGTTCCCAGAATCAAAATCAGTGAGAATGTGGCCAAAATTACCACTCCCTGCTTTAAAGAGGTCTGGCGTCTGTTTGACAACGAGACCGGAAAAGCCATTGCCGACGTCATTACCCTTCATGATGAAGTCATCGACGAAAGCAAACCCTATGTGCTGTTTGATCCGGAGCATATCTGGAAGCGCAAGAAGGTGGAAAACTTCCGCGCGGTGCGTCTGCGTAAAAAGTATTTCGAGGGCGGCAAGTGCCTGACAGAGGAGCGTCCGCTGGATGAAATCCGCCAGTACTGCAAGGAGCAGGTGGATTCTCTGTGGGAGGAAGTTACCCGTTTTGAGAACCCTCACCGTTATTATGTGGACCTGTCTCAGAAATTGTGGGACGAAAAGAACCGTCTTCTTTCCGAGTATGCTTTTTGATGAAAAACAGATTCCCGTCTGATTCTCAATAAAAAACTGCCCGATCTCCGGAGTGTTTCCAGAGGTCGGGCAGTTTTTATTTTCTATGATGCAGCTCAGGAAGACTTCTTGCTGCGGCCGCCGGAGACTACGCCCTTGGCGGCATCGACAGTGACGGTGGTTCCGCTCTTCAGCAGGGAAGTAGCGTATTCCGCGCCCACGATGACAGGCTTATCCAACGCCAGACCCACAATAGCGGCGTGGGAGTTGATGCCCTCTTTTTCCGTGATAATGGCGGAAGCGCGGCGCATCTGGGGAAGAATGTCGTTCGTGGTGTAGGGGATGACCAGAATGTCGCCGTCACGGAATTCGGCCATGGCCTGTTCCTCGTCTTTGCAGACACAGAGGTTTCCGGTAACGGTTCCCTTGGTGATGCCTACGCCGGAAACCCGAACATCGCCTACCAGCTGCACTTTCAACAGGTTGGTGGTACCGGAAACGCCCAGCGGTACGCCGGTGGTGATGACTACGATATCGCCGTTATCCACCAGACCGGCAGCATTTGCCCGGCTTACCACATGGTCGAACAGCTCATCGGTATTGGTCTTTTCGTCCACCATAATCGGTGTGACACCCCAGGAAAGGTTCATTTGACGGCAGACCTTCGGTTCGGTAGTCCCGCCGATGATGGGGCATTCAGGGCGGAAACGGGAGATCATCCGGGCAGTACGTCCGGACTTGGAAACGGTGATGATGGCCCGTGCGCCCAGGTCATGGGCAGTGGTACAGGTAGCGTGAGAAATAGCGGCGGTCACGTTGGGCTGCTCCAGAGGACCGCGTTTTTCAAAGCGGGCTTTATAGTCAATATCTTCTTCCGTGCGGACGGCAATGCGGATCATGGTTTTCAGGGCTTCGATGGGATAATCACCGGCAGCGGTTTCGCCGGAAAGCATAATGGCGCTGGTGCCGTCATAAATTGCATTGGCCACGTCGGTGGATTCCGCACGGGTGGGGCGGGGGTTCTTCATCATGGAGTCCAGCATCTGGGTGGCGGTGATAACCTGTTTGCCTGCCAGATAGGCCTTCTGAATCAGCTGTTTCTGGATAACAGGAATTTCCTCCAGGGGGATTTCCACGCCCAGATCGCCGCGGGCCACCATGATGCCGTCGGCAACATTGATGATTTCATCGATGTTGTTCACACCATCAATGTTTTCGATTTTGGCAATGATGCGGATGTCGTGGTTATTCAGGCTTTCCAACAGTGCCCGCATCTCCAGAATGTCATCGGCGGTACGGGTGAAGGAAGCCGCGATAAAATCAAAGTCCTCCTGTACAGCAAAGGCAATATCCTTTTTGTCCTGCTCGCTGATAAAGGGAAGGGAGAGCTGAACACCGGGAACGTTGATTCCCTTTCTGGAGGAAACAGGGCCTCCATTAATGACACGGCAGATAATGTCGGTTTCCGTGCAGGATTCCACTTTCAGTTCAATCAGGCCGTCATCAATCAGGATTCGGGAACCGACAGATACGTCGTGGGGAAGACCTTCAAAGGTGATGGAGGCGGGATATGAGGAAAGCGGCAAAAACAAGGCGGATATTGGCACTTACACTGCTCTGCTCCCTGTTCTTGTGCATCACTGCATATGGGAACTGGAAGAATGAAGGCGGACAGTGGCACTATTATGACAGCAGCGGACAGATGGTGCGCAATGATTTTAAGAAGTCCGGCAATTCCATGTTTTATCTGGATGAAACCGGCAACATTGCCAGGAACTGCGAAAAGGTAATCGGCAATTACCTGTATCAGTTTGATGCAGACGGGAAATTCACGCGTTCCAAGCTGGGGGCGGACGGCCAGCCGGAATACCTGGAAGGGGATTATGCCCTGAACCACCGCCAGCAGTATCTGAACAAAAAGGCCAACCCCTATAATGACAACCAGGTCATACAGTGGTTTAATGCAACCTATGCCATCCTTACAAAGCACAACAGCTATAATATACGGGCCTATGGCGGCGAACTGCTGCTGTCAGGCGTGGAGGGTGAGGATGATGGCTTCACCGATGATTACATAAAGGAAAAAAACAGGAAGATGCTGTCAGAAAGCTGGGGGGTCACAGACCGGTCCGGCGCGGACGCGGTCCTTTTGCGGCTGCTGGAGTCAGCCAGGGCCACAGGCTCTGCGTGGGATTACAGCCGTGCCATGTCAAATCTGGGCTTTTACTATCTGGCAGGGTATTATACGGTCACCGAGTCCCTGGACCGTTCCCTGGAGGTAGCCAAAGCCATACAGCAGACCTATGGCTCCTGGGATCTGGAAGGATATGATGCGTGGGCCGGGGAAGAGGCGGAAAACAGGAATTCCATCTATGAGGGACTGAAGGGCAGCGCCTTTAATCCCTATGCCGTGGACTGGAACCTGGAACTGAAAAAGACCTGGTAAATATCATTTGGAATATGGAGGGAGCAGGGTATGAAATGGGGCATTATGGCAACCGGAACAATCGCTGCAAAATTTGCAGATACGGTAATGAAGATGGGAGGGGAAGAGCAGCTGACAGCCTGCGGCTCAAGATCCTTGGAAAAGGCGGAAGGATTTGCAGGAAGGTATGGCATCCGGCATGGGTATGGTTCCTATGAAGCCCTTGCGGCGGACCCGGAGGTGGACGCTGTTTATATTGCCACGCCCAACAACCTGCACTTTGACAATTGCAGGCTGTGCCTGGACGCGGGAAAACATGTGCTCTGCGAAAAACCATTTACCACCAGTGCGGACGAGGCCAGATTGCTGTTTGGCATGGCAAGGGAAAAGGGACGGTTCATCATGGAAGGGTTCTGGATCCGCCACCTTCCCCTCTTAAAGAAGATGCAGGAATTGATAAAAGAGGGCGTGATTGGGTACGTGGTTTATGCCAGAAGTGATTTTGGGTTTACCGCGCAGGGTGCCAGGAAGGACAGGAAGTTTGATTCTGCACTTGGAGGAGGCGCGCTTCTTGA
>CAJMOI010000131.1 GCA_905215105.1 uncultured bacterium
CCCTGCCTTCCTGGGCGGACATCCGTATCACTTCCCGGAAACTTTCCCGATTCAAGGCCCGTTTCAAACAGGAAACCGGCATGACACCCCGGGAATATATCAATCAGCTGAAAATTCGGGAAGCCCGAAAGCTTCTTCGGGAAGGTCACAGCATAACGGACACTGCCATGGAACTGGGATTTTCCAGCAGCAGTTATTTCGCGGTGTTGTTTAAAAAAATCACTCTGTACACACCTCAGGAATACCGGAAAAAGAACAATCCTGCTCCGAAAAACAGAGCAGGATTGTGAGAATAAAAGACAGATTTACGAAAGTTTTTCAAATTTATCGGCACCCACACCGCAAATCGGGCAGGTGAAGCCTTCCGGAAGAAGTCCTTCGTGAATATAGCCACACACGGTGCAGCGCCAGCGCTCGGGAGCAGCAGCTGGTTCAGATTCGAGTTTCTCAAAACTTTCCACACCAACACCGCACAGCGGGCAAGTGAAACCTTCCGGGAGAGGACCTTCGTGAATATAACCGCACACAGTGCAGCGCCAACGTTCACCAGAAGGTGCCGGAGCCACCGGAACCTCTTCCGCTTCTCCCTTATAGGAAGGAGCGGTTTTAGGCGTTCCGCCTTTCACAACACTGTGATAGTATGCGTAACTCATGGGTTCTTCCGGCAGAAGTTTCTCAGCTTCTGTCACTTCGCCGATGAACAGCAGATGGGTTCCCAAATCAACGGTCTGTTCCACTTTGGCGCTGAACCGGGCAGCGGCACAGTCTGTTACATAGGGCACACCGGCTTCGTCACGTTTAAAATGGAAACCGGCAAACTTATCCTCTGTCTCACTGGAACGGAACCCGAAAACCCCGATCAGATCCATACCTGCTTCTTGCGTCAGCGGCACTGCGGCAAAAACGCCGGATTCCTGAATGATTTTCGCGGTGGTATTCTGTTTGTTTACTGCAACCGCCAGTTTGGGCGGTTCCGCCGTCACTTGTGTCACTGTGTTTACAATGCATCCGGCATCCTTTCCCTGTGCGCTGGAAGAAAGAATGTAGAGCCCATAGGTCATTTTGTAAAAGGCTGTCAGGTCCATAAATTCGCTCCTTTCAATTTAGAAACTGCTTCCGCCGCCGCCATGGCTGGTTCCGCTGCTGGAAGTATGGGTGCTGGAACCACCACCTCCGCCGCCTCCGCTGTTATTGGAAATGGTGTGAGTCACCACATGCTTATGAAGAAATACATCATCGCGGCTGGTCAAGTGCGTATAACTGTTATCCGACAATACATATTGATCCTCTTTGTGACCATGGGTATATTTACGCCAAACAATTGCTACCGCAATTGCGCCGCATGCTGCGCCGATGATTAGACAGGCTATCACAGCGCCCAGAATATTCGGATTAACCCAATCCTCTACCTCTTTCAGGAATACACGGGCACCTTGGGCATATTTGCCATCTGCCAGGCAGGACGCAACCTTGTCCGTAATTGCCTGAATGGTATCGTCCGGAAACTTCTGAATGGCTTTACCTGTTGTGCTCATATAGGCCATCCGGTTGTCCATATCGATGAGCAGCAGTACACCCGTGTTGTCACTGCCCTCTCCAAACCCGTTATAGTCGTAAAAATCATCGGCATAGGCCTGAGAGGTTTTTCCCTGTGCATCATCGGTGGTGACAATCACAATGTCCATTTGGGTGCTCTTTCGGTGCTCTGCCACACTTTCTTCCAGTTCCTGCACTTCGGCCTGTGTAAACAGTCCCGCCTGGTCATAAACCCGCTGGTCTCCGGCTGCAAAAACACCGGGTAAGGAAAACAGCACACACAGCAAAAGGGCCGTACACAGACTGATGGTCAGTTTCTTTTTCACAGAAAGATCCCTCCTATCAATCCGGCAACCGCCGCTACAGCCGCGGTAACACCGCCAAACAGAATGGCCAGCCGGGCTTTGCTCAAAGGCAGCCGCCCGCAGACCTTTCCGGTCTGACCGTTCACTGCGTAATAATAAGTTTCCCCATGGTATTGATAGGTCATAACCCATGCAGGAAGCAGCATATACTGCCATTTTTCCCGTTCTGTGCTGGCATGATACTCCTCTACATATACATGGTCATATCCTCTGACAGTAGATCTCAGGCATTCCTGCGTATACTGGTCGATTTTTCTCTCCGCTTCCGGCCGTATGTCAACTTTATCCGTCATGCGGCGTTCTGCCAGAAAACCTGACAGATATGCCATTGAAAAATTGACTGCTTTTGAAAAATCAAAGGGATACACGCCCTGAGTCAGGTCAATGTCCTCCCGTTTGATGGCGGTAAAAGTCAGGTTATCCAGATCGACGCTGCCTTCCCGCGTCACGCCATAAGTACTGGTTTCAATATATTCGGTGTTTCCCTTGCGCCAGGTGCGGACTTTTTCGCCTCTGGCACGGAGAAACCCGTGGGTTGTACAGTCAATTTTCCAGTAAGGATAGTACACCCCCGCCATTTTTTCCAAACGGGCTTCCTGTGAAAAACCGGGTTTCAAAAACCACTTTGTCTTTTTCCAGTCCTCAAAAGCTTTGGCAGCCTTTTCTTTGTCCAGCACAAAGGGGATCACCTTATCCGGTTTCAAATGATTGGACAACCGCTGGGACAATACTACCGGGTTGTGACAGTAATAACACCAGGTCGCAGCGGTGGACGCCTCGGCAATCACCTGAGCGCCGCAGTTTGGACAGGTATACTCTACGACATTTTCATAAAAGTCATCTTTGGGGGTAGCTTTCTGCTCTTCGTTCTTTGCTTCCGGTTCCGGCTGTGCATCCTGCTGCAATTCGCTTTCTGTAAAATAGCTGTCGCAGTATTCACAGTGGAATTGCTGGGCATCCGGGTCAAAGAGCAGTTCGCCGCCGCAGTTTTTGCATTTATAGGTAACGACGGACATATTGTTTCCTCTCTTTTATCAACGGAAATCTTCCGGTGTGATGGGGTCTCCGCATTCGGGACAGAATTTCATTCCCGTCGAGTTGTCCATTTCAAATCCGCACTTGTTGCAGTGGAACTTGCCGGAAATCGGACGAGGCTTGCCGCAATTCATACAAAATTTGCCTGTATTTTTTGTGCCGCATTCCTGACAGACCCAACCGCCGGCTGCTTCCGGCTTTTTGCTGCCGCACTGAGCACAGAATTTGGCGTTTTCCGGATTCTGTGCGCCACAGGAACAGGTCCAGCCTGCCGCCTGTGCAGCCTGCTGCTGTGCGGCTGCCTGCTGCGCTGCTTGCTGTTGTGCCATCTGTGCCTGCATCTGCTGCTGATTGGCCTGAGAAAACACGCCTGCCATACCGGCGCCGGCATTCATGCCCATATTGATACCCATAAACCCGGCCATAGAACCGTTGGCATTGGAACCGGCTGCTTCAATGCCCCGGGCCATGGCGCCCTGAACATAACCTTCCCGGACAGCGGCATCGCTGAGCATGGCGCCCTGATTCCGCATGTTGATGAGCTTTTTCGACTCCTCGTCATAGGAAATGCTGGCAAGACCCACCGACTGGATTTCCATACCGCGGTTTTTCTTCCAGTCCTCGTCCAGGATATCGGCCATGTATTTGCTCAGTTCCCGGCTCTTGGAAGCCACATAGGAAATGCGGATGCCGTCGGCGGACATCTGGTTGATGGCAGACTGGAGAGCGTCCAGAAATTCAGAGAGATACTGCTCATTGATGTCCTTAATATCCACGACTTCCTGATTGCGCGGCACTGCTTCATAATAGAAGCGCAGAGGGTCGGTGATACGGATAGAATAGGTACCGTGTGCCCGCAGGAACAGCTCGGCGTTGTACATGTTGTCAAAGTAGTTGATGGGATTACGGGTGCCGAATTTGATGCCCTTGATTTCCTGCAGGTTGATGAAATAGACCTTCTGGGCGGTGGGGGTAGCGCCGCCAAACTTGACGCGCTCGAAAAAGTCCTTGACAGAATCGCCCAGAGAACCGTTAAACAGGGACGGTGCGGAAGAGTTATTGACCTGATAGTAGCCTTCCTCGGCGGTATAGTCGATGATCTTTCCACCATCCATCAGCATCATGAACTGATTGGGGTACACATGGATCACAGAACCATCGGTAATGATATTCTGGCTTCCCTTCCGGTTGCCGTTGCGGCGGTCATCCCGGCGAACGGAGACGCCGCAGGTCATGACCGTGTTGTCTCCCATTTCAAAAGGCTCTATAGTTTCCAGCCACTGGTCGGCCAGCGTGCCGCCCAGTGCATTGACTGCTGTTTTGATAATTCCCATGGTTGTTTCCTCCTTTGGAATTGTTGCAAATTCATCATACCATAGCTTTCCCCACGTGACAACTGTTTTCCCAAACGATTTCGGGTCAAAAAGGCAGATTTTGTATAGATTGTTCGGTTTTCTGTCACGGTTTTGCATTCTGGCGCGTTCCTGCTGAGTATCAGAAAGTTTTTTCCTGCAAATTTCAAAAAACCCTTGCATTTTGCGTGCAAATCTGATAGAATACCAATGTTGCATTTTAGATCGTTCCACACAAAGGAGGTGCAGACATGGCAAAGTGTGATATTTGCGGCAAGGACGTCGCTTTCGGCATTAAGGTTTCCCACTCCCATCGTCGTTCCAACAGAACCTGGAAACCCAATATTCGCCGCGTAAGAGCAGTTGTGAATGGTACTCCCAAGCGTATTTACGCCTGCACCCGCTGCTTGCGTTCCGGTAAGGTTACCCGCGCAATCTAATTGGAGCATGTATTCACTAAGGAGCCCTTTGGGGCTCCTTTTTTCTATCCGTTTTTTTTGCAATTCAAACTGCCGGTCACAGATCTTGTGTGCCGGCTCCTCTCTTTCGGATCGGCGCCCCGTAATCCGTAAAAATCCAGAATCTGTAGATTGTACTGCATTGCTGTATAAAAATCTATCAAAAAGTGAGTTGTGAAACATATGGAATCAAAAGAATTTGTACAGGCCGGTATCTGCGGGAAAAAGGCCATTGCAGAAATTTTTCAGCCGGGAATGAAAAAGGCCGCAAAAACCGAAGGCCGCCGTGTGTATACTGCTGCGGTGGCCGGCCACACCTTTACGGTCTCCTATCAGCCTGCCAGGCGGCTTTTGGGGCTTTGCAGGGAGCATTTGCTTTATGACTGCCTGGGCTATGACTACCGCGCTGAAGAAGCAATCTGGCACATCCTCCCGGCAGAAGAAGTTAACCGGAGGGCGGAAGCCAAATATGGCGAATCCTATTATAATTCCGACGCCTGGCAATATGCCGAGCCGGAGCTGGACACCGATGCTCTTGACAAAATGCCCCGAGAGGAAATGCACCAGCGGCTGGCCTGCTTTGCGGCCATTTGCAACCGGGCGGCCAGCAGCGAAGCACTGCAAACAATTGCCGAGCTTATGCCCAAAAAGAAAAACGGCACCCTCTGCATGGGCCGCCCCCTTTTCCTCGCGCCCTTGATGGGGGTAAGCTGGGCATGTAAAATTGCGGTGCTCGCCGCCAAAGCCACTTCTGACAGCCAAATTACAGTGGACATCCATATTGTAAATTTTTCCCTGTTCACGCTTCAAGAGCTGGAAGAAACCC
>CAJMOI010000132.1 GCA_905215105.1 uncultured bacterium
CAGCAATCTTCAGCAGTTTTAAACGGACGGTATCTATGCGTTGTTTTCGCATGTTGGCAAAGACCATATCCGGATAATCATTGTGCATCCAGGCATGGGAGACCGGAACCTCCCGACCGGTGGCCAGCATCCGGATTTTCTTCACCTGTCCGGGCTTGAGTCCGGGCAGCGGCAGGGGGCCGATGCTGTTTTCAAACACATGATAATACAGCAGATTGCCTTTCCGGGTAATGCGGCCACAGTCGGGCTTGTCCATTCCGGCCATACCGCAGCCATAAACCGAGGCGCTGTTTTTCTTCATCCATCGGCCGATTTCCGCCAGAATGTGCAGGGACTCCTGAGGAATGTTGCCCCTTGCGTCCGGACCCACATTCAGCAGCATATTGCCGCCCTTGGAAACGCACTCCACCAGCTTTTTGATAAGCATGGGGGCAGGCTTGAACTCCACGTCTGTGCCGCAGTAGCCCCAATGGTTGTTCATGGTAAAGCAGGCTTCCCAGGCAAGGGGATTGCCCTGCACGTCCCGGATGCCCTCCGGCGGAATGATCTGCTCCGGGCTGACAAAGTCGCCGTGGTACGGAGTGGGATTGCACTCATACAGGGAGCCGAAGCCCTCACCGGAACATTCCAGACGGTTGTCGATAATCACATCGGGCTGGAGAGAACGCACCATTTTCATCAGCTCTGTAGCTTTCCAGGCTTCGCCCCGGAGATTGCCATAGGAGAAGTCAAACCACAGAATATCAATTTTGCCGTAGTTGGAGCACAGCTCCCGCACCTGCTCGTGCATATAGGTGAGATAGCGGTTGAAATCCCGGTTTTCGTTGCTGTACTCGGGGCGGTTTCGCATGGGGTGCTGCTGGTCGCCGTAATGGGGGAAATCGTCATGGTACCAGTCGATAATGGAGTAATACAGGCCCACTTTCAGGCCCTCTCCCCGGACAGCGTCTACATACTCCCGAATCAGATCCCGGCCTGCTTTGGTGTTGGGCGCTTTGAAATCCGTGGTCTGGGTATCCCACAGGCAGAAGCCGTCATGATGCTTGGCGGTGAGCACCACATATTTCATTCCGGCCTCTTTGGCGGCTCTGGCCCACTGTTTTGGGTCATAATCAATGGGATTGAATTCCTCAAAATACTGCATGTAGTCCTCTTTGGTAATTTCCTCCACGCTGCGGACCCACTCTCCGCGAGCGGGAATCGCATAGAGTCCCCAGTGAATGAACATGCCGAAACGGTCATGGAGATACCACTCCATCCGCTTGTGATAGGCGTCTCTGTCAAACATACAAACTTCCTCCCTGTACGGTTTTACTTTATCATGTCACAATATCGGGACACAACCTCACTGTTGGTCACGGAAAAATGGTCCTCCGGCGGATAAAGCGCACCGCCAAAGAAAATCCCCCGGCTGTTTGCGGTAGAGGTATCATAGGCAGTGCCGGAAGCAGAAGAATGGAACTGATTGCAGCCGGTAAGGGCCAGCACCTTTTCCACATTAGCGGGACGGATTCCCGCACCGGGCAGAATTTCAATCCGTCCGGCAGCATATTCCCGCATTTCTTTCACGGTTTCCGCACCGGTCAAAACATTCGCCTCCTGCCCACTGGTAAGGACACGGGTCACCCCCAGCTCTATGAGCACATCCAGCGCCGGTTTCCAGTCAGGCGCCACGTCAATGGCCCGGTGGAACACAGACTCTTTTTACCCGATGACTTCCATCATCCGGGCGCAGCGCTCTTTGTCAATGGTTCCGTCTTCGTGGAGAAAGCCAAACACAATGCCGTCCGCGCCGTGTTCCAGCATCAGCCGGGCATCCTCCAGCATCACTTCAAACTCCACGTCCGTATAGCAGAAGCCGCCCTGCCGGGGCCGGATCATCACCATGACGGGAATCTTCGTGTGACGTTTGGCAGCAATCAGCGTCCCCAGTGTGGGAGTCAGCCCACCATGAAATAAATCGGAATTGAGTTCAACCCGGTCAGCACCGCCTTTTTCCGCCTGAATCACATCGTCAGCGGAACTACAGCAGATTTCCATGATGATTTTCTCTTTCATGTGTTTCATCCTTTCCGCTTTGTAAAAAAATTTGTAAAAAAGCGCCGCGGAACCTCCGCAGCGCCCGTGTCGCTTTTATTATAGACAGCCCTTCTCTGGTTGTCAACGAAAAAATCAGCGATATTCCACAAGTTACAGAAACCACTCCCACATCCCCAGCAAAACCATCAGCACCCCTGAAAGTGCCTCCATCCCCCGTCCGCTGTCCTGTTTTCTCCGCTTTCTTCCCAGAAAATTCCCGCCGTACAGCAGGCCAAAGCTGACACAGAACACCGCTGTACAGGCCGGAACCAGCCGCAGCCCTACCGCGCCTGCGCCAAGGCCAAGCCCCACATTATTGAGAGCCAGCGCACCGCCCAGCGCTAACGACTCCTTCCAGTCGATATGCCGGGAACCGTCTTTATCAAATTGTTCCGGGTGGCGGCTGGGCCACTGTTCCTCCCCAGCCGGTTCCTTGCGGTTCTTCCACACGTTCCACAAACAGCCAAGACCAAGGCCCATCATTACAGCGCTGCCTAAAAAGCGGGCAAAATCCAACGGCAGAAAACACAGCAGGCTCTGCCCCAGTATCATGGAAATTCCAGTCCCCGCCAATACCATTCCACTGATGAGCACCCCGGCTTCCAACCGAATCCGGATGCCCCGCATTCCATAAGCAAGGCCGATGACCAGATTATCCAGATTGCCCGAGAGTGCAAACAGCAGCAAAGACAAAACCGCCATGAGGGTCCCCCTTCCAGAACGCTTCTGGTATCAGGGTATTCCTCATGGCGGAAATGTGTGAAAAATGAGAACTACAGTGCTGCTTTGCGGAACCGCACAAATCCCAGCACAGCCAATATAGCAGCAAATCCGCCCCAAACCAGCAGGGAGAGGCCCTCAAAGTGGGGCAAGATGGAAAACAGGAAGGATTGCGGCTGTGCAAAATTCCCTACATTCAAATACAGGCCGATGGGAGTGCTCATCATGCACAGGGAATTTCTTGCAGCATTCGGTTCCATAAAAATCATCATTATCAGGAACAGTGGAAGCGCAATGGAAATAGCGGAACCTGCATAAAAATTTTTGGTCAGTATCATAGCTGCAGAAAAAAACAGTGCCATAATGAGTACTGCGCCCAATCCCACGCCCAGCTGGAACCACCAGTAACCGCCAACGGTAATAGGGAATCGGGGAATGATGCTGTCCATATAATCCACCATAGAGGCCAGAGGGACATTCCAATACAGATCCAGCCGGAACAGGGAAATGTAGAAAACCGTAACCATTAGATAGAGCAGAACATAGACACTTCCTGAAACGGCCAGCACCGACAGAGTTTTACGCCAAATCAGTTTTCTGCCCTTTTTACCGGTATATACCATTCCCTGTATATGGTTCATCAGACTGCCGCCAAGGCTGCGAGCTGCGGCAATGCCTGCCAATACAAAAGCGAATACCCACAGTACAGCCATAGCGCTGCCTCCTGCAAACTGAAAGCTGAACCATTCTCTGTTTCCATAAGAGCTCATTATTATTGGAAGCATCTGGTGGTTTTCCCCATTTTTCCGAATCTCCTCTACCCGCTCCTCTAAACGGTCGTAACTATCCAGAATCAGCTCCTGCTTCCATTTCGGGAAGTATTTTCCAGATTCCTCCAGCCATTTGTTCCCTTTTTCTTTCATATTATAGCTTTCTGGATTCAATGAATTGTTTTCTGCCAACTCTAACGGTCTTTGCAATATATCCAGATAATATAAAATATTTGAATATTCCGCGTCTTCATCCCGACCGTCCTCTTCCATTTTTTGCAGTACAGCTTCAAGCTCAGCAGGAATCTGGGAAGACTCGTTATTATATGCATCGATAATTTCTTCTGGGGAAATCTCTTTCACCCCGGAATCTTTCTGAATATTCTGTACCAGTTCCTTCCCTTCTTCTGTTTCTGTCATATAATATTTTACAAATTTCTCTGCGTCTTTTTGAGTAAAAGAAGTCCCGTATTTCTCAGTAAACGCATAAGAAATGGAAATGTCCGTGACATTGACAGCTTTAAAATAACCTGAAGTTGTATAAACGGTATTGACGCTCAAAGCCACTCCCAGCACCAGCACTACCCAGAAAAACCTGCTGCGCAGGATATGTTTGCACTCCTGCCAGAAAATCGACATGATATTTCCTCCTTTAATAAACTCCCTCCGGCATGCTACGCGTGCCACCTCCCTCAAAGAGGGAGGCTAAAGGCCCCTTCTTCGAGGGGGCTGGCGGCGTAAGCCGACTGGGGGAGTACGGCTATCAGCCGCCCGTATACCTGTAAAATTACAGTGACGCCTTGCGGAACCTCATAAACCCAACTGCCCCCAGCCCTGCGGCGATGCCAAACCAGATCAGCAGCATGATGCCCTCAAAATGGGGCAAGATGGAAAACAGGAACTGCTCCTGTAAAAACTTGCCAGCCTGTAAAAACAGGCCAATAGGGCTGCCCATAAGCAGGAATGAACTCTGTACGGCAGGCACCATCTGGACCAGCCCCAGCAACAGCAGGGAAATCCCTACTGAAATCGCAGAACCGGCATAAAAACTCCGGGTAACCATCATAGCCGCCGAGAAAATCAGCGCCATAATGAGCACTGACGCCAGCCCTACACCCAGTTGGAACAGCCAATACTCTCCAACGGTAACGGGGAACCGGGTAGTCGTCATAGCAGCCAGAGAAACATCCCAATACCAATCCAACCGGAATATCCAGATACAAACCAGTGTAAACACCAGGGAAAGTGCCAGATATACCCCACCGGATACCGCCATGACCGACAGCACTTTATAAAGTGCTGTTCTCCGGCCTTTTTTCTGTGTATACAGCATTCCCGGCATCTGATTTTGAAAACTTCCGCCAAGGCTCCGGGCGGCAATGATTCCCGCCAATACCAGTGAAGCAGCCCATATAAGGCCAAACCCCATCATACCGAACTGATAGTCAAACCAGTCTCGACTTCCCATTGACATTGCGCCAAACGGAAGGAACTCCTCATTTTCTTTTCCCAAAAGGCTTTGCTCTTGCAGATTCTCATATCCCTCTTCCATCAAAAGTTCTTTTTTCCACTCGGACATGATTTTGGGAATCATGATCGCTTCCCAATAGGCTTTTTCCTCCTCAGGATTTTCTTCATAAGCAATATCATTGGCGGAAGACTCTACCATCTGAATGGGTGTCTGTATATTCTGCAAATACATATAAATCATCGACAAAGATGAGGAGTCGGAGTCTACCAGCTTATCCAGCTTCTCTCTGATTTCCGGCGTATTCCGATAGTCCATGATTTCATCCACCGGCC
>CAJMOI010000133.1 GCA_905215105.1 uncultured bacterium
CGCCGCCCTTTTTCACAGCGTCATTGAGCAGTGCCAGCGCAGCGGTGGTGCCGTGTGCGCCGCAGCACTCCAGACCCATTTCCTCCAGAATATATGCCACACTGTCGCCGATGGCAGGAGTGGGAGCCAGAGACAGGTCCACAATGCCGAAAGGCACGCACAGACGGCGGGAAGCTTCCTGTGCCACCAGCTGGCCCATACGGGTGACCTTGAAAGCGGTCTTTTTGATAATATCGGCAATGGCGGTGATGTCACAGTCGCCGGCCTTTGCCAGTGCTGCACGCACCACGCCAGGGCCGGAAACGCCCACGTTGATTTCGCAGTCCGGTTCGCCGGTTCCGTGGAATGCACCAGCCATGAAGGGGTTATCCTCGGGGGCATTGCAGAACACCACCAGCTTGGCGGCGCCGATGCAGTCCCGGTCAGCGGTGCGCTCTGCCACTTCCCGGACAATGCGTCCCATTTTGGCAACTGCGTCCATGTTGATACCGGCCTTGGTAGAACCGATGTTTACAGAGGAGCAGACGAAATTGGTGCGGTCCAGTGCCTCGGGAATGCTCTCGATCAGGGCATAATCTCCGGGGCTGAAGCCCTTGTGTACCAATGCGGAATAACCGCCGATGAAGTTTACGCCCACCGTCTCGGCGGCACGGTCCAGCGCCAGCGCAAAACGAACCGGATCAACGCCGGGGTTAGCGCCTGCGATCATGGAAATGGGGGTGACGGAGATCCGCTTGTGAATAATCGGGATTCCGTACTCTTTGCTGATGTCCTCGCCGGTTTTTACCAGATTCTGAGCATAGCGGCAGATCTTGTCGTAAATTTTGTCACAGGCCCGGTTTGCGTCCGGGTCAATGCAGTCCAGCAGCGAAATACCCATGGTGATGGTTCTCACGTCCAGGTTTTCGTTGTCGATCATATTGATGGTTTCCAGTATATCATGGCTATTGAGCATACTTTCACGGCCTCCCGATTGAATTTTAAAACAGTGAGCAGCCAGAAACGGCTCAAATGCGGTGCATGGAGTTGAAAATGTCCTCGTGCATCACATGAATTTTCAGGTTCATTTCGTCCCCGAGTCCGGTCAGCTTGTCGGAAAGCTCGTTAAAGGGAACGGTGCAGCCGGAAATATCCACCATCATAATCATGGCGAACATCTCCTGCAAAATGGACTGGGTTACTTCCACCACGTTCACTCCGTTTTCCGCGCAGACGGCAGAAACCTTTGCCAGAATGCCCACCATATCCTTACCGATAACTGTAATCACAGCGCGCATAGTTGAATCCCTCCAAGTTTGTTTGTCTTTAAATTATGAAGGAGAATGCAGCAAAAGTCAAGCCCTGACAGGGAGCAGGGGGGCTTTTTTCGACAATCGTTCTTTTGATGCCGGTTGTACAAACAAGCGCCCGGTGATTCTCGTCCGGAAAAAAACGCGGCTCTGCTCTTTTCAGAATGAGACAGCTGTGATACAATAAGAAATACACATTGTTTTGGAATGAATCGAAAAAACCGCAGATAGGAGAAGAAAGAACATGATCCATGTCTGTTACGTGACTAACGACGGATATTGCAGCCATGCGGCGGTGTCAGCGGTATCCGTTTTTGAAAACAACCGGAACGACGATGTATGCGTCCATATTCTGGCTGAAAATATTTCCGAGGAAAGCCGCCGCCGTCTGGAAGCTGCCGCTGATCCCTATCCCCGGGGACAGATAGACATTATCGACTGCACCGGGTATGTGGAGCGCATTCAGAAAGAATATGCGCCTCAGGGCTGGAAAGGCACCTGCAACGCGTATCTTTATGTATTTACAGAAGAGCTGTTCCCCGATATTGACCGTCTTCTGTGGATTGACTGTGATATGGTGGTGCTGTCTTCCCTCCATGAGCTGTGGCAGACAGACCTGGAGGGCAAACTGACAGGCGCTGTGCTGGATGTGCCGGTGTTTCTCTCCATGGCTCCGGACGATCCCTTCTGGCAGAGTCACTTCTATTTTAACGGCGGTTTTCTGCTGCTGAATCTGAAAGAATACCGCGCCCGGCATATGGATGCGGTTTTGCAGGAGCGCCTGCGCCGGGATGGTGCCCGTTTCCGCTATCCGGATCAGACACTGCTGAATCTGGAATTCCCCGAGGAGGACGTGGTGCATCTGGATTTGCGATATGATTTTCCCGCCGGCATCAGCGACCGTTCTTACCGGTGGGCTGCCAGCTTGAACCGGCCGGAAAAGCCCACCTTTACCGTGGAGGAATACGAACAGGCCCGGAAGAATGTGGTCATCCTCCACTATATCGGAGGCTCCTTCCCCAACAAACCCTGGTTTACGGACTGCAAGGTGTGGGGCGGACAGTATTACCGCTATTATCGCTCCATTTCTCCCTATGCAGATATTCCCATGAAGACCTTTGCGGAAAGCCGGAAGGATGCCGGACTGGTACGGCTGTATACCCGTGCTTATGATACACTGCCCCTGTCGGTTGCCAGCCGAGGTGTTTATCATCTTCACCGGATGCTGGTGCGGAAAAAGAAATTCTGACCCCCGACAGGGCGGAAAAACCTCAACGAAAGGACCGAAATTCCATGGCATTTCCCTGTTTGTCCGATTGTCACACTCATACCCTTTGTTCTCCCGACGGAAATGATTCCGCGGCCATGATGTGTCAGGCGGCAGAACGCGCCGGTTTGCATGCGATTGCCATTACCGACCACTGTGAATGCAACGATTATTTTAAGGACGGTTATCACCAGTCTGTTCCGCGCTCGTATCTGGAAGCCCGTCAGGCAGCAGTCAGATGTGAAAGCCGCCTTCGGATTTATGCCGGAATTGAATTGGGACAGCCCATGCAGAGTCTTTCGGTGGCGCAGTCCATTCTCAGCGGAGCTGACTATGATTTTGTATTGGGTTCCGTTCACAATATTCGGGGGAAAGAGGATTTCTATTTCCTCGATTACCGGCAGGAAAATATTTACGCGCTGCTGGACTCTTATCTGGACGAGCTTCTGGAAATGGTGGAGTGGGGCGGCTTTGACTCTCTGGCCCATTTGACCTATCCTCTCCGCTACATCGTCGGGGAAGCGGGCATTCCGGTGGATCTGGGACGTTATGATTATAAAGTGGACAAAATCCTGAAACGACTGGCGGAAAAAGAAAAAGCGCTGGAAGTAAACACTTCCGGTCTGCGCCAGAAAATTGGCATGACGCTGCCGTCCCTCCATCTGGTGCGCCGGTTCCGGGAACACGGCGGAAAATATGTGACCATTGGTTCCGATTCTCACCGCTGGAAAGATGTAGGAGCGGGAATCGAAGCTGGATTGCAGGTGATTCAGGAGGCCGGATTCACCCATTACACCGTGTATGAAAAGCGCAGTCCCAAGCTGATTTCGCTGACCTGACGGAAAATCCGTCTTGATTTGTATAGAAACAGGGGTATCCCGCTTGGATATCCGAATCTGGAGGTGCTATTATGGATAAATTACTGCAAATTCTGAAGGAAAACGCCCGTATTCCCAGCGAGCAGCTGGCTGCCATGCTTGACTGCACAAAGGAAGAAGTGGAAAAGGCCATTGCCGATTATGAAGCAAAAGGCGTCATCAAGGGATATCAGGCCCTGATTAACTGGGAAAAAGCCGATGAAAACCGGGCTTCTGCTTTGATTGAACTGAAAGTCAGCCCTAAGCGTGACCGCGGTTTTGACGAGATTGCCAACCGTGTGATGGCATTCAGCGAGGTGGAAAGCGTCAGCCTCATGTCCGGCGGTTTTGATCTGGCGGTGATCGTCAGCGGAAAGAGTATGCAGGATATCGCCATGTTTGTGGCACGGCGGCTGTCTCCTCTGGACGGCGTGCTGGCCACTGCCACGCACTTTTTCCTGACCCGTTACAAAGACGGAGGCGTTTCCTTTGTGGACGAAGAAACTGACGAAAGAAGGGACAGTTGGAGTGATTGACTATCAGTCTTTTTTGAACCGGGAGGTTCAGCAGGTGAAGCCTTCGGGAATTCGCCGGTTTTTTGACATTGCCAGTGAAATGGACAATGTGATCTCCCTGAGTATCGGTGAACCGGATTTTTCCACGCCCTATCATGTCCGTCAGGAAGGCATCCGCACACTGGAAAAGGGAAAAACCTGGTATTCCCCTAACCGGGGCTTTATGGAGCTTCGGGAAGAGATCTGTTCCTGGATGAATCGGAAATACGGCGTGACCTATGAGCCCAAAACCGATGTGCTGGTGACAGTGGGTGGTTCCGAAGCACTGGATATGTGCATCCGCTCTCTCATCAATCCCGGCGATGAGGTGCTGATTCCGGAGCCCAGCTTTGTCTGTTATGTGCCCATGACCCAGATGGCCAAGGGCGTGCCAGTGGTAATCGAGACCAAGGCCGAAAACCATTTCCGTCTGACAGCGGAAGAACTGCGCAGCAAGATTACCGACAAAACCAAGCTGCTGATTCTGCCTTTCCCCAATAACCCCACTGGCGCCGTCATGCGCCGGGAGCATCTGGAAGCCATCGCCGAAGTGGTGCGGGAGCACAATCTGCTGGTGCTGTCCGATGAAATTTATGGAGAACTGACCTATGGAAAAGAAAAGCATGTGTGCTTTTCCTCTCTGCCGGGCATGAAGGAACGGACCATTGTGGTCAACGGTTTTTCCAAAATGTTTGCCATGACCGGCTGGCGTTTGGGCTTTGCCGTAGGCCCCAGGGAGATTCTTGCGCCTATGACCAAGCTGCACCAGTACGCCATTATGAGCGCGCCGACAACCGCGCAATATGCTGCCATGGAGGCGCTGCGCAATGGCGATGAGGATATCGAGTATATGCGCAGTCAGTATGACATGCGCCGCCGCCTGATTGTGGACGGTTTGAACCGTCTGGGCCTGACCTGCTTTGAGCCGGAAGGCGCTTTCTATGTGTTTCCCAGCCTGAAAAAGAGCGGCCTCAGCTCCGAGGAGTTCTGTGAAAAGCTGCTGTATGACGAGCATGTTGCAGTGGTTCCCGGCAACGCTTTCGGCGAGTGCGGAGAGGGTTTTGCCCGCATTTCCTATTCCTATTCCATCAAACATATCAGCGAGGCGCTTCGCCGGATTGAGCGCTTTATGGGGCGTCTGTAATGGGGGAGGAAAATACAGTTTGCCTTTCCGCCTGCTCCGGCTATGACTGGGAGCAGCTTCGGAGCACGGTGGCCCGTCAGTTTGATTTGCTGGAAGCGGAAAAGCTCCTGCATCCGGGGATCAAAGTCGTCATCAAACCCAATCTGGTAGTAAAAGCCGTTCCATTGATTATCGAAAAAATCATCAAGAAGAATGTACTGCCTTGCCCAAACAGTGTATTTTGCCCTTG
>CAJMOI010000134.1 GCA_905215105.1 uncultured bacterium
ACAAAGTATAAAAAAGCCCTTACTTTTGCAGCAGTTTTTTTTGACGGGCCAACAGCTTCTCCCGACGGCGGCGGGTTTCCTCTTCGTCGATGATCAGCTCTCCCTCATCGGTGATTTTCAGCACCGTGCCCTCTTTTGCTCCGGCAGGCAGCTCCTGACGGTCAATGCCGAACAGCTTTTCACTGCCCTCCTGCTCACAGACAGCAAGGGCCCCTTCGAAACGGTCAATAATCAGGGTTCTCATGAATTTGTCTCCTCCTTATTTCCATCCGCTCAGCGGTGTTTGGGTCTGGCGTTTTTCTTTCCGGGTTTCTGGGGAACTTTTCTGCCCGCCGGACGTTTTCCAGCGGTCTTTCCGGACTGGGGAACGGTTTCACCCGGCAAGGGACGAACCAGACACTCCGGGCCGAAACCGATCAGGTCGCTTCTTCCCGCTTCCCGGAGCGCCCGCACCACAATCGCGTGATTTTTGGGCTCATAGTACTGGAGCAATGCACGCTGCATTCCCTTTTCCCGGTCTGTGCGGGGCACATAGATTTCTTTCAGAGTGTAGGGGTCCAGGCCGGTATAGAACATACAGGTGGAAATGGTGCCGGGGGTGGGGTAAAAATCCTGTACCTGTTCCGGGCGCAGGTGTTCTTTTTTCAAAAACAGGGAAAGCTCGATGGCGTCCCGCAGGGTACTGCCCGGATGAGAGGACATCAGGTAAGGCACCAGATACTGCTTTTTGCCGATGGACTTGGTGATTTCATAAAAGCGTTTCTGGAATGCATAGTAGGGCTCAATGTGGGGCTTGCCCATGCAGTCCAGCACCGGGGCGGAACAGTGTTCCGGCGCCACACGGAGCTGGCCGCTGACGTGATGCTGCACCAGTTCCCGCAGGAAAGTGCCGTCCGGGTCCTGCATCACATAGTCATAGCGGATACCGGAGCGGATAAAGACCTTTTTCACCCCCGGCAGCTTTCTCAGCCTGCGCAGCAGGTGGAGGTATTCGGTGTGGTCAGCCTCCAATGCAGGACAGGGCTTGGGCGCCAGGCACTTTTTCCCTTTACACAGTCCCAGCTGTGCCTGTTTGCGGCAGGAGGGCAGCCGGAAATTGGCGGTGGGGCCGCCCACATCGTGGATGTATCCTTTGAAATTGGGCTTCTGAATCAGCTTTTCCGCTTCCCGCACCACCGAATCCTCACTGCGGGTGGTGATGGCTCTTCCCTGATGGAAGGCGATGGAGCAGAAATTGCAGGCGCCGAAACAGCCCCGGTTATGGGTGATGGAGAATTCCACCTCTTCAATGGCGGGGACGCCGCCCTCTGCTTCATAAACCGGGTGATAGGTTCCCTCATAGGGCAGCTCAAACACATGGTCCAGCTCTTCCTGGGTCAGGGGCATGGCCGGCGGATTCTGCACCACAATCTGATGTCCATGGCGCTGGATAACCCGTTTTCCCCGAACTGCGTCCTGCTCGTCCTGCTGTTTGCGGCAGGACACGGCGTATTCCCGTTTGGAAGCGCAGACCTGCTCAAAACTGGGACAGTCCACAGCCGGGCCGGGCTGGTATTCATTGCTGGGAACAACATAACAGGTTCCCCGGATGTCCGTCATGGTTTTGACGGATTCCCCTGCATCCAGCCGCCGCGCGATTTCCAGCGTCTGGCGCTCGCCCATGCCGAAGGAAAGCAGGTCCGCGCCCGAATCCAGGAGGATGGAGGGGCGGATTTTGTTTTCCCAATAATCATAATGGGCGAAGCGGCGGAGGGAGGCTTCCAATCCACCGATCACCACGGGAACATCGGGATACAGCCGCTTGAGAATTTTCGAATAGACAATCACGGCGCGGTCAGGACGGCGTCCGGGCTTTTTTCCCGGAGAATAGGCGTCGTCGCTGCGGCGTTTCCGTGCGGTGGTATAGTGGGCCACCATGGAATCCAGATTGCCGGAATTGCACATGAATCCCAGACGGGGACGGCCGAAGCGCTGAAAGTCCCGGTCGGTTTTCCAGTCGGGCTGGGCCAGAATCGCCACCCGATATCCGGCGTCCTCCAGCACCCGGGAAATAATGGCGGTGCCGAAGGTGTTGTGATCCACATAGGCATCTCCGGTCACCAGGACGAAATCCACCTGATCCCATCCCCGCTCACGGACTTCCTCCATGGTAATGGGTAAAAAAGCCATATCGTTCTCCTTTTGAATCGTTCAGTAAAAATAACCATCAATCGGGCTGTTGGGAAACCCGTTCCAGCCACTGCTGATAGGACATCAGCACCTGACGGGGCTTGGAGCCTTCATGGGGCCCGACCACGCCCAGCTGTTCCAGCTCGTCAATCAGACGGCCTGCACGGGCATAACCAAGACGCAGACGGCGCTGTAAAAGGGAGGTAGACGCCTGCCCCGCTTCCACCACGCACTTGATGGCTTCGTTGAGCATGGGGTCCTGTTCGGAATGATCGTTTCCGTCGTCGTTCTTCTCCCGTTCCGCGGCGGCGTTTTTCTCGATTTCCTCCATCACCGCTCCGTCATAGGTAACCTCTTCCCGAGTGTGCTTGACAAAGTTGACGATGGACTCCACTTCGCTGTCGCTGACGTAACAGCCCTGAATTCGGGTGGGTTTCTGACAGCCCACCGGCGCAAAGAGCATATCGCCCTGTCCCAGCAGCTTTTCCGCTCCGCCGGTGTCCAGAATGGTACGGGAATCCACAGGCGAGGACACGGTAAAGGCGATACGGCTGGGAATGTTGGCTTTAATCAGGCCGGTAACCACATCCACAGAGGGGCGCTGGGTGGCCACAACCAGATGCATACCGGCGGCACGGGCTTTCTGGGCAAGACGGCAGATGGAGTCCTCCACCTCGTTGGAAGCCACCATCATCAGATCCGCCAGCTCGTCGATGATAATGACAATCTGGGGCATGGCGGGCATGGACTGTCCGTCCTCGTCCTTGTAGTCGTTTTCCTTTGCCAGATGATTATAACCGGCCAGATCGCGGACATTGCAGTCAGCAAAAATCCGGTACCGGTTGTCCATTTCCTTCACCGCCCAGCTCAGTGCGCCGGAGGCTTTCCGGGGATCGGTGACCACGGGAACCAGCAGATGGGGAATGCCGTTGTAAATGCCCAGCTCCACCACCTTGGGGTCAATCATCAGCAGCCGGACTTCCTCCGGGCTGGCCTTATAGAGCATACTGATAATCAGCGAGTTGATACAGACCGACTTACCGGAACCGGTAGTACCGGCAATGAGGATATGGGGCATTTTGGAAAGGTCGGCACAGGCAATCTGTCCGGTAATGTCCCGCCCCAGCGTCACCGTCAGCCGGCTTTTGGCCGTCAGGAAAGAGTTGGATTCAATCAGCTCCCGCATCCGCACCACGCTTCTGTGGCGGTTGGGAATTTCAATGCCGACTGCGGCTTTTCCCGGAATGGGCGCTTCAATCCGGACACCGGCTGCCGCCAGATTCATGGCAATGTCATCGGACAGGTTGGTGATCTTGCTGATTTTCACGCCAGCCGCAGGCTGAAGCTCATAGCGGGTAACAGACGGGCCGCGGCAGATATCCAGAATTTTGGCCTGTACGCCAAAGCTCTTGAGGGTCTGGATCAACAATTGGCCGTTGTGCTGCTGTTCCTCCAGCTCCAAAGAAGCATCGATCACCTTGCTGGGTTCCAGCATGGAAACCGGCGGGAACACATAACCGTCTGCGTTTTCCGGAACGGGAACCACTTCCGGGACCGATGGAGCGGCCTTTTCTGCCGTAGACTCCTGCGCCGGTTTGGACGGCTGGGAAGCCGGCTGCACGGAAGATTCCGGCACAGACCGGGAAGAAGCCGGAGACGGCGAAGACGTTTGAGCGGCAACCGATTTTCCGCTGGTGGCTTCCAGAAGAGCCTCTTTTGCCGCGGCCAGCTTTTCTGCGGAAGCCGGAGATGCAGGGGATGTTTTGGGTTTTTCGATCCCTGTGACCTCGAAAAGATCCTTTTTCCCGCTGTCGGCCTTTGCCGGAGCAGGCTCAGGCTGAGACGGCTGTTCCGCCTGTTTTTTCTTCTTCGGGGGCAGCTCGTTTTCCGATGCGATGTACATACTCCGCTGTCTGGAGGGTTTTTCCTCCTCCTGTTCCCGCTGGTCTCTGGGAATATAAATTTCCTGGGTCTGGTGGTTCCGGCTGACACGGCTGGCCACCGATCGGGCCGGCTTGGAAACGGTGCGGAACAGCTGGAGCAATGTGGTTCCGGTCAAAATCAGCAGAGTTAAAAATAGAAGCAGCATTACCACGATTTTGGAACCGAGACTGCCCAGCAGTCCGGCAAAGGGAAAGCCCAGAATTCCGCCGAACAGGCCGGAACCGCCCATTTGACGGCTTTCTTCATACAGCCTTCCCAGCATGGGGAAATAGCCGCCGTTCCGGTCAAAATGGATGTCGGAAAATACGTAGCTGGCGGAACAGCATAGCAGCAGTACCAGCACCGACAGCAGTACCCGGGTATGCAGGCTGTTGCCGCCCTGCTCTTTTGCGGTCACCACCGCTATGTAGATCACCAGTACCGGCCAGAGAATCGACCAGGTGCCGAACATTCCCCACATAAAGCCATGCATGGCGTTCCAGCCGCTTTCCCCGGGGAAAATCACCAGCAGCAGCAGAAACAGAGCGAACACAAAGAGAATAATGGCGTTGCGCTGGTTCCTGCGGTGCTGCAATTCCTGTAACTTTTGCAGCTGTTCTTTACTGGGCCCGCGGCTCTGGCTGCTTTGACTGCGGCTGCGGCTCTGACTTTGGCTCCGGCTTTTGCTGCCGGAGGTTTTTTTGCTTCCTGTGGAACCGGACGGCTTTTTCGCCGCCGGTTTTTTGGCGCCTGTTGTTTTTCTGGTCTGTGCCATCAGACCCCCTCCTCTCTTTCGGAAAAACAGAGCGCATGATACCGCAGATGCGCTCTGTACCGAACCTTCACTTGCTTTTTTTCTTCTTTCCGGATTTTTTTGCTTTTCCGGCGTCCTTTTCAATCATGTCGTACAGGGCTTCCAGCGCGTCGGACAGAGAACCCAGAGAATCAATCAGGCCGCACTCCACGGCGTCTTCCCCTTCCAGCACGGTTCCCACGTCCAGCACCAGTTCCTGGGTATTCATGGAAAGCCGGGTGAACCGCTCGGGAGAAATGTGAGAATTGTGGGTGACAAACCGGGTGATTCGATCCTGCATCCGCTGAAAATAATCCAGTGTCTGGGGTACACCCAGCATCAGGCCGTTCATCCGCACCGGGTGAATGGTCATAGTGGCCGACGGGGCGATAAAGGACTTTTTCGC